>JAGNNV010000178.1 GCA_017990495.1 Vicinamibacteria bacterium
TCGAAGTACGCCCAGGGTCTCGAGATCATTAACCGGTGCGCAGACCTCTCACCGACGGATCCACAGGCGCACCACGTAGTCGCTACGAGTTACTGGAGTGTGGCTTACAGGACACCGAATCTGAGCGACGCTGAGGTCGGCCGCCTGGCTGACCTCGGCCTCAAAGCCGTCGCCCGTGCGCTCGCCCTGGACCCCGAGTATGTCGAAGCTCTGATGTACAAGGGGTTGCTGCTGCGCCTCAAGGTTAGAGTCGCTGCGGATCCGGCGGTCGCGGCTCAGCTCGCCGCCGAGGCGCAAGCGACGCAGGATCGGGCGACGGAACTGAGGCGCAATCGCACCCCCCGGCAGTGATACCGTCAAGGGTTGGAAGGCGCCGTTGCGAAACATGAGTTGGGCGTCCATTCTCATTTTCTCGACAACCACATGAACTACTGGAGGGCCCTTCGCAACGAGTACTGGCCCGCGATCGACGTGATCGACGGGCAAGGTCGGACCTCGAGACGGTCCTGGCGGGAAGGCAACTCCCGAGTCCTGGAACGGCGCGGTGGAGGTTCTCGGCCGCCGAGATTCGCCGAGCGCCTTTCGGCAGGCCTGTGAAGGATCCGACAGAAGTAGTCCGTTTCGCGCTCCTGTCTGCCTTCGCCCCCTGCGAACAGTCGAAGCCTCTCGCGGTCACCTTCCTTGGCGCGTGTTTGATCGTGGTGACGCTTCGACTGGCGCCCGCACCCTGAAAAGCGGCTGCTATGCTCCGCGCCAGATCGTTGACGTGGCTCACCGCGGAGGGTAGGCCGAGCGTTTCCGAAACAGGCAAGGAGATTTCGCATGACCAGTTTGCTCGATCAATTGAAGTCGATGACCGTGGTGGTGGCGGACACCGGCGACATCAAGTCGATCCAGAAGTTCACGCCGCGCGACGCCACGACGAACCCGTCGCTCATCACCGCCGCCGCCCAGATGCCCGAATACGCCGATGTGGTGGACGGGGCTCTCAATTGGGCGGAGAAGCAGGCGGGGTCGGGAGCGGAGACGGCCACGGTGGTCGGTCTCGCCATCGACCGGTTGTCTGTCGAATTCGGCCTTCGCATCCTCCAGATCGTGCCCGGACGCGTTTCCACCGAGGTCGATGCACGCCTTTCTTACGACACCGCGAAGAGCATCGAGAAGGCCCGCTACCTCATCAGTCAGTACGAGGCCGCAGGCGTTAGCCGCGAGCGTGTTCTGATCAAGCTGGCCGCGACCTGGGAGGGCATCAAGGCGGCCGAGGTTCTGGAAAAGGAAGGGATCCACTGCAACCTGACCCTTCTCTTCGGAACCCACCAGGCCATCGCCTGCGCCGAAGCGGGGGTACGCCTGATCTCCCCGTTCGTGGGCCGCATCCTCGACTGGTACAAGAAGGACACCGGGCGCGACAGCTACCCGCCCGCGGAGGATCCCGGAGTGGTGTCCGTGACCACCATCTACAACTACTACAAGAAGCATGGCTATAAGACAGAGGTGATGGGCGCCTCCTTCCGCAATCTGGGCGAGATCATCGAACTCGCGGGTTGCGATCTGCTCACCATCGCCCCGAGTCTGTTGACCGAGTTGCAGTCGCAGGAAGGCACGCTCGTCCGGAAACTCGATCCTGCGAACGCGGCCGCCATGGAGATTCCGAAGACGCCGGTCGACGAGGCCACGTTCCGGGCCATGCATGTTCAGGATCGTATGGCCAACGACAAACTCGACGAGGGAATCCAGGGCTTCTCAAAGGCCCTGGTGGCTCTCGAAGCCCTGTTGACCGAGCGCCTGAAGGCCGTGGCCCCCAAGGCGGGGTGAGGAGTCAATCGAACATGGCGCCCGTAACCCGCAGCGAAGCCTGGAAGGCCCTGGCCGCGCACCAGCAGCAGATCGCGGCCAAACCGATGCGGGAGATGTTCGCCGAGGATCCGTCCCGGTTCCAGTCGTTCTCGCTCGCTTTCGAGGACATCCTTCTCGACTACTCGAAGAACCGCGTCACCGCGGAGACCATGCGGCTGCTCTTCGACCTCGCGGCCCATTCCGATCTCAAGGGCTGGACCGGGCGCCTGTTCGGCGGTGAGCGCATCAACCTGACTGAGAACCGGGCCGTTCTCCACGTCGCGCTGCGCAACCGCTCGAACCGTCCCATCTTGGTTGACGGCAAGGACGTGATGCCGGAGGTCAATCGGGTCCTCAAGCAGATGCGTGAGTTCTCCGAGGCGATACGGTCCGGGGCCTGGAAGGGCTACACCGGCAAGGCCATCACCGATGTGGTCAATATCGGCATCGGCGGATCCGATCTCGGCCCGGTCATGGCCACCGAGGCGCTGAAGCCCTATGGGCAGCCGGGGCTGCGTGTCCACTTTGTCTCGAACGTCGACGGCACCCACATCGCCGAGACGGTGAAGACGCTCGATCCCGAGACCACTCTGTTCATCGTGGCCTCCAAGACCTTCACCACCCAGGAGACGCTCACCAACGCGCAAAGCGCGCGCGACTGGCTGCTCAGGAAGGCGGTTGACCCGAGCGCGGTGGCCAAGCACTTCGTGGCCCTTTCAACGAACGCGACGGAAGTGGCGAAGTTCGGCATCGACACGAAGAACATGTTCGAGTTCTGGGACTGGGTCGGCGGCCGTTACTCGCTCTGGTCGGCCATCGGCCTGCCCATCATGGTCTTCATCGGCCCCGACAACTTCGAGGCCCTGCTCGAAGGCGGCCACGCCATCGACGAGCACTTCCGCACCGCTCCGCTCGAGAAGAACCTGCCCGCCATCCTCGGGCTTCTGGGCATCTGGTACAACAACTTCTTCGATGCCCAGACCCACGCCATCCTGCCCTACGACCAGTACATGCATCGTTTCCCGGCGTACTTCCAGCAGGGCGATATGGAGAGCAACGGCAAGGGCGTCACCCGCGACGGAACCCCGGCAGATGGCTCGACCGGGCCGGTGATCTGGGGTGAACCCGGCACCAACGGCCAGCACGCGTTCTATCAGCTCATTCACCAGGGCACGAAGCTTGTTCCCGCCGATTTCATCGCACCCATCGAATCGCACAATCCGATCGGCGAACACCACCAGATCCTGCTTTCCAACTTCTTCGCCCAGACCGAGGCCCTGATGAAGGGGAAGACCGCGGCCGAGGTGCGCGACGAGCTGACCGCGCAGGGGATGTCCGGCGAAGAACTCGAAAAGCTCGTGCCCCACAAGGTGTTCACGGGGAACCGGCCCACCAACTCCATCATGGTGAAGAAGCTCACGCCCCGGGTCCTCGGGTCGCTGATCGCGCTTTACGAGCACAAGATCTTCACCCAGGGAATCGTGTGGAACATCAACTCCTTCGACCAATGGGGCGTGGAGTTGGGCAAGCAGCTGGCCAAGACCATCCTGCCCGAGCTTTCAGGCCCGGGCGCGGTGTCGAGCCACGACTCGTCCACCAACGGCCTCATCAATCACTACAAGAAAAACCGGTAGAGTCTGCGGAACGTCCGGGTGAATCGCCCCCCGGCACCACAACTTAAGAACGAGGGACACGCCATGCAGTTTGGAATGATCGGTCTGGGACGTATGGGCGCCAACATGGTGCGCCGGCTCATGAAGGCCGGGCACAGCCTGGTGGTGTTCGACCGCTCCGCCGATGTGGTGGCGGGCCTGGTCAAGGAAGGTGCTACCGGCGCCTCCTCCCTCGCCGAGTTCGTGGAGAAGCTCGACAAGCCCCGCGCCTTCTGCATCATGGTGCCCGCGGCCTACGTCGACTCCACCATCGCCGAGCTGACCCCGCTCCTCGCTTCGGGCGACACTTTGATCGATGGCGGCAACTCGCACTACCACGACGACATCGCGCGCGCGAAGGCTCTGGCCCCCAAGGGGATCCACTACATCGACATGGGCACCTCGGGCGGCATCTGGGGACTCGAGCGCGGCTACTGTTTGATGATCGGCGGCGAGACCGAAGTGGTGAAGCACCTCGATCCCATCTTCAAGGCCCTGGCCCCCGGCATCGGCGACATTCCGCGCACTCCCGGCCGCGACAAGGTGGCGGCCTCGAGCACGGCGGAGCATGGTTATCTTCACTGCGGTCCCGCGGGCGCCGGGCACTTCGTCAAGATGATCCACAACGGCATCGAGTACGGTCTGATGGCGGCGTACGGGGAGGGCCTCAACATCCTCAAGAACGCCAACATCGGCAAGGCCTCGCATGAAAAAGATGCGGAGACCACGCCTCTGCGCAATCCTGAGCACTACCAGTACGACTTCAACATCGGTGAGATCACCGAGTTGTGGCGGCGGGGAAGTGTGGTCGCGTCCTGGCTGCTCGATCTCACCGCGCAGTCCTTCGTGACCAGCCCCGACCTTTCGAACTTCTCGGGCAAGGTGTCCGACTCCGGCGAAGGCCGGTGGACGGTGGCCGCGGCCAACGACGAGGGGGTGCCCGCCCACGTTCTCACCGCGTCGCTCTTCGAACGTTTCGCCTCTCGTGGTCAGGACGACTTCCAGAACCGTGTTCTCTCCGCCATGCGCTTCGGCTTCGGCGGCCACGTCGAGAAGAAGTAAGCGATGGCCAAGGCTCCTTCCGACGCGCTCGTCTTCTTCGGGGCCACCGGTGACCTCGCGTACAAGAAGATCTTCCCCGCGCTCCAGTCGATGGCGCGCCGTGGTGATCTCACGTTTCCCGTCATCGGCGTGGCCAAGTCCGGCTGGAACACCGAGCAACTGATCGAACGGGCGCGCGCCAGCGTCACCGCCTATGGGGGACTCAAAGAGGAGGCGTTCAAGATCCTCGCCTCCAAGCTGCGTTATGTCGACGGGGACTACGCGGACCCCGCGACCTTCACCCTGCTGAAGTCTGTCCTCGACCAGGAGGGGGCCTCGCGTCCCACCCACTACCTCGCCATTCCCCCGAGCCTTTTCCCCACCGTGATCCAGCGCCTCGCCGAATCCGGATGCCACAATAAGGGTCGGGTGGTGGTGGAGAAGCCCTTCGGGCGTGATCTGGCTTCGGCGCGGGCCCTCAATGAAGTGGTTCACTCCGCCTTCGACGAGTCCTCGATCTTCCGCATCGATCACTACCTCGGCAAGGAAGCCGTCCAGAACATCCTCTATTTCCGGTTCGGCAACACATTCCTCGAACCGATCTGGAACCGCAACTACGTTGAGAACGTGCAGATCACCATGGCCGAGAGTTTTGGAGTGAGCGGCCGCGGCCGCTTCTACGACGAAACCGGCATCATCCGCGACGTGATCCAGAACCACCTTCTCCAGGTGGTCGGATTCCTGGCCATGGAGCCGCCGTCGTCGGCCAGCCCCGACGCCATCCGGGACGAACAGGCCAAGGTGCTGCGCACGGTGCGATCCCTCGACAACGAACATATGGTGCGCGGTCAGTTCCGTGGCTACCGCGACGAGCCGGGAGTGGCGAAGGACTCCTACATCGGAACCTACGCCGCCCTCAAGTTGTGGATCGATTCGTGGCGGTGGGCCGGCGTCCCCTTCTTCGTGCGCGGCGGCAAGGCCCTGCAAAAGACGGTGACTGAGGTGGTGGTCGAGTTGAAGACGCCGCCGCAAGTGGTCTTCCAGGAGCCGGCTTTCTCGCAAGGCAACTACGTGCGATTCCGGCTTGGCCCCGATGTGCAGATCGCCATCGGCGCCCGCGCCAAGCGGGTGGGTGAAGGTATGGCCGGCCGCCCCGTCGAACTCGCGGTGGTTCAGCAGCAGACCGGCGACGAGATGGACGCTTACGAGCGGCTCCTTGGTGATGCCATGGAGGGTGATCCCACCCTCTTCGCGCGTTACGACACGGTCGAGGCAGCCTGGCGCATCGTTGAGCCCGTCATTCATGGGCCGAGCGATCTTTGGGAATACGAGCCTGGTTCGTGGGGGCCGCCCCAGGCCGACGCGCTCGTCGCAAAAGTGGGAGGCTGGCATACACCGCAATGAGCAAGAAAGTTCTGGTTCTGGACGTAGGCGGGACGAATCTGAAAGTCCTTCTGACCGGAGACAAGGAGCCCACCAAGGTGCCCTCCGGTCCCTCCTTCACCCCGCGGGCCCTGGTGGCCGCGGTCAAGAAGCTCACCGAGGGCAAGCCCTTCGACGTGGTCACGATCGGTTTTCCGGCCGCGATCGTCAACGGGAAGATCTCGCATGAGCCGCACAACCTCGGGCCGGGCTGGGTGAAGTTCGACTTCCAGAAGGCCTTCGGCAAACCGGTTCGGCTGATGAACGACGCGGCGATGCAGGCCCTCGGAAGTTACGACGGCGGGACCATGTTGTTCCTTGGTCTCGGCACCGGCCTCGGTTCCGCGCTGGTGCACGCTGGTCAGGTGGCTCCCCTCGAACTCGCTCACCTGCCTTACCGCAAGGGCGAATACGAGGACTACGTCGGGCTCCGCGGCTACGAGAAGTTCGGCAAGAAGAAGTGGCGCGAGTATGTGGCCACCGTGGCCTCCGAGTTTCAGAAGGCGCTCGTCGCCGACTATGTGGTGCTCGGCGGCGGTCAGGCGAAGCTCCTCAAGGAGATGCCAAAGGGTTGCCGTCGCGGTGACAACTTCAACGCCTTCAAGGGCGGTCAGCGGGTCTGGGAACAGGCGTAAGCGTAGCCCCGAAGCGGTGAGAAACGGGTCGGGCGGTCAGGCCCCGCAGCGGGTGTGCTTCGTGAGCGGCATCGTGGACAGGGCCGCCTCCATGCAGCAGCTCAAGGCCCTGCGCGACGATCACGGCTTCGAGGTCGCCGCGGTCATCGCCTCGGCCGAGGGTGGGATGGGCCGCCAGCTTCGAGAGTGGGGCATCGCCTACCACGTGCGTCCTCTCGACCTCGGGCGGGAGTTCGCCCAGATCCGCGCCTCGATCGTCGAGCTCGCCGCCCTCTTTCGCCGCGAACGCTTCGACGTCGTCCAGAGCCAGGATTTCAATGCCATGCTGCTGGCACGAGTCGCGGCCTGGGTCGCCGACGTGCCCGTGAGGGTGACCCGGGTGATCGCGCCTTTCCACCTGGAAGCGCCCCTCTCGCGACAGCTCGATCGCATGAGCTGCTTCATGGACACACTGTTTCTCGGCGTGAACTTCACTCTCGACCAGTACCGGGTCATGGGCGTTCCCGAGCATCGCCTGGGATGGATCTCATCCGCCATCGACGGCACGGTCTTCGACCCCAACGTCCCCGGCGCCGGACTGCGGCCGCAGTTCGGGTTTTCGCCCGAGGCACGGCTCATTGGACTGGTCGGCCACTTCTATCCCCGATCGAAAGCGGGACCGTGGTCGCCCGCGCTGGCCCACGGGCGCTGCGCGAAGGGGCATGAGGATTTCCTCCGCGCGGCATCTCTTG
>JAGNNV010000179.1 GCA_017990495.1 Vicinamibacteria bacterium
ACGACCTCCAGTTTCCTTTTACCGACCCTGAAGACCGAAAACTCGCGTTCGTCCCCGGCCAGCAGTCCGTCGTGTCTCCCACGGCGCCCGTGGGTCTTCTCTTCCCTGGAGACGCCGGCATCAGCCGGGGCATTGTGAAAACCGACATCAACAACCTGGCTCCCCGCATAGGCATCGCGTGGGATCCAAAGGGCGATGGTCGCCTCGCCGTGCGGGCCGGGTTCGGCGTCTTCTACGGCAGCATCACCGGCAACGAATGGAACACCACCGCCGACAACCAGCCCTTCACGGTAAGGCAGTCCTTCCCGACCGTGTTCACCTTGTCCGACCCCTATCGCAATCTCCCGGGCGGCGTGGGACCGTTCCCGTTCAACTACACCCCCGCTTCGCCGCGATTCACGTTCCCCGCTCGAGTTTTCGGGCCGTCCCTGGACTTTGTCTGGCCCCTCACTTATCAAGTGAACTTCACCGTTGCCAAGGAGATCGGCCGCAGCATCAGCGTCAGCGCCTCCTATGTGGGAGCCTTCGCCCGCAATCTGGCGGGGGGCATCGACAAGAACGCGGCCGTCTTCGGACCGGGGGCCACGGCGGCGAACGTGAACTCTCGACGGCCCTACCTGCCGGGCACCATCGGCGAGGCCATTGTCCTTTCCTCGATCTTCGGCAGCGACTACCACGGCCTTCAATTGAGCGCAGAGCGGCGCGGAGCCCATCTCTCGGGCAAGGCCTACTATTCGTTCGGCCGCTCTTACGAGGATCTCGACTTCCAGGGCGGCGGACTTCCCGATCAGCGCCAGTATCAGGACGTTCAGAATCTCGCCGCCGAGCGCGCACCGGCAACGGACCAACGCCGTCATAGCTTCGTCCTGTCGGCCATCTGGAAGGTGGACTACTTCAAGGACTCACAGTCCGCCCTTCGTTTCCTGACCCGGGACTGGACGTTGTCGGCCATCGTGACGGTGCAGTCGGGCACGCCGCTGACCATCACCGCCGGGCAGGACCGAAACCTCGACGGTGTGAACAACGACCGAGCGAACCTGGTGGGAGATCCCGCCCTCAGCAGCTCGCGGCCTCGCGAGGAGTTGATTGAAGGCTGGTTCAATGTGGCCGCTTTCGCCTCGCCTGCGCTGGGGACGAACGGCACTTCCAGCCGCAACTTCATCGACGGACCAGGACGTCGCAACGTCGACCTCGGCCTGTTCCGCGACATCCCCCTGCGCGGCCGCACGATGCTGCAGTTCCGCGCCGAGGCCACCAACGTCTTCAACATGGTGAACCTCTCCAACCCCGGGACGAATCTGGGTGCAGCGGCCACCTTCGGCAAGATCCGCTCCGCCGGCAACATGCGCCGGATCCAGCTCGGAGCGCGCATCTCCTTCTAGAGCCGTCAGTCCAACCCAAGCCGCGGGGCAAGACGAGCGGTCAAGGAGCCCGGAAGATCGGACCCGGTCGGGCTCCTTGAGGGAGGCGGGGCTTCGGGCGGGGGAGCGGTGGCACGCAAGTTGCTGCTCATCCTGTCGAGATGACCGTGCAACCTGTCGAAGCCGCGCCCGGGCTAGTGGCCCGAAAGCTCGAGTGTTCCCGCCGGAGCCCTGTTCGCCGGCGGCTGCGGGTGCATCAAGCCCCAGGCATTCGGCGTCACGCCCTCGCGGGTCAGCGCGGATGCCAGGGTCGAATCCTCAAGAGCGTCGTAGATCGATCGTTCGACGCCGCCGATGTCCACGACCGAGGCGACCAGTCGAAGGCCATGGCTGTAGTCGACGTATCGAGCGCCATGCACGAGGCTCAGAGGCTGAATGGGACGACCGGTCGCGAGGTGCCAGCCATAGATGGCCACGCGGCCGGGCATCTGGGCCAGGCGATTGGTCAGGACCAGGTCCTTCTTGTGGCCGGCGATCAAACCACCAGGCGCGAAGCCGCGACGCTGGGCATCGACCCTCTGCTTGTGCTCGGCCATGTAGAGGTTGGTTCCCATCAGCGGCCCGGCGGGCAATGGCGCGGGCTTCAAGCGGTGAATCGATTGGTCGTAGATCGCGTCGACGATGCGAGGGGTCGGAAGGACGCAACCAAGCCTTGCCGCGATCAATGTGGCGGAGTAGTAGTTCAGCGGCACGTAGAAGAAATCGTCGTCCGAGCCGATGGCCAGATAGTCCGGCGTCACCCACACCGTGGCGGTCAGGCCGCGGCCGTCGCTCGCCTGAGCGTTGACCGTGACCGGGGTCAAGCGCTGCAGGAACGAGGGGACGTTCCCTCGTTCGATCTCGGCCACCACAGCCTGGTCACGTTCCCCGGGGGACATGCCGCTCGTCCGTCGAATGAACTCAGCGCCGCCCATGGCATCGGCCGGCCGCGCGGGCAGCTTCAGGACGGGCGTCACCGGTGGGGCGGCGTGGACGGAGGCAGGCGGTGAGGCCGCTCCAAGAAGGCAGACGAACACCACGCCCGCGATCAGGAGCCTCAAATTTGACATCCCCTCAGTGTGGCGGCGCGCCTTGGCGCGTGTCAACTCAGACGCCCCGACGGCTCGCGTTCTTCATGGGCGTCATGTGCCTGGCCATGGCCACTTCCTGCTCGAAGGTCGTGCCGCCCGTCCTGGCCAAAGTCACCTCGAGCGCTCTGCCCGCGGCCGGCCGCTCCCTGGCCCAGGCCGTGGTCTCGAGCGCCTCCCGAGCGGATGCGCATCAGGGGTTGCCGTCCGCCGAGCGCATCGCGGAGTACAACGCGGATCGATCCAAGTCCGTCATCGAGCTTCAACAGTTCCGTGAACTCACGAGCCTTCCTTCAATCGAGGCCGGGGCGATCACCGCGAGCCTGATCGACCTGAATCCAAACATCGGCAGGTGGTACGTCCTGCGCCTGAGCCAGCCGGGCGGCGAGACCGCGACGTATCACCTCGAGAGCCACCCAGGGGTGAGGCTCAAGCTCGATCCCGCGTTCACCACCGGTCTCACCCTCGAGCGCGAGGCCATCGGACCCGGGCAAAGCAGTCCGTGCGACCTGTGGTCCGCCGCGAACGCCGGTGCGCTCGAGGGCGCGCGCAACTCAGGTCTCGTCTACGCGCCCCTGTGTGGCGGGCTCATCTACCTTCGCAATCCGATCGACGGCCATCGCACTCCCAAGGAACGTGCGGTGGACATTCTTCGCGATCACATCTGGCAGGGCGAGGAGTTCACATCCTTGGTAAAGAGCATGTTTTACAAGGACGCGTTCTTCGCCACCTCCAATCCGACCGCGGCCCGCACCGGTCCCGCGCCCTCTCCATCGGTCGGCGGCCCGGTCCCCCCGCGGGTGAGGCCCGAGGCGCTCGATCAGCTCGTGGTCCCGGTCAATCTCGCCATCGCCCTGAGCGGCGACGACGAAGGCCGGGTCGCGGTCGGCCGTTGGTATCCGACGTTGCACAATCCCTTGATTTTCGTCACCACGCTCCGGCCCGACTCCGTAGCTCAAGACGTCATCGCCGCGCAGGGCCGCAGTGTTTCGCCGCTCGACGCCATCGAGTCCGGCGCGTTGGCTTTTCTCGTAGCCTTCGACCTGCAGCACTTCGACATGGGATTCCGCGTGGGAACCGATCACCCGCGCGTGGAGTGGTCGGATGCGGTTCCGCCCTCCAGGCGCGGCAACTCCAGCACCGGCCCGGATGGAATCGGCTCGGTGGAACCGCTCGTGCGGACCGGGATGCTCAGCCCCCCCGAAACTGCTCGGGTGGCCGCCACCTTCACCGGCGGCTTCAAGCGGACCCATGGCGCCTTGCGTTCGAGCGGCGCGCACTATGGCTTCATCGAGAACGGCGTGGTGCTGAGCCGGCTTCACACCGGCCTGGCCACGATCATCGGACTCGATGACGGCTCCATCGTCCTCAAGACCTGGACCGACGAAGACAGCGCCGGCCTGAAACACATCCGCTATGCGCGACAGAACGGCCTTCCGCTCCTCGAACGCGACACGGCCACCGGGCTGGGCAGCCCCGGGTCTCAGGTGCGCGACTGGGGCGGCGGCAACTGGTCGGGCTCCGCGGAAAGGAAGTTGCGAACTCTGCGCGCCGGCCTGTGCCTTCAGGAAAACCAGGGACGCCGGTATCTGGTCTACGGTTACTTCTCCACCGCCACGCCCTCGGCCATGGCGCGGGTCTTCCAGGCGGCCGGATGCTCGTACGCGATGCAGCTCGACATCAATGCGCTCGAGCACACCTACCTCGCGGTCTATCGACCAGAGGGACCGACCCTTCTCACCGAACATCTCATCAACGGGATGAGCGTGGTCGACGGATCGAAAGACGGGAAACCGCTTCCCCGTTTCGTGGGCGTCGCGGACAACCGCGACTTCTTCTACCTGCTGAGGCGCGGCGCGCCGTGAACCAACACCACGCGCGACTGGCCTGCGCCGTCATCGGCCTCCTTCTCGCCCGTCCAGGCACGACTCTTCCCCGCAACGAAGCCCTCCTGGCCCAGTTGAGGCAGACGCATGGTCTGAGCGATGACTCGATGCGTCGAATCGAAGACATCTTCGCGAGTTCGAGCCGCATCGGCCAGGGCAATCCCGCGGTCACGCGACACCCGGCCACCCCTGAGCAGTGCGCTCTGAAACTCGAAGCCGCGAACATCTCCTATGAAGACCCGGCGTCTGACCGGATCTGCGGGGCGAAGTACATGGCGCCTCTCTACGATCCTTCGCGCGAGCAGCCGGAAGACGCGAAGGCCTGCATTGATCGGTTCGAGTTCCCGAACATCCCCTGCGCCTATCCCGTCGTGTGGATCAAGGCACGCGACGCCGCTCTCGTCTGCCAGGCCCAGGGCAAGCGGCTTTGCGACGCCCACGAATGGGAAGGCGGATGCGCCGGCCGTCTCGAAGAGCCGGACTACGACTTCGCCCGCGCGAAGGGAAAGTCGCCGATGGCCGCGGCGGAAAGCATGCGTTCGGCCAACAATCGCAAGGACGCCGCCACGAAGTCATGGAGTTACGGCGCCGAGTACCGGAAAGGCATCTGCGGCACCGCGAGCACGAAGAGCGAAGGCTGCAATGGCGGCAATTGGGCCCAATGCGGCTCCAACACCTACCCCGCAGGCTTCTTCCCCGCCTGCCGCAGCTCGTCGGGCGTGTACGACATCAACGGCAATGCGGCCGAGCATATGAATCTGCCGCTCGACGAAACCCAGATGTCGAGTCGAGGCAGCAAAACCCTGGGCGTCACCGAGATGAAAGGCAGCTGGTTCATCTTCGATCGCTACAAAGCGCACGAGGACTGGTGTCGGTGGCGCGCGCCTTTCTGGCACGGGACGAAGGTGATGGCCCCGAACAGCCACGAGAACTACCACCTCGGCTTCCGCTGCTGCAAGTCGTTGGGTTAGCGCTGACCGCGGGATCAGGGTTCGATCGAGGTCACCACTCGGGCCGCGAGGCCGCTCCACTCTTCCGGGGCCCCCGGCCAGAGCACCACGTCCACGCGGCGGATCCCATTCGTGCCCACCCGCACCGCCCGCTCGAGAATCGCCCCCGATTCGAACCGGTGCGCGCCGGTCAGCACGCCCTGAGCGTTGGCGCGGATGGGCTGCGTGACCGTGCCCCCATCCACCTTCGCGAGCGCCGCGATGAGCGAAGCCTCGACTTCGGCCAGCGAGCCCGCTTCTATGGCCTCGGGCGCCAGGATCACGTAGATCTGCACGCCGTCGCTTTGCAGCTCGCCCGCCACAAACTCAAGAAAGTCGGGGTTCTTCACTACGGTGACGATCATTCCTTCAGGGATGTTCGCGCTGTACTCGGAAGTCCCGAGTGCGGCCCTCTGCATCGGAGGCGGCGTGGCGAGGCCCCAGACCTGGCCCGTCAGGAGGGCCGCTCCCAATCCCAGCACGAGCAGCAGGCCAGAGAGGCAGGCCGCCAGCTTGAACGGAGCAGGCACCCGATCAGCCGGGGCCTCTTCGCCCGCGGGGACGAGAGCCCATCGCGGCATTCCCGCCGTGAGGATGCCGGTGACGACGAGAAGGGCGCCCACGATCCCGCCGCCCGCATGCGCGCCAAAGTCGACGCCCGGACGCAGGGAGTTCATGACGTTGAGCAGGAGATTCTGACCGACCCCCGAACGCATCGGCTTCTGCATCGTGACGGGCAGGATGCCCTTCGAGAACCAGGCGAACGCGGCTTGTGCGCACATGAGCCCCCAGATCGCGCCCGAGGCGCCCACGCTGTACTTATCGCCCAGGAACACGAGGCTCAGGAGGCTGCCTCCGATGGCCGAGGCCGTATACAGGGCGAGGAACCGCGCCGATCCGAGCAACGGCTCGAGCGACACGCCGATGGACAGAAGCACGAAGCCGTTGAGCAGCAGGTGCATCAGGCTTCCGTGCAGGAACGTGCACGAGACGAGCCGCCACACCTCGCCTGCCTCCACCCGCGACGCGGAGAGAGCGCCCATCCGGATCGCCGCCGGAGCGAAGTCCACCGCGCCGAACAGGAGCTGAAGGCAGTAGACGATGGCGATCACCCCCAACAAGGTGTAGGTGACGATGGGTGTCCGCCCGCCCACGCCCGAGACGAAGGCCTTCATTTCACCTTCGGTCTTGTGGATGCGCCCGGTGAGCGTGGTCCAGAACACCTCCCAGTCGGGCGGGCCCGCTTGTTGGTTTTCGACGAACCGGCGTAGCCAGCCGTGGCCAACGTTGCCTGTCTTTGGCGGGGACAGCGTCCCGGAATCCGAAAGGTGGGCGACCCACATCCCCGCGCCGGTGTACCACGGAACCAGCTGACGCAACGTCTGCACACGGTCCGGTCCACCGCCGACAAGCACGAGTTCGATGCCGCCCACAGCCTGTGGCGCTTTCAGTAGCGCGGATACGTCGCGCGCGGCATCGGGGCCGTCCCGCACAATCGCCACGCGGTGCGGGTGGTCGGGCGGCATGCCGACGAGCGCGTTGTCGGTGAGCGCCTCCGGGTCGAGCTTCCCCTGCATCACGAGCGCGAAGACCAGACGCTCGAACGCGCCGTCGCGGGAGTCGGAGAAGGCGGCGAGGCGGTTCAAGGATTCAAGAGTGGAGAGAGCGTGAGGCGGGTGCGCGAAGGTGAGCGAGAGGGCTGCGTGAGAGTAGCACCTCCGCCAGAGGGCCCGGGGTGAATCAGTTGCCGCTGGAGAGCCTGAGAGTGGATCAAGAGTGGCGCGTCCTTTCGGGGGGACAGGCCGTCCCCGCCCGGGTAGCGGAAGGTG
>JAGNNV010000180.1 GCA_017990495.1 Vicinamibacteria bacterium
AGGAGTCGGCGAGAGACGGCCGTGGATTGAGTCTTCATGGTTCTTTGGTTTCTTGTTGGTTTCTTTGGAAGATGGATCAGAACGCGTTGAAGCTCAGGGAGAAGGCGGTGACGCGGCCCAGCTTGTAGGCGCGCTGCTCCTTGGACCCCTGGGTGAACAGGTGTTCGGTATCGGTGAGGTTCTCGAGGGTGAGTCGAAGACCGAGCTTGCCGAACCGCTTGGCCAGGACCACGTCGAGCGAACCGCGGCCCTGTTCGATGATGTCCGGCGCCTCGTTCGAGCCGACGTCGGAGATGCGATCGCCGAAGTAGTTGTAGAGGACGCGAGCCGAAACGCCGCTCACGGAGAGTTCGGCCATGGCGTTGAAGAGATTCTTCGACTGGCCGGCCAGCGGCCGCTCGAGCGAGGTCTGCACCGTGCGCTGGGCGGGGGCCAGAGTGATGGTGGAGTCCACGAACGTGTAGTTGAGGTTCACGAAGAAGTTCGAACCGAACTGGCGGGCCGCCTCAAGCTCGAGGCCAAGGTTCCGAGCGCTCTGGGCGTTCTGGAAGGTCACGATGGGCTGGGCGCCCGCGATCACCACGCGCTCGATCGGCGCATCGAAATCCTTGAAGAATCCGCTAATCGCGAGGACGTCGCGGCCGCCGCTGAGCCGCTCGAGGCGCGCGTCGACGTTCTGGATGAGGGCCCGGGTGAGTTCGGGATTGCCTCGAACCGCGCGACTGCCCACCACATCGGTGAACTCAAAGGCCGCGAGCTCGCGGAACTCGGGACGGTTGACGGTGCGGCTGTAGCTCACCCGGAAATTCGTGTCGTTCCGGACCGTGTAGATGAAGTTCGCGCCCGGGTAGATATCGGTGTTCTTGATCTGGGCGGAAACCTTGCCGAGGAAGAGGCCGAAAGGATCGAAGGTGTTGACCTGCTGGTCGTAGTTCTCGACCCGCGCGCCGCCCACGATGCGGGCTTTGTCGGAAAGGGCGATGTCGACCATGCCGTAGCCCGCCATCGTCTTCGTCTCGCCGTCATACGCGTCGACCGGGCGGGTTTCTTCGTTGAAGCGGAAGATGGAGCCGATGTTCGACGAGGCGAAAAGGGTTTCCGGAGTCTGGGCCAGGTTGATGCCCACCGAGCCGCCGGTGTTGGCGCTGTTGGGAATGAAGCGGAATCGGCGCGAGGAGAAGTCGCGGGTACGCTGCACGTAGTTGGCGCCCACCTTGAACTGAGCGGAGCGACCGGAGACGGCCTTCAGCACACTCCAGTTCGCGGCCAGATCGAGAGTGTCGTCTTCGAGACCGTTGAACATGCGGAAGCCGCTCTGGGACTCGTCGGCGAGGAGGAAGGCTCCGGTACCGTTGATGTTCTGCTGATAGAGGGTCTCGCGAAGATCCGGTTCGTCGCGGGTGGCCCGGGCGTAGTTCACACGCCAATCGAAGCGGCTGTTGGAGAGGCCGGTGAGGAAGTGCTCGCCGGTCAGACCGGTGGAGAGCAACTCCTCCTCGATGTACTGCAGGCGCTCGTTGCGGTAGATAAAGTTGTTCTCGGTGTTCGGCCCCTGGAAGAGACGCCCTTCGTCACGCCCGGTGTGGGTGTAGAAATTCTCAACCGACACCCGGTGAGAAGGCGAGAACTGGTAGGCGAGGCTCAACACGCCGCCGATCTGGGCCTTCTGGGTCGCGGTTTCCATGGCGTAGTCGCTGACCGCCTCGAGTTCGCTGCCCTCGCCGATGCGGAAGAAGCGGCGGTCTTCCTTCACGAAGGTCTCCTTGTAGGACTGGCTGACGCTGGCCACCACGCCGAGCTTGCCGAAGCGATCACCGAACACGGCGCTGAAGCTCTGGCCGGGACGACCGTCCTTGCGGGCGGGGCTCCAGCGGTTATCAAGGGAGCGACCGGCCGCGGTGATGTCGTCGCGCACGAAGCCGACGGCCGGGCTGTAGACGCCCTGGCGGACGATCTTGTTCGCGGGAATCGTGCTCGGAAGGGCGCGCGCGCCATTGTCGAATCCGAAATAGTCGCGATTGCCGAGCGGGCTCAGGGGGATGCTCTTGCCGGTGGCGGTGGAGGAATGCTGGCCGCCGATCGAGATGTCGAACACGCGACGGCTCGGGAACTTCATGGGAACCACCTGAACCAGGCCGCCCGCGAATTCGGCCGACTGGTCGGGCGAGTAGGTCTTCGCCACCTGGACGCTGTCGATGAGACCACTCGGGAAGAGGTCGAGGGGGACCACTTTCTTGTCGGGCTCAGTGGTGGGAATCACGGAACCGGCGAGAGTGGTGTTGGAGTACCGCTCACCGAGACCACGCACGAAGACGTACTGGCTGTCCACGATGGAGAGGCCGGTGACGCGGGCGAGAGCGGAGGCGGCGTCGGCGTCTCCGTTCGCCTTCATGTCGTCCGAGCCCATGTTGTCGGTGATGACCGACGCGCCCTTGCGGGCCGAGAGCTGGGCCTCGGCCGAGGAGGACACGGCGTTCGTGTTCGCCTCCACCGTGACTTCGTCGGCGAAGCTCTTCATGGCCAGGCCAATGTCGACTTTCGGCGTCTCGGAGGCGCGAACTTCCACTTTCACCTTGCGGTCCTGGTAACCGCTCATTACGACCCTCAGTTCATAGGAACCAGGAGCGAGGTCCATGACGTAGCGGCCGTCGGTATCGGTGAGCACCATGGTGGTGCCGCCCACGACTTCGACCGTGGCTCCGGGCAGAGTGATGGCGTTCTGGAGGTCGCGCACCGTGCCGGCCACGCGGACCGCCTTCACCATCGACGCCTCCTGCGCGGCCTGAGCGCGGGCCGCGACTGGAAACGGTGGGGCGACGAGGACAAGAAGGGCGAGCAGTCCAGGGATTCCTGAACGGTGGCGATTGCGCATGAGGCCTCCGGGAGTCGTTTTGGGATAGGTCATTCAGGGAGCAGTTTGGCCAGAGCGCAAGACTTCGCTTCGACAGCGCCGTTACTTCCGTGTAAACCGCGAAGCGAAGACAACACCAAAAAAATGTGCGGGTGGAGTACCAGGCACCCTGGCATCCACCCGCACTGCGACTCTGGTCTCCGAGATCCGCTCCCGAAGTTGGCGTTTTGGAACGAGGGGAGGTTATGGGGCGCGCGTGACGTCCCGGCGACCGCTGAGTTAAGCCGGGGCGAAATTCCTCGCCGCGCCTTTAACGAACGAAGCGGTAGCCGATGCCGATCACGGTTTCCACGTGATGGCGGGCAGGTCCTAGCTTGGCGCGTAAGCGGCGGACGTGGGCGTCGACGCTGCGCGCATCGACCTCGGCGTCCTGGCCCCACACCCGGTCGAGCAGGCGTTCGCGGGTGAGGACGCGGCCGGCGCGTTCGACCATGTAGCGCACCAGCTCGAATTCCTTGTGGGTGAGGCGAATCTCTTCGCCCTTGTAGCGAAGAACGTAGGCGTCGAACTCGATCTCGAAGTTCTCGTCCACATAGCCGACCGGGCCGTCGATCTGGGCTTCCAGGCGCCGCAGACCCACCTTGCAGCGGGCCACCAGTTCCTTCATGGAGAAGGGCTTGACCAGATAGTCGTCGGCTCCCATCTCGAGACCGAGCACGCGGTCGACTTCCTCGCCCCGGGCGGAGACGATGAGGATGGGGGTGCGAGTCGATCCAGGTTGACGTCGCAGCATGCGGCAGACCTCGAGCCCGTCCATGCCGGGAAGGTTCAAGTCGAGCAGCACGAGATCGGCGCCCTTGCGCACCGCGTCGAGACCTTCCTCGCCGGTGCGGGCGACTCTCACGCTGAACCCGGCCCGGTCCAGCGCGTAGCTCATGGCGTCCGCGATGTCGCGATCATCCTCAATGACCACGATGCGGCGGCGGGATTCCACCGCCCGGGGTCTTTCCGAAGACACGTCCGTCGGGTGCGCAGCGGAGCCGGTCGGTTCGAGGTGATTCATGTCTTTGTCGCCCAGGTTCGCAAACCTAGTGAAGCGAAGAAACGGCCAGGGGTCGTTTGGGTTAATTCCAGGAAAAGAACGGGCCGGGGTTCTTGTCACACGAATGTCATGCGGGCGGTTCATCGTCCGGCTGTAGATTGAAGAGCATGGCCCGTGCCCTCGTGGTCGAAGACGATGCCGACATCGCCACCCTCGTCACCCACTATCTGGAGCGGGACGGGTGGCGGTGCGATGTCGCGCGTGACGGACTCGAGGCTCTCTCGAAGCTCGGAACCGAGGCCTACCGTCTCGTGGTGCTCGATCTGCAGCTGCCGGGCAAGGATGGTCTCGCTGTGCTCACCCAGATCCGGGCCAGCCCGAAGCTCAAGGATCTTCCGGTGGTGATCGTCACCGCGCGTGGCGAGGAGACCGACCGCATCGTGGGCCTCGAGATCGGGGCGGACGACTACATTGTGAAGCCGTTCTCGCCCAAGGAGTTCGCGGCCCGAGTGAAGGCCATCCTCCGCCGCGTGGACCGAACCGAGGGCGCCGACGATGTGGTCGAGATCGGTCCGGTGCGCATCGACCGGGCGCGTCACACCGTCCTCGAGGACGGCCGAAGCGTGCATCTGACCGCCAAGGAGTTCTCCCTGCTCGTCGCCCTGGCGGAGGCGAAGGGACGCGTGTTGTCGCGCGATCGCCTGCTCGAAGACATCTGGGGCTACGGCTACATCGAAGGAATGCGCACCATCGATGTCCACGTCCGGAGGCTGCGGGAAAAACTTCCGCTCATCGCCGGCCGGATCGCCTCGGTGAAACCCATCGGATATCGGCTGGCCGACGCCGGAGAGAGCGAGTGACGACTCGAGAGGGATCGAGATGAACAGCCTCCGACGCCGCCTGGCCCTGGCCGGCATTCTCACCAGCACTCTCGCCCTGATCGTGGTCCTCCTGATTCAGGGACGCGCGGTGGACTTCGACACCCGCGCGGAAACCCGGGAACGCCTGCGTGCTGAAGCACGCATCCTCGCGGAGGCGCTGTCGGTGCCCTGGAGCGTTCAGGGCCCGGGGTACTGGGTGGACGAGCTCGTCGACCGGGCGGGCCGTTCGACGGAGACACGCCTCACCGTGATGTCTCTTGAGGGCACGGTGGTGGGTGACACCACGGCCAGCGGAGACGCGCTTCTCGCCATCGAGAACCACGCTTCGCGTCCCGAGGTGCGGAAGGCGCTTTCCGAGGGCGAAGGCGATGACGAGCGGCTCTCGAACACTGCGCACGAGGACCAGATGTATGTGGCCGCCCGCATCCGGCATCAAGGCCGCCTGCTGGGCGTTGCCCGCGCCTCCTTGTCGCTGGCCCGGGTGCAAACCCGCAGCTTTGAACTCCAACGCTCTCTCGGTATCGCCCTCCTGGCCGTGCTGGCTTTGGCCAGCGGCCTCGCCTGGTGGCTGTCGAGACCTCTCGCCGCGCCGATGTCCCGCATCCTCGACGGCGCCCGGGCCATGGCCCGGGGCGAACTGGACCGGCGAATCCGGGAGGACCGCGATGACGAATTCGGCCAGCTGGCCCGCGTGCTCAATCAGGCGGCCTTCGGGATTCAGGAGCAGTTCGCCGCCGCCACCCGGGAGCGGGCGCGGTTCTCCGCCGTGCTCTCGGCCATGGAAGACGGCCTGCTCGCGGTGGACCATCGCGGCATCGTCCTGCTCGCGAACGAGGCCTTGTCACGCTCCCACAAACTCGTGGGTTCCACCGGCACTCACTACCTCGAGGTTTTCCGTCAGGCGGAGATCGGCGATCTGATCAATCAGGTGTTGACCTCCGGCGAGCGACGCACCGCGGAGGTGAATCTGTCGGGCAGCGGTCGATCGTTCGTGCTCGTGGGGGTTCCCTTCCCCGCCGCCCCCGGAGAAGCCCACGGCGCCGTGATCACGTTCAACGACGTGAGCGAACGACAACGAGTCGACCGCATCCGCCGGGATTTCGTGGCCAACGCTTCCCACGAACTCCGCACGCCTCTCACCTCGATCCGTGGGTTCGTGGAGGCGCTCGAGGACGGGGGCATGGAAGAGCCGGAGACGGCGAAACGCTTCCTCTCCCGGATACGGGCCAACGCCGATCGCATGGCCTCGCTGGTTGATGACCTGCTCGAGCTTTCCCGCCTAGAGTCGGGAGCGCAACCGCCTTCCCTGGAAGAACTCGACTGCGCTGCGGTGGTGGCCGATGTGGTGGCCTCCTTCGCCAAGATCGCGGGCCGGAAGTCGATCACCCTCAGTGCTCGCGCTTCACCCGTTCCGCCCGTGGTGGGCGACAGCGATCGCCTGCGTCGGGTCCTCGAACACCTCGTCGACAACGCTCTCAAGTACACACCGGACGGGGGACGGGTTTCGGTGCAGGTCGAACCTCAGGGCGCCGGGGCCAGCGTCTCCGTTCACGACAGCGGGCCGGGCATCGGACCCGAACATCTGCCCCGGTTGTTCGAACGGTTCTATCGCGTGGATACCGCGCGCAGCCGTGAACTGGGCGGAACCGGGCTTGGCCTGTCCATCGTGAAACACCTGGCCGAGAGCATGGGTGCTTCGGTGCTGGTGACGAGTGTGCCCGGCCAGGGATCGACGTTCGCGGTCAGGCTTCCGGGCCGGCCGCCGGGAAGTGGCGAGGGCCCCAAAGCGGCCTGATATGCTCGTCACGGGAATGTCACGGGAAAGTCACACGGCCCGCGACATCCGAAGACCAGGGCCCGTCCCGGGCCGTTCCCGTTCCCCGCAAAACGAGGTTCGCACGTGAAATTCGACTCCTTTGTCCGACTTCTGATGCCCAAGGAGGAGCGTTTCCGCGAACTGCTCGCCCAGGACACCAAGAACCTGGTCAAGGCCATGCGGGCCTTCGAGACCATCGCCACCTGCACCTCCCTCGAAGACCGCCGGGTGCACGCGGTCGAGCTCAAAGCCATCGAGCACGCCGGGGATGCCATCACCAAGCAGATCTTCCTCGCGCTCAACTCCACCTTCATCACCCCGTTCGACCGCGACGACATCCGCGAAATCGCCACCCACCTCGACGACATCCTCGACTACGTCGAGGGTGTGGCCCAGTCGTTCGTGGTCTTCGAGCTGAGCGAGTCCCCCGCCCCTCTGCGTCAGTTCGCTTTCATCCTGAAGGAGATGGCGGACGAGATCGATCGGATCACCGCCCTCATCTGGAACCTCGAGGACGAACAGAAGATCCAGGCCGGCACGGTGCGGGTCTCTGAACTCGAGAACCAGGCCGACGCCCTCTACACCACGGTGATCGG
>JAGNNV010000181.1 GCA_017990495.1 Vicinamibacteria bacterium
AAACTCCCAGCCGGCCCAACATCGTGATCCTGGTCGCCGACGATCTGGGTTGGGCTGATGTCGGTTACCAGGGTGCTACAACCGCCACGCCCAACATCGACCGTCTGTCGCGACAGGGCGTGCGGCTTTCGAGCTTCCATGTGACGCCGCTCTGCTCGCCGACCCGAGCCGGTCTCATGACCGGGCGCTGGCCGATCCGCTACGGCATGGGGGACTCAGTGATCACGCCCTGGCGGCGCTTTGGGTTGCCCACCACGGAGCACACGCTGGCGGATCTGCTCGCGAAGGCGGGATACCAGCGTCGCGGCGTCTTCGGCAAGTGGCACCTGGGTCACTACGAGCAGAGGTTCCTCCCGCTGAACCGGGGCTTTACCCGCTTCTACGGCCACTACAACGGCCACATCGACTACTTCACCCACGAGCGCGATGGCGAGCGCGACTGGCACCTCGACTTCGCGACCTCTCGTGATGAAGGCTACGCCACCGACCTGATTGGTCGCGAGGCCGCTGCCTTCGTCGCCGCCAGTCCCAAAGAGGAGCCCTTCTTCCTCTACGTTCCCTTCAACGCTCCGCATTCGCCGGTGCAAGCCAAGCCCGAGGACGTGGCCCGCTACGCGCACGTCCCGGACGCCGATCGCAGAACCTACGCGGCGATGGTCGACTCGCTCGACAAGGCGGTTGGAGTGGTGCTCGAAGCCCTCGATGCCAAGGGCGTTGCCGACAACACCTTCGTCCTTTTCTTCAGCGACAACGGGGCGGTCTCGAGATACGGCGCCAACACCCCATGGCGCGGCGATAAGGGCTCGGTCTACGAAGGGGGAGTGCGGGTGCCGGCCGTCGTGCGCTGGCCTGCCGGATTCGGCGGCGGGCGCGAGGTCGAGGCCCTGATGGGCTACATCGACGTCTATCCCACGGTCAAGCGCATCGCCGGTCTCACCGGACCCGATCCCAACCCGCTTGACGGCCTCGACATGCTCGACGTGATCCGCGGCGCCGCTCCGGCGCCGGCGCGCGACTGGTTCAGCTACATTGCCCAGGGCTCTCCCGAGGCGATAGCGCTCCAGGATGGAGCCTGGAAGCTCGTGGTCCGCGGGGGGAGCGTCCTCGACGCAACCATCGACGGAGCCGGCAAGAAGGACGGTGCGAATTCCCGATCGGTCGAGTTGTTCCGGCTCGACCGGGATCCGGGCGAGACGACGAATCTCGTCGCGGAGCACCCGGATGTCGCCACGCGTCTTTTGGAGCGTCTGCAGGGGTTCCGCCGCCTCAGGATGGACGGCGCGCCCGACTTCCGCGAAGGGAGCGAGGGCTTCAAGCCGCCCAAGGAGTGGATGATCGCGAAGTAGGCGCCCCTCAGTTTCGGGTCATGAATCGCGATGGATGCCCGTTGGCACCTTTGAAACCGTTCCTGAAAACGACTCATTACAGCGATTTTCGAGAATCACAACGAGCGGCCGTGCTTCAGGGGTGGTCAGGAAAAGGCATGCATTGGTCAACAATTGTCATTTCATTTCGGTGACAGTCCTGCGATCCTCGCACTACATTCAGATCTGTATACAGCAGATCTGAGGTAGAGACGATTTTCAGGACGAGCAGTCCGAGCGGACGGAAGGTACGCAGCAATGAGCTTCATTAAATCCCGGCACTTTGGCCTGGTGGCCGTTTTTCTGGCCAGCCTGAGCATGGCGCAGACCCGAATCGACGGGACGATCGAGGGAACCGTCCTCGACAGCCAGGGGCTCGCGGTCCCCGGCGCGACCGTGACGGTGTCCAGCCCGGCCCTCATCCAGGCGGCCGTGGTGACCACCGGTCCGGAGGGCCGCTACCGCGCGACGCAGCTCCCCGTCGGCACTTACACCGTCCGGGTTGAGATGCCCGGGTTCAAGACCCGCGCGCTGACCGGGATCGAGCTCTCGGTCGGCCGGATTCTCGTGATCAACGCCACTCTCGAACCCGGCGGCGCCGCGGAGTCGCTCACCGTGGTGGCGGAGACCCCGGTCATCGACACGCAGCAGGTGAAGAACGTCCAGACCATCACCAAGGACGTCATCGACAATCTGCCGCTCTCTCGCGACCCGGTCACCGGGCCGTCGCAACTCGCTCCCGGCGTCGTCGAGCGCACGTCCTCGGGCTCGCGGCGCAACGAGACCAACTACCTTCTCGACGGCGCGAACGTCCAGGAGCCCGATACGGGCTTTGCTTCGGCCGCCATCAGCTGGGATGCCATTGAGGAGATCGAGCTCATCACCACCTCGAACCCGATGGAGAACTACGCCGCCATCGGTGGCACGCTGAACCTCGTCACCCGCACCGGCAGTAACAAGTTCCAGGGCATGGGTTCGTACTACTTCACGAACAAGGGCCTCTCCCAGGTTCAGCTGCCGGTGGAGCACTCGAACACGCTTCAGATCACCGAACCCAGCCGGTCGGAGTACGAGCGCGAGATGTCGGCGCGGGTCTCCGGTCCGATTATGAAGGACCGGCTATGGTTTATCGCCAACTACCGGCGCTACGCGGATGAGAAGGGCGGCACCTTCCTTCCCGCGAACATCCGCGGCACGCAGTACAACAATTACTCCGCTCCTTTGAAGCAGAACTTCGTCTTCGCGAAGTTGACGGCCCAGATCAAGCCCAGTGTCCGCTGGTTCGGCAGCTGGAACTTCGCGGACGGGGACGCCCCCCAGGACCTGACCGCGCCCCCCGCCCGCCGCACTCAGGAAGCGACGCGGCATCACCAGCAGTGGCAGTGGACCGCGTCGAGCCAGGCCATCTGGACGATCTCGAAGGCCACCCTGCTCGACGCCCGCGTCGGGCTGCGTCGCTTCAAGTTCGACGGGACCTCGCAGGATGGAACCGAGAAGAACTTCTCCTTCCGCGATGAGTTCAGCGGTTATGAGTACGGACGGTGGACGGTGGGACGGTCCGCAACCGACAAGACCAACTACTCGGGCTCGGTAGCGGTCACCCACTTCAAGGACGGCTGGGCGGGCTCGCACGAACTCAAGGGTGGCCTGGAGTACCAGTATCTTGATGGCGGATTCTTCTTCTCGAGCGAAAACTCGGTCGGCCAGTGGCGGACCTACAAAGACAACCTCTACTACTACCGGGGACTGCTCGGGCTGTCCGGTCCGGATCCCACGCGCGGTGACGGCCTCCTCACTTTCCTCACCGCCTCCACCGAGGAGTTGGGGAGCGGCGTGCCCAACGTCCTTGGTCGCTGGGGCGGGTTCATCAGCGACGTCTGGCGCGTCAACCCCCGTCTCACCCTGAACCTCGGCCTGCGATACGACATCACGAAGTCGAAGATCGACGACCTTTCGAAGCCGCCCTCGGACGCTCTCGCGCAGGCGATCGGGCAGGCGGTCTTCGTGCCCCGCTGGGGCGTCAACCCGTTCGGCCAACTCACCTCCGCCGGCAAGGAGGACCGGATGCCCTGGAAGGGGTTCTCGGGTCAGCTGGGCGCCGCCCTCGACCTGACCGGCGACGGCAAGACGATCCTGAAGGCCAGCGGTGCTAAGTACCAGGAACGACTTCTGGGATGGCATGTGGGCTTCGGAGTGCCCACCGGGCAGGCCAGTTTCCTGATCAACTGGTGGGACCTGAACGGCAACCAGCTGCCTGACCTACCGGGCATCGATCGCTACGCCCAGGCCAACAACGCAAGCCCCCTGGCCCTCCAGAGCACGACCTGGCACCAGAACATCGACCCCAACATCAAGACGCCCTATGTGCGCGAGCTGCGGCTTGCCCTCGAACGGCAGCTCGGCGACTTCAACGTAGGCGTCGCGGGGGTGTACCGGGACCGGAAGAACCAGATCAGCGGCCTGCTCTATGACCTCGACACGGGCAAATATTGGAGCGATGTCGATTCGGGCTATTGGGTGCCCTTCCAGACCACGGTGCCGGCGTCCGGCAGCAGTTTTCCGGCGGTTCCCGTGACCGTCTACTTCCAGAAGACGAACGCTCCCGCCGCCTTCACCCGTGTCACCAACGTCGACAAGGCAGAGGCCACGTACCAGGCGCTCGAGCTGACCGCCAACAAGCGCTGGAACGGGAAGTACATGGTCGGTGGCTCGCTTGTCCTTTCGAAGAACTCCGGAAACTACGAGATCCTCGGTGACACCAACGGCCTTGACCAGTTCCAGACCCCTAACTACGAGGTCAATCGCGCGGACTCGCGGGAGCCTTTCGACCGCCCGGTGGTGGTGAAGCTCTTCGGCAGCGTCGCGCTTCCCGTGGGGGTGAGGGGATCGTTCAACTTCCGCTTCATTCAGGGGGCGCCGTGGAACCGCACCGTGACCGTGCAGCCGCCGGCCGCGTGGGCCACCGCCAACGGGGTCTCCACCGCCAGCCAGACGATCTGGGTCGAGCCCCGGGGAGATCGACGCGACCAGTCCATCAGCAACCTGGATCTTCGCCTGGAGAAGGTCTTCCGCCTCGCCAGCAGCCACCAGATGGGTCTTTACCTTGACCTGTACAACGCGACCGGATTCTCGTACCTGAACTTCCAGTCGAACCCGGGAGGCACCTGGGCGCCGACCAACGTCAATGTCACCACGGGCACGTACAGCCCCGCGTCGCTCGGCGCTCGCAGTCAGGTGGGGGTACGGACGATTCAGTTCGGCGTCCGCTACAACTTCAACTAGCCTGGCGCCGCGAACAGACGGCGCTTCGGCGTGCGGGCCACGGACCAGGTGTGGCCAGGTGTGCTCGGTGGGGAGGAGAATATTGATGAAGCGGACCAAGGCGGACCTGATCGCATTGCTGGTGCTACTGGCCTGGTCGTCCGCGACCGCCGCTTCATCGTCACCGACGTCGCCTAAACCCGCGCCCACGCCACAGGCTTCGACGAAACCTCCGCGGCCGCATATCGTGTTGCTGCTGGCCGACGACATGGGCTGGGGCGATGTCGGCTTCAACGGCAGCAGCATCAAGACCCCGAACATCGACTCCCTCGCCCAGAGCGGGGTGCGGCTCGAGCAGTTCTACGTCCAGCCCATCTGCACCCCGACCCGCGCGGCTCTGCTGACCGGTCGCTACCCCATGCGACTCGGAATGCAGGTCGGGGTTGTTCGTCCATGGTCGGATCATGGCCTGCCCCTTGAGGAACGGACCATGGCGAACGCGCTGCGCGATGCCGGCTACGCGACGGCGATTTTCGGCAAATGGCACCTCGGCCACGCGAAGCCCGACTACCTGCCGACCCGTCGAGGCTTCGATCGACAGTACGGCCTTTACAACGGCGCCATCGACTACTTCACCCACATACGCGACGGAGGCTTCGACTGGCACAAAGACGACAAGGTGAACCGCGACGAGGGCTACGCCACCGATCTGCTCGCGAAAGCGGCGGTCGAGTTCATCAACGGGCACGACAAGTCCCGGCCCATGTTCCTCTATGTGCCCTTCAACGCCCCGCACACCCCGGCGCAGGCGCCCGAGGCCTACCTTGCGAAGTACGCTCATATTAGGGAGAAGAACCCGCGGATCCACGCGGCGATGGTCGCGGCCATGGACGACGCCATTGGCCGGATCGTTGAAGCGCTTCGGCAGCGAGGCTTCAGTGAGGAGAACACCCTGATCTTCTTCGCTTCGGACAACGGCGGCATTCTGGGTTACAGCTCCAACGGGAGCTTCCGCGCCGGCAAGGGCAGGTTATACGAGGGCGGCCTGCGCTCTCCCGCGCTGATCTCCTGGCCCGGCAAGCTGCCCCGGGGGACGACCGTGCGGCCCCCCCTTCACATCGTCGATCTCTACCCGACTCTGCTGGGCCTCGCCGGGGCAAGCCTGAAGCAGCCCCTGCCCCTCGATGGTCGCGATGCCTGGGCGACCATCGCCGAAGGCGCTAAGTCCCCGCACGATGTCATCGTCCACAACGTCACCCCGTGGTCCGGCGCGATCCGCGTCGGCGACTGGAAGCTCGTGCACAACGGCGGCCATCCCGCCAACGACACCCAGGCCCCGGAGCGGGAGACCATCGAGCTGTTCAACATCGCCGAGGATCCCGGCGAGAAGAACGACCAGCGCGAGCGTCAACCGGAGATCTTCGCCCGCATGCACGAGCAACTGAAGGCGATCCGGGCCAGCGCCGTCAAGCCCATCCTCACGCCGAACGAGGCGCCTCCGGGATTCAAGGCCCCCGCGGTGTGGGGCGAACGCTGAGCCCCGCCCTGCCAAGCGAAGTGGACACCATGAAAACAACTCGCCTCAGTTTCCTTGTCACCGTCGCGCTCGCCATCGCGGGGCCGCTGGCCGCGTCCGCGAACGCCGCGGAGCAGCGACGCCCGAACATCCTGTTCATCATGTCCGACGACCACGCCACCCAGGCCATCGGGGCCTACGGGGGGCGCCTGGCCGGGCTCGATCCGACACCCAACATCGATGCGCTGGCGCGAAGCGGGATGCGCTTCACCCGCGCGTTCGCCAACAACTCGATCTGCACGCCCTCCCGGGCCAGCATCATCACCGGGCAGTACCCCCAACGAAATGGGGTTCTCGATCTCGACGGCGAGATCGCTCCCGAGAAGCAGTTTCTCCCCCTGGAGTTCCGGAAGGCGGGTTACCAGACCGCGGTGATCGGGAAATGGCATCTGAAGCGGGAACCCGCGGCCTTCGACTACTACTACGTCCTGCCCGGCCAGGGTGCTTATTACAACCCGACGTTCCTTTTGCGGGGCCCCAAGCCCTGGCCGGAAAACACGGTTAAGAAGGAGGGTGAACATTCGAGCGACGCCATCACGGACGCCAGCCTTGAATGGCTCAAGAGCGGGCGCGACAAGGCGCGGCCGTTCTTCCTGATGCATCAATTCAAGGCCCCGCACGACATGTTCGTGAACGCGCGTCGCTACGACAGCTATCTGGCCGATGTCGAAATCCCGAAGCCCGCGAACCTCTTCAGCCCGCCTTCGGGCTCCGCCGGCTCTCGGGGTCTGGGGTCGGGCATTGGGAGGGTCCATGCCCCGTGGACCCTGGGCAAGAGGCTTGGGATTCCGGACACCCTCGACGAGCGGGCGTATGTCGAGGCCAGCTACCAGCTCTTTCTTAAGCGCTACTTGCGCTGCGTCAAGGGCGTCGACGACAACATCAAGCGTCTTCTCGACTACCTCCGTGAAACCGGCGAACTGGACAACACGGTCATCATCTACACG
>JAGNNV010000182.1 GCA_017990495.1 Vicinamibacteria bacterium
TCGATGGGACCGGACATGCCGTTCAGCACGATGCGGATCAAATGCCCGCGGCCACCCGCCTCGAGCATGCGGACGGCATGACCGGCGAGCGGCGGCGCCACCGTGGCCAGCGACTTGCCATCGGGCGCATGGCAACTGGAGCACAGCTTCCCGTAGATCTCCGCACCGCCTTGGGCCACGAGTTCGGTGGGAGGTGGTGGAGCGCACGCGGCCAGAAATCCAAGACCGACCGTGATCCAGCGTCTCACAAGCGAGGAGTTTACGAGCCTCGGCTTGAAAGCCCCTCGCGGAGGCCTGCTCGAGTGAGTATGTTCCGGTCCATGAAACCAAGGCGGGTGGCGTTCATCGGCTTCGATCAGGTGAACGCGCTCGATGTGGTGGGGCCGGGCGAGGCCTTCGCCAGCGCCATGGTCGACCTCGGAGACGGGCCAACTCCCGGGTACACCGTGACGATCCTGGGCGCGTCCCTCAAGCCCTTCCGGTCGGAATCCGGAATCGTCTTCAAGCCGCAACACTCCTTGAATGAGGAGTTGGCCATCGACACACTCATCGTGCCGGGTGGTCGGGGCTTGCGGGTTCCACGCACCACCGCACGCATCACCGCGTGGGTGGCGAAACGGGCGCCGAGGATCCGCCGCATCGGATCGGTGTGCACCGGCATCTACGGGCTCGCTCCCACCGGCTTGCTCGACGGCCGACGCGTCACCACCCACTGGCGGTGGTCGACACTTGTGGCCGAGCAGTTCCCGAAGCTGCGCATGGAAAACGATGCGCTGTACGTGAAGGACGGCCCCTTCTACACCTCGGCCGGCATCACCGCGGGGATCGATCTCGCCTTGGCCATGATCGAGGAGGACTACGGCTCGGAGACGGCGCTGGGTGTGGCCCGGGAAATGGTTGTGTACCTCAAGCGCTCCGGTGGTCAGGAGCAGTATTCCGAGCCGCTCCGCTTTCAGGCCGAATCAACCGACCCCCTGGCCGCCCTCGAGCCGTGGCTGCGCGGCCACCTGCGTCAGGATCTCTCCGTGGAGGCGCTGGCCCGGCGGGCCGGTCTGTCGCCTCGACAATTCAGTCGGCGCTTCCGTGCGACCTTCAGGCAGACTCCGGCGATCTACGTCGAGAACCTGCGACTCGGCGAGGCACAGCGACGGCTGGCCAACACCAAGGCGGGCATCGACTCGGTGGCGGCCTCGGTGGGCTTCGCGAGCGCCGACTCGTTCCGTCGGGCCTTCGAGCGGCGCTTCGGCATCGCGCCCGGGGTCTACCGACGTCGCTTCGGGGGCCGAAACCAGGGTTTCTCCTCCCGAGCCACCTGACGCACCAGCATTGGGCGCGGTCCCGACCGCCAAGGTCGTGCCCTTATGCTCCAGAGATGAAGAAGACACTCTCTACCGGAGCCGTCCTGCTCGGTCTCGCGGTGACCGTACCCGCCCAGGAGTTGGTCAGCGCCGACACCCAGGCCGCAGCCACTCCGCGGATCACCTCGGCCAAACTCAAGGGCCATACGAGGTTTCTCGCGAGCGACCTGCTCGAGGGCCGCGGCCCGGCCACGCGCGGAGACGAACTCGCACAGGCCTACATCGCCGCCCAGTTCGAGAGCTTCGGCCTCGAACCGGGAGCGCCCGACGGCACCTACATCCAGAAGGTGGAAATCGTAGGCATCAAGAGCAAGGCTCCGGAGACCGTGCAATTCAAGAAGGGCGCCGCCTCGATCAGCATCGGCAAGCAGGACTTCGTGGCCTTCTCCGGCGTCGAAGAGTCCACCTCGGGTTTCGAGAACGCGGAACTCGTGTTCGTGGGTTACGGCATCGTGGCTCCTGAATACGGCTGGGACGACTACAAGGGCCTCGACGTGAAGGGCAAGGTCCTGGTGATGATGAACAACGATCCCGAGGACGACCCCGCGCTGTTCGGGGGCCGCACCCGCCTCTATTACGGCCGCTGGGATTACAAGTACGAGATCGCCGCGGCCAAGGGCGCCATTGGCGCCATCATCATCCACACCACGCCTTCGGCGGGGTACGGCTTCTCCGTGGTCCAGAACTCGTGGTCGGGCGAACTCTTCGCCCTGGCCGGAGGGACGGGTCCGCGGGTGCAGGTGAAGATGTGGACGACGGAGGACGCATCGCGCAAGATCGCGACGCTCGCCGGCCAGGATCTCACCGCACTCACCGCGAAGGCGCAGAAGAAGGACTTCAAGCCCGTTCCTTTGGGCGTCACCATGTCGATGGCCTTGAACAACGAGGTCAAGAAGAAGGCGAGCGCCAACGTGATCGGCAAGTGGCCGGGGAGCGATCCGAAGCTCAAGGACGAGGCGATCTTCTTCACCTCTCATCACGATCACTTCGGGAAGATCGAAACTCCCGCGGGACAGGACGGCATCTACAACGGCGCGCATGACAATGCGGTCGGCATCGCCGGCCTGCTCGCCATCGCCGAAGCGACGTCGCAGATGAACGAGCGGCCCAAGCGCACGATGTACTTCGCCGCGGTAGCCGCCGAAGAGCAGGGCCTGCTCGGATCGAAGTACCTCGCCGACCATCCGCCCGTGCCGACGGGCCGCATCGCCGCGAACCTGAACATGGACGGGGCCAGCCTGTGGGGCCGAACCCGCGACCTCACCATGATCGGCTACGGCAAGTCGAGCCTCGACAAGACCATTGAGGCCCTGGCCTCGATGCAAGGACGGCGCGTGGTCCCCGATCAGGCGCCGGACAAAGGCTTCTTCTACCGCTCCGACCAGTTCAGCTTCGCCAAGAAGGGCGTGCCCGCGGCGTACTTCGACGGCGGCACCGACGTGATCGGCAAGCCCGAGGGCTGGGGCAAGGAACAGCAGGAGGCCTACGAGGCCAAGCATTATCACCAGGTGACCGACGAGATCCGCGACTGGTGGAACCTCGAAGGCGCGATCGACGACTTCAAGCTCCTCTTCTTCCTCGGCGTGCACGTGGCGAACCAGCCCGAAATGCCGGTCTGGAATCCGGGCGACGAGTTCGAAGGCGCGCGCAAGAAAGCCCTGGCCGAAGTGGGTAGCTCCAAGTGAAGACGCTCGGGGCGGAACGTCTCATCGTCGCCGGTCTGCTTGGCCTCACCGCACTGGTTGGTTCAAGCGAAGGGGCGGGGGGCGAGATCGCTCTCTTCACGGGTCCCGCCTTCGCGACCTACAAACAATCGTTCACCTTCGACAAGGGATCACCACAGATCGGCCTCGCCCGGTTGAACGTGAAGGACTCACCCTCGCTCGAGGCCGACGGGGGGCTTTCATTCGGGGCTTCGGCCACGTTCTTCATCGCCGGTCCCCTGGGCATCGAAGCGCGGATCGACAGCGTGGACGTCGACCTGCAGTCCTTCGGCGGGAACTACACCCTCGAACTCGGCCCTCCCGGCACACCGGTGTCAACGCTTCCCGTCACCCTGGGCGCGGGTGATACCAACCTGCGGCGCGTGAAGCCGCTTTCTCTGAATCTCCGGCTCCAATCGCAAGGACGCGTGGGGATCGGGATCTCGGGGGGAATCAGTTACCTGTCGAAGGTCGATCTCGACGCCTTCCCCACCGTCTCCGTGGCCAATCTCAACGCCACCATCCCGGTCTCGCTCTCCGCTTCGCCCGCGAACCCCGACGAGACGCGCCACCTCGGATTCAACGGCGGCATCACGCTGCAGGTGAAGATCGCGCGCGGTTTTTCGGTGGTGGCCGAGGCTCGCGGCTTTGCCTTCCGGCGCTCGGAGTTCAAGTGGACATCGAGTTCCACTGCGGGCCTGACCGCCATTGAAACCGCCATCGTGGCCGGCATCGCTTCTCAGCTCGAAATCCCGGAGTACACCCCGGGCTTCTGGGCGGCGCGCGCCGGCATCGCCTTCCGCTTCTAAGAGGGATCGCTCGGCCCTGGCGCTCGCAGGGTGAGGATGGAGATCTCCGGAGGCACGCCAAAGCGGACGGGGATGAAGCTGGTGCCGATGCCCGTGTTCACAAAGAGGTGCCGGCCGCCCTCGACGATGTGGCCACGCGCGTAGCGCTGGCCGTAAGAGCTTGGAACGATGGGGCTGCCGATTCCGGGCAGCCGGACCTGCCCCCCGTGGGTATGGGAGGCGAGGGTCAGGTTGACTCGCGGGGGCAGAGACGGGAACACATCGGGACTGTGGGTCAGGATGATCAGGGGTTCGCCCTCGGGGAGTTTCGCCCACAGCGCTTCGGCCTCGTGAAAACGCCCCCAGTAGTTGGGCGACAGCTCGTAGTCGTCGAGACCGAACAGGTGCACACGTTCACCCTTCACGTCCAGAGTCAGCGATTGCCAGCGCAGGAAGGGAATCCCCACGCTCGTGAAGGCCTTCTCGATCCGCTCGGCCCCAAGCCAGCGATCATGATTGCCGATCACGGCCGAATGCCCTTGTGCCGCTTTCGCCCGGACCAGGAGGCCTGCGACTTTTTCAGGCTCCATGAACTTTCCGAAGAGCACCCGCTGGGTGACGTAGTCCCCCAGCCAGACAATGAGGTCGGGGCGGGCCGCGGAAATGCGCCGCGACAATTCCTCGAGCTTCGCCTCGTCGATGAACGGCGAGCCGCCGTGCACGTCACCCACCGCCGCGATCCGGAAGCCGTCCAGTGCCCGGGGCCAGGAGGGCGGAGCGATCGTGTACTCGGCGACGATCAGTGAGTCGGGTTCGGCCCTGAAGCCCTGATACGCGAGCCACACACCGAGCGCGAGGAGCACGGATGCGGCGGCGATGAGCCGGTCGCGGTGTCGACGCAGGAAGCGGAGCATCAAACCATCAAGTGTAAGGTCCGCGGTCGAATATGGCTGCGATGGATTTCCTGACCTCCCCCCTGCTCGCGAACATCCCGGGTCTCGTTCACGGCTTCGGACAGCGGGTAGCGGGAACACGCGCGATCGCGCGTGAAGCGGCGCAGGAGACCTTCCGGACGGCGGGGGATGTCTTCTTCCTGCACCAGGTCCATGGAGGCGTCGTCGTGCCTGCACCGTGGGCTGAGCCGCCCCATGCGGACGGAAGCCTCACTCAACGCGCGGGTGAACTGCTTGCCATCGAAACCGCGGATTGCCTGCCCGTCCTCATCGTGGACCCCTCGAACCTTCGGGTGGCCGCCGCTCATGCGGGCTGGCGGGGAACCGTGGCGAAGGTGGCTCAACACGCGGTCGAAGCCCTGGTCTCCTTGGGATCTGATCCAAAGCAGCTTCGCGTGGCCCTCGGACCCTCGATTGGACCTTGCTGCTACGAAGTTGGGCCCGACGTGGAGGAGGCGTTCGGACCGGCGGGGTCGCGGTTTCTCGAGCGCAAAGCCTCGGGACGGAGCCATCTCGATGTGGCGGAAGCGAACCGGACCCAGATCGAGGAGGCCGGCGTGCTTCCCTCGCATATCGACAAGGTGAATCTGTGCACGCGTTGTCGAGAAGATCTCTTCTTCTCCTACCGCCGCGACGGCGCCTACGCCGGCCGGATGATCAGCGTGGCGGGGTTTTCGCGGACGCCTTCGGCTTCCGTTTCGCCTGCGGCTCCGGCTTCTCCTTCGCCTTCGGCCTGACCCCGAGTCGGGCCGGTTCGACCTCGCAGGCGCGCCAGAAATACCACGCCGCCACTGAACTCCAGGGCGAGAACTTTTTCAGGAAGGGCTGGGCCTGTTTCGGTGTGGGCATCGCCCGCTTGCGGAAGGTGAGACCCAGGCCCTTGCGCACGCCGAAGTCGAGCACGGGCCAGACGTCCGGCCGTCCGAGGCCGAAGATCAGGAACATCTCGACGGTCCAACGACCCACTCCGTGCACCTGAGTGAGGCGTTCGATCAGTTCCTCATTCTCCATGCGCAGGGCTTGGGCACGGGTGGGCACGACACCGTCGAGAGCATGCTGCGCCAGACTTCGCATCGCGCGGAGCTTGCCGCGCGAGAGACCGGCCGCACGCAGCCGCGCTTCGTCGGTCGCGAGCAGGTCTTCGGGCGAGGGAAAAGGACGGGGCGCGTAGATCTGAAGGACGCGGCCAAGAATGGTCGCCGCGGCGTTCCCGTTCAGCTGCTGGTAGACGATCGACTGGACGAGCGCTTCGAAGGGCTGCGCGCCATGAGTCGACAGCGTGCAGGGGCCCACGATGTCGATGAGCGCAGCCATGCGTTCGTGCGAATCGCGAAGATGCCGGACCGCCGCCGCCACGTCGTAGGAAGGAGGGCGTTCGCGGATGCTCACCGCGCCAAGGATAGATGACGCGGTGGTCCGGTAGGATCCACCGATGATGGGAGTGGCTGAAAGGCCCGAGCCCCCGATTGGTCTCCGCCGCACGTGCCCCGCGGCGCCGTGGTGGCTACGCGCCCTCAGCTTCGTGGATCGCCTTTATGGCGGATTTGCGATTGCGCGTGACGAGTTGGCCCTTTCTCGGCTGCGAGAGGACCAGTGGACCTCTGTGGTGGTAGAGCGGTATGAAGCCGCCATCGGCTTCTATGGTGGCCTGAACAACGAACGCGGGTTCGTGGAGGACGAACAGGCGCTGGTCGACCGCTGGCTTCCCCCCCCACCGGGGCGCGTCCTCGTGACCGCAGCCGGGGCGGGCCGAGAGGTGCTGGCCCTGGCCGCCCAAGGGTATGACGTGGCGGCGTTCGATCCGGCCGAACCGCTCTTCGACGACCTGAAGCGGGCCCTCGCCCTCCGCGGAATCGACGCGCCGGTAGCACTGTCTTCGTACGAAGACTTCATGCACGCCGTCCTCGGGCCGGGCAAGGTTGAGGGCCTGGGAGATGTTCTGCGCGCAGCTCCCTACTCCGCGGTCCTGCTCGGTCTCAACAGCTTCACCCACCTGCGCACGCCTGAGGTCCGGGTCCGACTCCTTGAGGCCTGTCGCGCGATTTGTCCCAGCGGACCGGTGCTCGCCTCGTTCTACCTGGAGCATGTCCCCATGTCCCGGGTCCGCGCTCGCGCGCGTTCACTTTTCGCCCGCCTTCCAGGGGCGCAGTCGGTGACGCCTGGCGATCAGGTTGGCATCTATGGATACGAGCATGCCTTCGAGCAGGAGGAATTGCGGGAGCTGGCGGCGCGTTCCGGTTATGAACTCGCCCATCTGGCTCCAGGGTTCATCCCCTGCGCGGT
>JAGNNV010000183.1 GCA_017990495.1 Vicinamibacteria bacterium
GGCGAAATGGCCCTCGCGCAGGAAGTCGGTGAGGACCGCCTGTAGAAAGGTGGGCGGGCAGATGTCCATGGCCCGGCGAACGTTCATGAACTTCTCGACGAGGTCCTTGGGGATCACGATGTAGCCGAGGCGCAGGGAGGGGAACAACACCTTGCTGAAAGTGCCGATGTAGAGGACCCGGCCGTCTCGGTCGAGGCCCTGCAGGGCTCCCACGGGAAGGCTCTCGTACCGGTACTCGCTGTCGTAGTCGTCCTCGATGATCCAGGCGCCGCGCGAACGCGCCCAGTTGAGGAGTTGGAGGCGCCGCGATGCGGTCATGGTGGCCCCAAGGGGATACTGGTGGGAGGGCGTCACGAGAGCAGCGCGAGCACGAGGCGCTCGCGCGATACCAGCCGCGACATCAAGCCCCTCCTCGTCGACGGGGACGGGCACGATCTTCGCGCCAACGAGGTCAAGCGCGGAACGGGCGCCGTGGTACCCCGGGTCCTCGGTCCAGACCTCATCCCGAGGATCGATCAGCGCGTGCGCACAGATCGTGAGCGCCTGCTGCGAGCCGCTCACCACCATGATCTGGCTGGCCTCGCAGTGCATGGCCCGCGTGGTTCGGAGGTAGGCGGCGACGGCCTCGCGGAACGGCTCGTAGCCAAGAACGGGCCCGTAGCGAAGCTGCCTCGCGGTCAGGCGGTGGGCGTGCCTCGAAAGAAGGCGGCTCCATGCAGCGTAGGGAAAGTGGTCAATGGCGGCATGGCCGATGGCGAAGGCGCCGACACCGCGAAGCCACGGTTGAGAAGCGGGTAGCACCTCGACCACACGCGCGACGCGGCGGTTCTTCACGGTCGCACCGACCGTATGGTCGGCGCCCCGACGGGGAATCTCGGCGCGTTCTCGGAGCGGCAGCGATTCGGAGACATACGTGCCCGCACCGGTTCTCGCCTCCAGGTACCCTTCCGCGATGAGTTGCTCGAAGGCGTTGAGGACGGGAATGCGCGACAGCCCCAGCTCGTCGGCGAGCGCCCGGGTCGAGGGCATGCGCTGGCCCGCGCGGAGCCTCCGGTCGAGGATCGCGGTCCGGTAACTCTCGTAGATCTGCCGATACAGCGGCGTCGCCCCCTTTCGGTCGAGCACGATCGCGGGCAGGCCAGGCGAAGGACGCGCGGACATGGAACGGCAGCTTAGACGAGTGGTCATAAAAGTCGCGACGCGAGTGGCTATTTTCGGACCACTCGGGAACTCCTAGCGTGGCGTTACTGGAACGGGTTGGACGCCGCGACGGCGTCTGATCCGGCCCCTCAAACATATCCGCGCCGTCAATCCGGCGCTCACCACGCCTCGACCCTCAGAGGAAGAAAGCAAGCACAATGTTGAAGAAGTTGTTCTCTCTGAGCGCAGCCATCCTGTTGATGGCCGGCTCGTATGCCTTTGCCCAGACGGCAACCGGCAACGTATTTGGAAATGTGACCGACACCTCCGGGGGCGTTCTTCCCGGGGCATCCGTCACCATCTCGGGCGAAGCGGGCACCCGCAGCACGGTCACGGGGACGGATGGCGCGTTCCGCTTCCTGAACCTCGACTACGGCGACTACACGGTCAGCATCTCGATGCAGGGATTCGGGACCGTGAACCGCAAGGTCACCATCGTCACCGGATCGAGCTCACAGGTGTCGGTCAGTCTCGCCGTCGGGACGATGTCGGACACCATCGAAGTCACGGCGGAGGCAGCTCTCGTCGACATCAAGAAGCGCGGCACCAGCACCACCCTCAGCACCTCCGACCTCAAGGACACGCCCAACTCGCGCGATCCCTGGGGAATCATGAATCAGGTGCCGGGCGCACTCATCGACCGGGTGAACATCGCCGGCAACGAAAACGGGCAGCAGGCGGCGGTGGCGGGCAAGGGCTCGATGGCCGGCGACCGGGTGTTCTCGCTCGACGGTCTCGTGATCACCGACATGTCGGCCACCGGCGCCTCCCCCACCTACTTCGACTTCGATGCCTTCCAGGAGATCAATGTCTCAACCGGCGGGGGCGACCTCACCATGGCCACCGGAGGTTTCGGCATCAACCTGGTCACGAAGCGCGGAACCAACACCTTCCACGGCGGCGCCCGTTTCCTCGCCACCGATGAGAGATGGGAGTCGAGCAACATCCAGGACGCAAAGAGCCGCATCCTCCTCGGAAACCCGAACCGCCTGAAAGGCGGCGTCGACCACTGCAACGCCGGGTCGGGCGAGCGCGACAAAGCGAACTACATCGACTCCATCAAGGATTACGGCTTCGATATCGGCGGGCCGATCGTGAAGGACAAGCTCTGGTTCTATGGCACGTACGGCAAGCAGGACATCAAGCTCTGCGGTATCGCGGGCAGTCCCGATGACACCGTCCTTCCCTCCTACAACTTCAAGCTCAACTGGCAGGCGGGGAGCAACACCATGGTGTCGGCGTTCTACTTCCTGGGCAGCAAGCAGAAGTTCGGGCGGAGCCCGGGCACCGGCTACACCGAGGCTGACGGCATCCTGTGGGATCAGGACAACGCGGATACCGAAGGCGGCCTTCCTGTCGGCCTGTCGAAGCTCGAGATCAACCACACCTTCTCGCCCAACTTCTTCATGTCGGCGAAGGCGGCCTATTACGACACCGGGTTCGGCCTGATCGCGCGCGGAGACAAGACGAAGAGCTTCACCTACGATGACTCGAACGGCACCATCGACGGGACCTTCATCGATTTTCTCGGCATCCGTCCGCAGAAGACGTTCAACGTCGACGGTAACTACTTCAAGTCGGGCATGGGCGGAAACCACGAGCTCAAGTTCGGCTTCGCCTACCGCGACGTGGTGACGAACTCCTCGACCCGCTACAACGGCAACGGACTCGTGGGCCTTTCCTACAACGGCCCCAACACCGGCGGTGGCGCGAACGTGGCTGCGGTCTTCCGCGACGGCATCGTCCAGTACGGAGGCAAGTACGCCTCGGCTTATCTGGGCGACGTCTTCACGAAGGACCGGTTGACCTTCAACATCGGCGCTCGATTCGACAAGCAGACCGCGAAGAACCTCCCCTCGGAAGCTCCGGCCAACAAGTCGTTCCCCGCGCTGCTTCCGGCTCTGAAATTCGCGGGCAGCGATGAAGATCAGATCTCCTGGTCGGACATCTCGCCCCGGGTCGGCATGAGCTATGCGTTCAGCGAGTCGCGGAAAACCGTGATGCGTCTCTCCCTCGCCCGCTATGCCAGCCAGTTGTCCTACGGCAATGTCACCACCTTGAACCCGGTCGCGGTCAGCAACCTCCAGTACGGCTGGAACGACCTGAACGGCGACAAGTTCGTCCAGCCCGGCGAGGTCCTGCTCTCCAACTTCGTGGCTTCGGGCAACGTCGACCCGAACAACCCGGGCGCGGTCGGCAGCACGCCCAACAAGATCGACCCCGATCTCAAGTCGAAGAAGGACAACGAACTCGTGCTCGGCATCGACCACGAGCTGGCGTCGAACTTCGCGATCGGCGCCGCCTTCACCTACCGCAAGACCACGGATTGGGAGTACCTGCCTCGCCTGGCCGCTCCGTGCCCCACCGGCGTGAACTGCGCCATCATCCCGGGCTCGGCCTACACCGCCAACGCACCGGTTTCGGCGACTCGGGGCGGCGCCACCTACACCGCCCAGACGTTCTCGCCGAGCCCGGCCCTCGTGAGCGCAGGCGGCTCCGGCCGGTACCGCACGAATCGCGATGGCTACTCGACGCAGTTCAAGGGCCTCGAGTTCACCCTCAACAAGCGGATGTCGCACCGGTGGCGCGGGCGCGTGGCCCTGTCGCTCAACGACTGGACCGAGCATTTCGACGGTCAGCCGGTGAGTGCGACCGGAAGCCCTACCCGTACCGACGTTGCCCCGCTCGAGGACGGCGGCCAGGTTTCGGTGCAGGGCGGCGGGTCGGGTCGAGCGGCGTTCTACTCTTCCTTCAAGTGGCAGGTCTTCGCGTCCGCGGGCGTCGAACTTCCCTCGAGCTTCGACCTGTCGGCCTCGTTCTTCGGCCGACAGGGTGGCCTGCTCCCGGTGATCCTCCGGGTCGGCGCTGGAAGCGACGGCACGCAGAACGCCCTGGCCGCAGGAGCGGTGGACGCGCTGCGCTACCCGACCCTGACGAACCTGGACCTGCGCCTTGCGCGCAACACGAAGATCGGCTCGGTCACCATCACCCCGTCCATCGAGCTGTTCAACGCTCTCAATAACGGCGTGGTTCTCGGGGTCTTCCGTCAGGCGACCTCGGCTTCGTTCGACCGCGTGGACGACATCGTCTCTCCGCGGATCGTCCGCATCGGCGCCCGGATCAGCTTCTAAGAGCCCCAGGGCGTTCGCCGTCTGAGCGGCGCGACAGACAGTCTCGCGGTCTGTCGCGCCGCATTTCTTCCCAAACTCCCAAAGAACCCTCGCCTGCGGACGACAACGACACCATGAACATCACCTCCACTCCTTGCCTTACCCCCAAGGTCAACCTAAGGACCACGCTCCTCTCGGTGGAGCGGACGCTCATCCACAGCGTCCTGATCGCCAGCGACTGGAACCAGCGCAAGGCGGCGTCCGCCCTCGGCCTCCAGCCGACGACCCTCTCCCAGAAGATGCAGCGCCTGGAGCTCCGGCCACCCGCCGACCGGTCGGCCGCTCGCCGCGCGCTCGCTCAGGCGCAGTCGCCCGTGCAGCCTCCCCTCACGCCTCTGGGCCTCGGTGCGTTGTGACGCCCGCCCGCACGATCCTCTATGGAGGCCTTGCCGTGGGTGTGCTGGATATTGTCAAGCCCATCCTGTTCGCGATGTTCCGCGGCGCCTCGCCGGTGCGACTCCTTCAGGGCATCGCGAGCGGCGCGCTCGGCCGGGAAGCGTTTCAGGGAGGGTACGCCACGGCGCTTCTGGGCCTTGGTTTCCACTTCTTCATCGCGTTCACCGTCTTCGCCACCTACTACCTTGCGAGCCGTCATCTGCGGCCGCTCGTCACCCACGCGCTGGCCTTCGGGGCCGCCTACGGGATCGCCGTTTACTTCTTCATGCAGTTCGTCGTCTTCCCCCTTTCCGCTATCGGCCCGGTCAAACATCCGCCCGGTGTCCTCATGGACGGCATCCTGACCCACATCTTCTGCGTGGGACTCCCGACCGGCTTCGTCATTCGCGAGGCGGCTCGGCGCCGCGCAGATTCAATCTCGGAGCTCACCCAATGACCTCATCCCTGACGCCCGCTCGAGCCCTCGCGTTTGGAGCGCTCGTGACGATCGCCGCCCTGTGTCACGGTTCCACCGACTCCTCCCGCGTTCCTTTCCCCGATGGATATCGAACCTGGTTTCACGTCAAGAGCGCCACCGTCAACGAAGGGAACAAGGCGTTCGCGAAGTTCGGCGGGATTCACCACATCTATGCGAATCCCACCGCGGTCAAGGGCTTCGCGGAAGGAACGTTCGAGGACGGTTCGGTCCTTGTCTTCGACCTGCTGGAGTTCCACACCGGCGAAGATTTCGCCACGCGAGAAGGCGCGCGACGCCACATCGACGTGATGGTGAAGGACGCGACGCGGTTCAAAGACACATCCGGCTGGGGTTTCGAGGAGTTCACCCCGAAGGCTGGTCGGGCGGGCACACTCTCCATCGAGGGCGCCCGGGCGTGCGCCGCGTGCCACGCGAGTCGCAAGGAGACGGACGGCGTCTTCAGCTCGATCCGCGAATGAATCTCTCCGTCCTCGTCGTCGCCGCCGTTATTGCGGCCCTCACGCCCCCGGAGGATGAAGACGCCGTCGTCCGTGGAAGCTTCGTTGCCAGACTCGGCAATGACGTGGTGGCGGTCGAGTCGTACACACGCACGAGCCGCCGCCTCCAGGGGGACATCGTCCTGCGAGTGCCCGGCACCACCCGGTATCACTACGATCTTTCATTCGCGAACGACGCCTCGGTGAAACGATCCGAGTTCACGATCAAGCCCCTCGGTGCGCCTGGCGTCGACGACCCGAGGCGGCTGATCATGGAGTTCGGCCGCGATTCAATGACGCTCACATCGATTTCCCGGGGAGAGCGGCAGGCCGGCAGCCGGCCGGTGAGCGGGGCGCCGAACGTCGTGTTTCGCGGCGGCTACGGCTCGTCTCACGGCCTCTATGACTCACTCGCGATGTACGAGCATCTGCTCGCGAACGTGAAAGTCAGCAACGAGCCCATCCACATCGAAGCCTTCGGCGCGGGCAACGGAAAGCCCACGACCAGGCTTTTCAAGCGCGCCTCGGCGAACCGCGCCGCGGTCGACTATTTCAAGATGGCGTGGATCGGTCTGACGCTCGACGATGCGGGCCGGATCGTCGCCGCGGACGCCACCGCGACTACGGAGCCCACTAGGATTGAAAGGGTTGATTTCGCGGACATCAACAGGTTTGAGAAGGAGTTCCTGGCCCTCGATCGCGCGGGCCGGGGCCTTGGCGTCGCGTCGCCGAACGTAGAGACACGTGCGAAGGTGGACGACGCCTCGATTGTGCTGAAGTACGGAAGCCCTCGGCTGCGCGGAAGAACGGGCGTCATGAAGGCCCTCGTCGAGTCGGGGGCGGTGTGGCGCACGGGTGCTAACGAGGCCACAACTCTGGAGACGAATCGGGACCTGCTACTGGGCGACGCCTTGATCCCTGCGGGAAAGTACAGCCTTTGGACCCGGGCCAGCGCCGCGGGCGTCCAGTTGATTGTGAATCGCGAGACCGGCCAGTGGGGCACCGCGTACAAGGCGGCGCAGGACCTCGTTCGCGTTCCCCTTGCGGTAGCGACATCCCAAACGCCCGTTGAGTCCTTTGTCATCGAGGTCGCGAGCGAGGGCGGCCGTTGCGAACTTCGCTTGCGTTGGGAGACGTTCGTGTGGAGTGTCGACATCGCCGAGGCGCGCAAGTAGATGGGTCACCTCTTGCTGATGCTGCTCGCGGCCCTCCCCCTGCTTCAGAGTCAGCCCGCGGACGAAGCGAGGGTTCTTGTCGCCCTTCATCGCGCCTGTGACGCGTTTCGGGACGGCGATGCCCGCTATCTCGAGGGTTTCCTGGCCCCGGGTTTCACCCTCACGGATTCATCGGGTCGGGTGAC
>JAGNNV010000184.1 GCA_017990495.1 Vicinamibacteria bacterium
GGCGCGTAGTAGGGCAGCATGCCGGCGTACCGGCCGAACCAGAAGTCGGCCAGGTTCGCCACGAACATCTGGCCGAGTTCGGCCCTGGACTGCGCGATACCCGCGCCCCGCGTCTCGGCCTCCCCTTCATCGAGCGGCCCGAGCTTCATCGTGGTCATCCACTCTCCGCCGTTACCGAAGGTGATGTCGCGCAGTTCACCGCGATCGAAGGGGAACTCGGACCCGAAAGTCTTCCGCTCTCCGCCCTGATAGTTCCACTCACCGGTGACCAGGGTGTTCACGCCGAACAGCGCGACCGTGCAACCCACCATCACCACGCCAAGGCGTAGCGCCTCGAGCGCCTTGCGGACGAAGGTGAGGCCGGGCTTAAAGAAGGGCGCCAGGCCCAGGGGCGCGGCCATGAGCAGATGGGTGGGTTTGGTGTAGCCGGCGATACCGAAAAGGAGAGCCGAGAGCACCGGCTGGTCCCGCCGCCAGGCCAGCAGAGCCAGGGAGATGACGGCGAGGTTCATGACTTCGGGCTGGATCCAGAAGATGTAGAGCGGCGCGATGGTGGCAACCACCAGCACCCCAGACGCGGCCACGGCCAACCCTTCCGTGGTTCGCGTGCGCAGCTCCACGAAGGCGCAGAGCCAGGCGATGAGCAGGCACACCGCGTTGAAGACCAGGAAGCCGGGCGTTCCGAAGACGGCCACGAACGGCGCGGCCAGAACCGCGTAGGTCATGGCCTTGCCGAAGTAGATCCGCTTGTCGTCCTCCCCCACCTGCTTGATCCAGGGGAAGGATCCGTCGAGCTCCAAACCACCCGAAGCGCGCTTCAGGAAGATGCCGCTCGGCCCGCCCGGGTACTCGCGTTTGACCCGGGCCAGGTCGCCCGCGGTGTACTCGAAGTCGAAGTCCGAAACGAGACTCCAGGTCATCGAGTAGTAGGTGGCGCCATCCGAGAAGAAGCTCCCCTTCGCGAGTTTCGGAGGGTCGCTGATCACGCACAGGCCCAGCAGAGCGGCCGCCGAAACGGCCATGAAGACCCGGGGCAACCAGCGAAGGAACTCGTTCATCGGTTTCCGGACGGGCTCAGAGCTTCCGACTTAAGCATGGGCGGCCTTGGACGACGCAATCGCGAGGGCTCAGGGAAGATCGAGGGCCGGCAGCGCGTCCTGCTCGATGACTCGGAGGTTTTTCCACGCCCCTTTACGATAGCGGACGAACAGGGTCACACCAAGGATCACCACGTAGAGCGAGGCGAAGATCCACGCGACGTACACCCCGTGACCACCGCGGACGCAGAACCACCAGGTGGGCAGGAGCATGGCCGCCCAGGAGATCAGCACCGTGGCCATCATCGGGAAACGCGTATCTCCTGCGCCCTTGAGGCCGCCCGCGCAGATCACGTTCACCATGTCGAAGATCGAATAGAAGGCCACGAAACGGAGCAGGATGGTGGCGATCGCGCTCACCTCGGCGAACACCAAAGGGTCGGCGCCCGCGGCGTAAGGCGCGAGAAGCAGGTCCGGGATCAGGAGATAGGCGGAGCTGCAGATGATCATGTAGATCTGCGATATCACGAGGCCCGACTTGATGGCGCGATCGGCGAGCGCGGGCCGATGCATCCCGAGGTACCGGGCGACCAGCGTGGAGACGCCGTAGCCAAGCCCCACCGCGGGCAGGAACACGATGGTGTTGAGATTGAAGGCGATGGAGGTTGCGGCCAGCGGGGCCACCCCGATATTCCCGATAACGAACATGAAGAGGGTGAAGCCCAGAATCTCGAGAGACGGCTGGAGACCCGAGGGCACGCCCAGCTTGAGCAGACGGGCGAAGATCCGTGGCTTGAACTGAAAGTCCATGAAACCGTGAGCCATGCGCTCCGGCGCGTTCAGGATCAGCGCGAGATAGATGAGGGCTCCGAGGACCTGGCTGATGATCGTGGCGTAGGCCGCGCCGGCCGTGCCCATCTCGGGAAAGCCGAACTTCCCGAAGATCAGGACCCAATCGAGAACCACGTTCACGAGCGTCGCCGCCATGGTGACGCCGAGGACGACCCGCGTCTTGCCCCGACCCGCGAAGTAGGTAGAGAACGCGACCATCAAGACGACGGGGAAGGTGCCGCGAAGCATGATGCGGGAGTAGGTGATCTCGTGGACCCGCATCGAGACGTCGTGCCCGACCGCATCGAAGAGCGGGGTCACGAAGTAAGAGAGTCCCCAACCCACGGCTCCGGCGAGGATCGAGAAGTAGGCGGCCTGGTAGACCACGGCGCCGATGCGCTCTTCGCGTTTCGCTCCGACGTACTGCGACACAAAGGGCGTGGCATATTCCGCGGTGCCGTTGAAGAGACCGGTCAGAACGTAGATGGCGAAGCCGCCTGTCGTCACGCCGGCCACGGCCTCGGCCGACCACCAGGTCAGGAAGATACGGTCGACGAAGTGCTGCATCGTCACCGACATCATCGAGAGGATGAGCGGGAAGCCGAGGATCAGAACCTCGCGTCCGCCCGCATCGCCCCGCCAGAGGCCCAACAGTCGGCTCATGCGTTCTTTGCGCCCAGCAGATCCGCCGCCTTCTCCCCGATCATCACGCAGGCGGCGTGTGTGGTCGCGTTCACCACCTCCGGCATGATCGAGGCATCGGCCACCCGCAATCCCTCGACACCGCGCACGCGGAGGCGCGCGTCCACCACCGCCATGGCATCGGATGACGGCCCCATTCGGCAGGTTCCCGCGGCATGGAAGATGGTGTCGGCGGCCGCGCGCACGAGGGCCGCGATCTCGGCGTCCGTCTTCGCGTTGATGCTCTGGTCAACCTCGGCTCCGCGCAGGGCGTCGTAGGCCGGCGAGGCCGCGAGTTTCCTGACCAGATGGACGCCTCGCACCAGCGCCTCGATGTCGGAGGGATCCTGCAGATAGTTGGCGCGGATCTGAGGCGCGGCGAGCGGATCGGCGGAGCGCAGGCGGATCACACCCCGCGACTTCGGGGCCACGTGGGAGACGGTGAGGGTGATGAAGCGATCCGGCTGATCGAGGCCGCGTCCCACGTAGAACTGGAGATCGGGTATCGAGGTGGCGGGCGCCTTCGCCTGAGCCAGCGAGGAGGTGAAGAGGCCGGCGGTGACCGTCGAGCCCGGCAGGACCGTCTTACCCTGGAAACGGATGGAGAGGCGCAGATGATCCTGAAGATTGCCGCCCACGCCCGCCAGATTGGAGACCACCTTCAGCCCGAGTGCCCGCAGAGGCTCGGCCGGACCGATGCCCGACAACAGCAAGAGCTTCGGGGACTCAACCGCTCCCCCGCACAGGATGACTTCACGTTCCGCGCGGGCCGTCTCGGAAACACCGTCGCGCTGATAGTCGATCCCCACCACGCGATGCTTCGAGAAGACGAGACGCGTGGCCTGTGCGTGCGAGCGCACCTCCAGGTTCGGACGCGAGAGGATCGGCACGAGGAACGCGGCGGCGGCGCTGTGACGCCGGCCGTCCAGGATGTTCTTCTGGTAGAAGCCGGCCACATTCTCGTGAGCGGGGCCGTTGAAGTCGAAACCCGGGTCCGAACGGAATCCCGCGCCCGCCGCGGCGGCGAGGAAGGCGCGGTGCCCATCATGCGGATCGCGGCCACTGGCCACGGTCAGCGGGCCGTTCGTCCCGCGATAGGCGGAGGGATCACCGTCGTTCCGCTCCGAGCGTTTGAAAAGCGGCAGGAGATCATCGTAGCCCCAGCCTTCGTTCCCAAGGTCGCGCCAGCGGTCGAAGCTCAGCCGATGACCGCGAATGTGGGCCATCGCGTTGATGGCGCTCGAGCCGCCAAGGGCCTTGCCGCGCGGGAAGGCGATGCGGCGATCGAGGAGGCCGGGCTCCGGCTCCGTCCGGTGGCCCCAGTCGTACTTCGAGCCCATGAGCGACACCCACTGGCCCGGCGTGGTCACCGCGGGATCGTTCTCGCCCGAACCACCAGCCTCCAGAAGGAGGACACGCACAGAAGGATCGGCCGACAAGCGATGAGCGAGGACACAGCCCGCAGAGCCCGCGCCGACCACGATGTAGTCAAATGGCTTCGGGCCGGACGACGCGGAAGCTCCCCGAGCCAGGGGAGGCGTCACCGCGGCGAGCTTCAGGAAGTCGCGTCGCTTCATAACCACCCATCTTGCCAGATGCCGCCTTCCGGCTAGAGTTCGCCCCGGGACCAAATCCAAGACACCATGCAGATCCGCGAAGCCTCCTCCCTCAAGGACCTCGATGAAGTCGCCCTGATCCAGCGCGAGGTGTGGAAGGTCGAGGATCTCGAAATCACCGGCCGCCTCCATCTCAAGGCCAGTCAATACGCGGGCGCCTCTATTCTGGTCGCCCAGGCCAGCGACGGAACCATCGCCGGTTTCGCCTACGCGGTGCCGGCCTTCAACCGCGGCGAGGTGTACTGGCATTCCGACATGCTGGCCGTTCGTTCGAAGTACCGCAGCGGACGGGTGGGCCAGAGCCTCAAGTGGTCGCAGCGCGAACACGCCCTGCGCAGCGGCATCCGAAGGATCACCTGGACCTTCGATCCCATGCAGGCCGGCAACGCCCATTTGAACCTCGAGATTCTCGGGGTCACGGTGCGTGAGTATCTGAGCAATTTCTATGGCGTCACCTCATCGGTGCTGCACCACGGCATGCCCACCGATCGGCTGCTCGCCTCGTGGGAACTCGAATCCCCGCGGGTGGCCGCGTTGTCTCGCGGCGAGACCCCGCCTTCGGTCGAGCCCCTGATCCGCGTCACCATTCCCGCGTGGTGGAACGACATCGTGAACCGCGACCAATACCGTGCCCTGCTGGAGCAGCGGCGGGTGGAGACGGAGTTGACCGCGGCCTTCGCCCGCGGCCTCGTCATCCAAGGCTTCGACAGACCCTCGACCACCTACCTCCTGAGCCGGGCGGGCTCGTAGTAGTCCAAGAAACGCCGCTTCTCACATCCACGGAGCCGTCATGCGCCCCCTCCTCTGCCTTTCCCTCGCGATTCTGCTCGCTGTCCCCGCACCGCGAGCCGCCGCGCAAGCGCCTTCGCCGGCCGCCTCTCCTTCTCCCCTGCGTACCGTCTGGGAAGCCAAGAAGAGCGGATGGGAACTCGCAACCGCTGAGCAGCGCAAGGAGATCTTCGCCTTCAACGAGTCGTACAAGACGTATCTGAAGGTCGCGCGCAGCGCCTACTTCTCCACGAGAGAAGCCATCCGCCAGGCCAGGGCCGCAGGCTTCGTGGAATTCTCGAGCGCCACGCCGGTCAAGCCGGGGGCGAAGCTCATCGTGAACGGGCGCGACCGCGGAGTGATCCTCGTGGTCGTGGGCGAAGACCCGCTCACCGCGGGACTGCGCGTCGTGGCCACTCATCACGACTCCTCCCACCTCGACCTCAAGGCGCGACCCATTTACGTGAAGGGCGCGGTGGCCATGTTCAACACCGTCGAGTACGGCGGCATCAAGCGTTATCAGTATGCCAACGAGCCGCTGGCTCTGATCGGGCGCATCGACACCACCGACGGAAAGACCGTCGACGTCTCCATCGGCCTCGACCCGAACGACCCCGTGTTCGTCATCCCCGACAACGCGCCGCACTCCGACGCCCCGCTCCGTAACCGGACGTACCAGACGGTGCTCGAAGCCGAGGAACTCGACCCGGTGGTCGCGAGCATCCCCACCGACAAGTCCCTGGTGGCCACGGTGATGAACGAGATGACCGCGCGCTACGGCATCCGCGAAGAGGACTTCGTGTCCGGAGAACTGCACCTCGTCCCCGCCCGCCCGCCCGCCGATGTGGGCCTCGACCGCGGCCTCACCGGTGGTTACGGGCAGGACGACCGGCTCTCGTCTTATTGCGCGATCCGCGCGGTCATGGACCTCCAGAAGACGCCGAAACGCACCGCGGTGGCCTACCTCACCAACCACGAGGAGGCGGGATCGGTGAACAACACGGGCGCGCGGTCCGAGTTCTTCAACAACACCATGGGCCGGTTGATCCTGGCCCAGCGCGGGCGCGAGTACAACGATCTCGACCTGCGCCTCGCCCTGAGCGCCTCAGAGGTGATCTCCGCCGACACCAACGACGGCATCAATCCCCTCTTCGGTTCCACCAGCGAAGAAACAAACGCGGCCAAGCTCGGCTACGGACCCTCGATCAAGCGTTACGGACGGGGCTTCGACGGCAACTCCGAGTTCATCGCGCGCATCCGCGGACTGCTCGACCGCGCCTCCATCCCCTGGCAGACTCAGACGCCGAAGGTGGGAGTGGGCGGCGGCGGCACCATCGGGATGTTCTTCTCGGATTGGGACATGGAGGTGATCGACATGGGCGTGCCTCTGCTCTCGATGCATTCCACCTTCGAGATCTCGTCGAAGGTCGACACCTGGAACTTCTATCGTTTCATGTCGTCGTTCCTGGCCCAGTAGCCAAGGGCCGCCTCCCCGACTCTTCCCCCAAAAGCCCCAAGCAAGGAGACCCCATCATGAGCGCCCGCTCCCACCACCGCCGCGACTTCTTCAAGACCTCGGGCGCCGCCGTGCTCGGCGCGGCCGCGGCCCACGCCGCTCCCGCCCAGGCCCAGTCCGCGGCGCCCTCGCTGCCCGCGCCCATCGCGGCCCTCAAGCCCATGACTTCGGGCGTCGCGCCTATCTCACTCGACGAGCGCAAGCTCCGGGTCGAGAAGGCGAAGGCCCTGCTGGCGCAGACCGGGATGCAGGCGCTGGTCATTGCTTCCGGCACCTCTCTCGACTACTTCACCGGAGCGCGCTGGGGAATCTCCGAGCGCTTCTTCGGCTGCATCATCACCCGGGAGGGCGACCCTGCCTGGGTCACTCCCGCCTTCGAGAAGGCCCGCGCCCTCGAACAAGTGAAGATCGGAACCGACGTCCGGGCCTGGGAGGAGCATGAATCTCCCTCAGCCCTCGTGGCGAAGATCCTCAAGGACCGCGGCGTGGTCGCGGGAAAGCTCGGCATCGAAGAGATGATGCCCTTCACCTTCGCCGACGAGATCGGCAAAGCGGCGCCCGCCCTGCAGCTCGTGAATGGAACGCCGGTCACCGCGGGCTGCCGCATGATCAAGGACGCCCACGAGA
>JAGNNV010000185.1 GCA_017990495.1 Vicinamibacteria bacterium
TCGAGACCGAACCCGGCGAGGATTTGCGGCATCTGGGCCACGTGACCGAAAGGATCGGGCGTGTAACCCGCGCGCATCACGCTGCCGAACGATTCGGCGATGCGATGGCCAAGGGCGAGATTGCGAACCAGCGACTCACCGCTCACCAGGAACATGTCGGGCATCACGTACCACGGCCCCACGAGCAACCGGCCGCTCCCGATCCGTCGACGCAGGCGTTCCTTCTGGTCGGGACGCACCTCGAGATAGTCCTCGAGCACGATGGTCTGGCCGTCGAGATGGAAGAAGGTGAAGGCGTCATCCCGGTCCATGCGGTCGAGAACTCCGTCGATCAGGTCGATCAGCCGCAGCCGGTAGTCCTCGCGGGTGAGGTACCACTCCCGATCCCAATGGGTGTGGGAGATGACGTGAACCTGAGTGGGAGCCATGGCGTTCAAACGAGGATCATCCTTTCGTGGCGCCCGCGGTGAGGCCGGCGACGAAGAAACGTTGGAGGAGTACGAAGGCGAGCAGCACGGGGAACAGGCCAATGAAACTCGCCGCGGCCACCAGGTGCCATTCTGTTTCGTAGCCGCTCTGGAAACTGAACAGGCCCACGGGAATGGTGAAGCGAGCCTGCGAGTCGAGAAGCACGAGAGCGAGGCAAAACTCGGACCAGTAGGCGGCGAGGTTGAAGATCGCCACTGAGCCCAGACCCGGGCCCAGCAGGGGCAGAGCCACCAGACGGAAGGTGGCGAAGCGCGAGCAGCCGTCGAGACGCGCGGCCTCGAAGAGCGATGTGGGCAGACCGTCGAAGAAGCTCTTCAGCACCACCACGGTGAAGGGGATCTGCACCGCCGCATAAACAAGGACGAGACCGGAGTGGGAGTCGAGCAGGCCGAGCCTCGCCACCAGTCCGTAGATAGGCACAAGGAGAATGAGGGGCGAGACCATCTGCGCGGCGAGGAACAGGAACATCAGTGCGTCGCGCCGTTTGAAACGCTCGCGCGACAACACGTAAGCCGCGGGGACGCCCACCAGCAGGGTCAGCAGGGTGGAGAGCACCGCCACTTTTCCGCTGTTCCAGAGATAGAAGGGAATCTGGGTGCGCTCGAGGACGGTGGCGTAGTTCGCGAGCGACGCGTTCTCCGAGATCAGCCGTGGCGGATATTCATACACCTGGGCCTTGGTCTTGAGGGAGAGAGAGAAGAGCCAGATCTGGGGCAACAGGAAAGCGGCTGCGATCAGAAGCAGGGCCAGCTGCAGTGGGCGATCGGCTCGCTTCCTCATGCGGCCGCCTGCCGTCGCATCACTCGCACCGCGACGAAGGCAAGGACGAGGTTCACCGCCAGCATCACCGTGGCGATGGCCGCGGCCCGGCCCGACTCAAGAGAGAAGAAGGCGGCGCGGTACATGTAGAGCGCGATCACTTCGGTCTGACGCGCGGGTCCACCGCCGGTGAGGGGCAGGATGAGGTCGAAGGTGTTCAGAGTGGAGATGGTGATGAGCACCAGGTTCAAGGCCAGGATGGGCTTGAGCTGGGGCAGGATCACCCAGCGCAGACGCTGCAGACGCGTCAGGCCTTCCAGATCCGCGGCCTCATGCAGTTCCCGCGGGATGCGCATCAGCCCGGCGAACTGCAGGATCATGCTGAAGGCCGAGCCGCGCCACACGTTCGCGACGATCACGGAGGCTAGTGCGAGGGAACCGGAGGAAAGAAAGGGCAGGGCGGACAGGCCGAACATCGAGCCCACGTAGTTCGCGATGCCCGCGCGGTTCTCCATCAGCAGAATGCGCCACAACACGCCGATGAGGACGCCGGGAATCACCCACGCGCTCACCACCGACAGTCGGGCGAACATGGTGCCCGAAGCTCCGCGCCTGCGCGCCGAGTCGATGAGCACGGCCAGACCGAGGCCGATGACGAGTTGGAGCGCCACCGAGGCGGCCACGAACAGCAGGGTCACGAGCAACATCGAGGGTAGCTCGGGATCGGTGGCCACTACCTTGAGGCTCGACGCGGAGTACGTGTAGGACGCGCCCTCGGTGGTGGCGTCCGTGGCCGCGAGGCGCACCAGTTCGAACATCGGATACACAAGGAACGCCGCGGCGAGCCCAAGGGCGGGGGTGAGCCACGCCACCAAAGCGCGTTGCTCGCGCCACACCCCGAAAACGGCGAGACCGAGGAGGACCAGGGTCAGAATCGCGGGAACGAATCGGATGACATCAACCGACGACGGGGGCGCCGCAGCCGCGCGTTGCCGCTCGGCCACTTTGAGGACCGCGTTCCACGCGCCATCCACCGCTTCTTCGGGCGTCTTGTCCCCGGAAACCGCGTAGCCGATGGCGAGCTGGAGCTGCTCGGAAATGGTGGGATAGATGAGCACCGCCGGACGCGCCTTCGCCTGGGCCAGCCACTGACCGAAACGGGCGTGGAACGGATCCTCCTCGAAATAGGGGAACTGTTCGTACACGCTGGCACGCGCGGGCAGTTGATGGGCGAGCTGGCTGATGAGGCCCACGTTCTTCGCGGACTCGATGAACTGAATGAGTTCGGCGGAAGCCTTGGCCTTCACCCTGTCCTTCGCGAAACTCACCCAGATCCAGCCCCCCGCGCCCGTGGAAACGACTCCGGCTTCGCGCTGGGGAATGGGGGCCACGTCCCACAAAGCGAACTGCTCCTTGCTCAGACTCGGCTCCAGTTCGCGCAACTGCCAACTCCCGCCCAGAAACATCGCGGTGTCCCCCGCGATGGCGGCGGCGGAGAGCTGCTGGTAATCGTTGTGGGAGAGGACCGAACTGGGCGAGGCGCCTCTCACCACCGTGTCGCGCATGAACTGGAGAACGCGCACCATCTTTTCGCGGTGCGGCGGCAGCCCGAAGATGGGCGCGCCGCTCTCATCCACCAGTTCGCCGCCCTGACCCCAGAACATCGGAAGGTGGTCGAAGACCGCGCCCTCCCATCGCCCGGCGTTGAAGAGGTAGCCCGCGATCTTCTTCTCCCGCGCGATGCGGCTCGCCACCGCGATGAGTTCCTCCCAGGTCGCGGGTGGTTTCGGCACCAGGTCCTTGCGGTAGTACAAGACGCGGCAATCGGTGCCGTGCCACATGCCGTAGACGTGGCCCGCGGGATCGGAGAGCGTGCTGATGGTGAAGGGGAGGAAGTCGTCGCGGTCCTCTCTCGGCCAGAACGGATCGAGGGGCTGGATGTGCTTCCCGGCCATGAAGAGGGGAACCCAGAAGCTGTCGATCGAGGCCACGTCGGGGAGGCGGTCGTTCGCCGCCGCCATCATCAGCTTGGCCTTGTGCAGTTCGAGCGCCGGCATCACGGAGATGTCGACGCGCACGTCGGGCCGGGCCCGAGCCCACTCGCGGAAGATCTCGAGAAAGGCAGCGGCCATATCGGGGCGGGCGGCCAGGTGCGAGTATTCCTGCTGGGCCCACATCGAGAGCACAATGGGTGCGTCAGCGCGGCCGATGCGCACCGGGGTCACCAGACCCTCGCCTTCCTCGGCGTGGCTCGGGCCCGAAGCGACGGCGAGGAGAGGCAGAAGAAGGACCAGGAGGCGGACCGTGACCGACCAACGCTTCCCGAGCATCAGCGCGCGCTGGTGCGAATCCAGACGGGATTGGTGACAGCGACCGGAGTGCCGTTCGCAGCGAGCACGTGGAGGCGGAGATAGCCGTCGGTCGAGGCGAATCGGTCGAAACGCACACCGTTGTCGATGAGCGGGGCCGTGGCCACGCGCTCGCCGTTCCAGAACAGCTCGGCCTGTGCCCCCGCATAAAGAGGCGCGTTCGCGGTCACGGAGATCGCCACTGGATCGCCGGGTTCCACCGTGATGGTGTCGCCGATGCGCGCGACCTGCGTACCCGACGTGACCCGGACGTCGGGGGGCCGCGTTGCGGCGTCAATCATCACCACCACCCGTCCGGCGCGGATGCCGTCGATGATGGCGCGGGTCGAGAGTTCGTTCGCCCACACCCGCACGCTGGCCGACCCGATCGGCGAATCGCCTCGATGCCAATCGCTCACACCGATCGCCGTCACCCGCCGACCGGCGCGCAACAACGTGTCCCACAAGGCCACGGCGCGCGGCATCTCCTCTGGTTCGCGACCGCTGATCTCGATGGTGGTGACACCGTCGGGTACCGCGTGCGTCCACGAACACGCCACGCAAGCCGAGAACGGATGATTGATGCCCACGAGTGCGTTCTTCTCCACCGCGGTCTTCACCAGGTCGAAGATCGCGGGGTCGCCGGGCAGGGCGCGGAAGTCGATGAAGTCGCGCTCGCCCCCAAGCCCCCAGACGTTCAGATGTCCGCCCGGTGTGGTGACCTCCTCCCCGGAAACGGTCAGCAGGCCGGGAACGTCTATGGCCTCGCGCTGGTGAGCGGTGTTGTTGTGGTCCGTGATGGTGATGAAGTCGAGACCCTCCGCGCGCGCGCGGGAGGCCAGCGCCTGGGGTGCGAGGGCGCCATCGCTGTGGTGGGTGTGCGCGTGCAGCGCCCCCGCGTACCAGGCCGGGCCGGAACGGATGGGTTCGGTCGGCCGGTCAGGCAGGGACGGCATCACCGCGATCGTTGGCGCGGACGAAGTGCGCACCACCACCTCGACGTCGACACCGCGCTCTCTCACCTTGTAGAGCCCAAGACCCACTTGCCACCGGCCGGCTTGGATCGGTCCGGGCCAGTAGCCGGGTGTTGCATCCACCGCGCTCACGAAGATCGCGGAGCGCTCTCCTCCCGTCCAGCCGCGGAAGGCCTTGGTGCCAAGAGCGAGCGAGCCTGGCTCCAGCAGTCCGAGGTCGACGACGTTTTCGCCGTTCGCTTTGTCGTACTTCAGCTCAAGGTCGACGCGCGTGGTTCCCGCGGGAACGTCGAAGGGGATGTAGACGTACCGATCGACCTGCTGATGCTTCGCGGTGAAGTGGGCGCGGATGGTGTGGGGGTTGGGACCCTCGGCAGCGACGGAGTTCGTGACCACGAGGATGGCGAGGGGAATGAGCCTGGTAACAAGCAACAAGGGGTTGCTTCGTCGGCCGCCTCTCGATGGCCTCCTCGCAATGACGAGCTTGCTTGCTTCTTGCTGCAACGGCATTCTCGTGGGGGCAGGATTCACGCTACTCCCTCATGGTCTGCGAGCATGTTCAGGACGAGCGCGGTCCACGAGAACGCGTGGGCGCCGAAACCTTCGCCGGTGTAGGGGTCGTAGTACTCGCGGAAACCGTGCTGTTCGATCAGCTCGGCGGAACGATCCTCGATGGTTCGGGCGAGCTCGATCTGACCGTGGCGGCGCAGGCCGCGGGCGATGTACCAGTTGGTGTTGATCCACGACGGTCCGCGCCAGAGGAGCTTCGAGTCATGCTCCGGTCGCCCGTCCGAGGGCTTCAGGTAGAGCGGGTCGTTGAGCGCGGTGGAGGGGACGGGGTAAGGGGCGGCGTAAGCCTTCGGATCGCCGATGTGCTGGACCAGCGCGTCAACCACAGTAGCAGGTAGATCGGGAAGCAGGATGGGCATCAGCGACGTGACCGTGCTGACTTGCAACTGCTGTTCCTTCGCTCCCGCCAGGTCGTAGAAAAGGCCCGTCTTTGAGTCGTAGCACTTCTCGAGAAGGGATGCCGTGGACTTGGCGGCCCGAGCTCGCATCTCCCGCGCCGCCGCCGCGTCACCCGCTTCTTCGTGAAGCTCGGCGAGCACGCGCTCGTTCTCCGCGTAGATCGTGTTGACGAGCACGTCTTCCACCACGAACTTGTCGGCCCCGAACATCTTCTCGTGATCGCGCTGCATCTCGGCATAAGGGCCCACCGCGCGCTGCCAGGCCGCGGTGAACTCGTCGCGGGTGGGGTTTGTGACCCCGAGATACGCGTCGTACTTGGGAATGTGGTCGAGGCCCGATTCATCGGGCTGGAGAATGGCGATGAGACCGTCGCCATCGGGATCGCGCATACGGTCCAACCAGTCGTAGTAGCGGCGCACCTTGGGCAGCAACTCGTCGCGCACGGCGGCCCCGCCCTCGCCGCGCGTGATGGCGAACAGCGCCTCGGCGAGCAGGGGCGGCTGGATGCAGTCGGAGAGATACGGGGTGCGGTAAGCGATCGAGTATTCCTTAAGCATCTCCTCGAAGGCTTCACGCTGCCAGAAAGTCACATGGCCGACGAAACCGTCGTCGGGCTGATTCTTCATCAGGCTGCGGATCTCCGAACGCGCCCGGTCCATGTCGTACCGCGCGAGCACGATGGCGTGGAAGCAGGAATCCCAAAACCACTGGAATGGATAGGTGCCGGTGGAGGGGCAGACGAAGTCGTACTCATGGCCGCACCAGGGGGCGAGGCCCCGCTGGCGATTCCGGTCGTACAGCGCGCGCACCCTCTCCACCATCGCGTCGTAGCGCTTCGAGTGACTCATGTTGAAGGATCATGCCACGAGCGCGCCTCAACCCCCGGACAAGATGCGCGGTCTAAGATGATGGGCCGGTTCCGTTCTCGCTCGGAACCTCGATGCTGGCCCGCGTAAACGTCTCCTCGCGCCAGGGCCGCAAGCCACTTATTGGCAACTACTTAAGGCGCGGGCGATCTTGTCATGGAGTGTGGAGTGAATAGAAATCTGATGCCGTGGCTGACCTGCGGCGCCCTCGTTCTGAGTGTCGGGGCTCCAGGTCTTGCCCAAACCCCGGCCGCGGCCCCTGCCCCCATCACCGTCCTCGGCCAGGTGGAATCGGTTGACGCCGGCGCTCGCTCACTGGTGATGAAGGCTGCGGACGGCTCGTCCCTCAGCGTCACCCTCGCGGAGAAGGGCACGGTCGTGAAAGTGGCGCCCGGCGAGACCTCGCTCGCGAACGCGGCTCCTATCGCATTTGACGCCATCACCTCGGGCGACCGGGTGATGGTGCGCGGGGGGGCTCGGAACGAGCGCGGCATCGACGGCGCGTTGCGGGTGGTGGTGATGGCCCGGACCGATCTGGCCGCGCGGAACGAGGCCGAATTGCGAGCGTGGCGCGAACGGGGCGTGAGCGGCACCCTGATCTCCGCCGATCCGACGAATCGTGAGTTCATCCTCCAGACAGCAGCAGCTCCGGCCGC
>JAGNNV010000186.1 GCA_017990495.1 Vicinamibacteria bacterium
TGTCGCAGGCGTCCCTCCATCTCGGGGGCGAGATCGAAGAGTGTCGTCTCGAAGTAGTAAAGGCCGTTCCGCACTTCGTCCAGAACACCGGGCTTGTAGGCGCGGGTTTCCTCGGTTTCCCACAAGGACGCGAGTTCCTCGCGCAGGCGCAGGATCGCCGCCGCCGTCTCGTCCGGCGAAGGAGATCCGAAATCGAGCTGGTGCAGAAGGCCGGCGAGGCGATGGAACTTGGTGAGGACGGTCCGTCGCTTGGCTTCGGTGGGGTGCGCCGTGAACACCGGCATGATGAGGAGGCGCTTGAGGAGTCGCTGAATATCCTCAGGCGATGAGCCCTCGTCCCGCAGGGCCCTCAGCGCGTCGCTGACGGTTTCGTCCGTGGGCCGGCGCTGTTCGCTGCCTTCTCGCTCGCGCCGACGCAGAACGGAGACCCGCTCCTGCTCTTCGGCCAGATTGACCAGCGCGAAGTACGACCCAAACGCCTTGACCACGCCGCGGGCCTCGGGAAGGGGAAGCGCCTCGATCCGCTGCACAAGCGTGGCGCCCGCCGCGGCGTTCCCGTCGCGGTGAGCCTTGGCGAGGCCGCGCACCTCCTCGACCAGATCGAAGAGAGGCCGTCCCGCCTGTTCGACGATGGTCTGCCCGAGGATGTCACCGAGCATGTGGATCTGGTCGGAGAGTCGTTCGCGCTCGGTCACGCGCTTGAGCTTATCGGTTCCGCTCGACCCTCAACCCCGCCGTTTAGTCGACGGACGGAGATTGTAGAAATCTCAAGTCCTGGATTCGACCGGGTCTTCAATACGGTCGCTTGGATACGCGGCGATGGCCGTTCCATACGGTGCGGTCATAAAACCTCGCGGCATGTGTCTTGCTCTCCTTTCGAGCGTGCACTTCGAGCGCATCAAGACACCGGGGATTGCGCACGTCGCCTATTTCCTGGGAGCGAAGGGGGAGGCTCTGGTCGTCGATCCCCGCCGGGACGTCGACGAGTACCTCAAGATCGCCCGGAAGAACAAGCTCACCATCAAGTTCATCCTCGAGACGCATCGCCAGGAGGACTTTGTCATCGGCTCCAACGAACTGGCCAGGCTCACGGGCGCCAAGGTCGTCACCCTAGGCCACGAGCTTTTCGGCCATTCGGACATCCGGCTGAAGGATGGCGAGGCTTTGACCTTCGCCGGACTCAAGGTGGTGGCGCTCCATACGCCCGGCCACACGCCGGAGAGCACTTCGTACGCGGTTTACCTCGACGATGTGCCGGGGCGCGCATGGGGTGTATTCACCGGCGACACGCTGTTCATTGGCGAGGCCGGGCGCACCGACCTGACGGATCCCGAGAAGACAAGCGTCAACGCGGGCATCCTGTTCGATTCGATTCAATCGAAGCTGCTGCCTCTCGGTGATCAGACGCTGTTGTTCCCCGCGCACGGATCGGGGTCCGTGTGCGGCGGCAACATCGCAGAGCGCGACGACTCCACCCTCGGCCTCGAGCGCACTTCGAACCCGGCCTTCACGAAGAACCGGGAACAGTTCGTCGAGGCCAAGCTCCACGAACGAATCCCGCGGGCGCCGTACTTCGCGTTGATGGAGAAGCTGAACCTGAAAGGCGGTATCCCGCTCGACAAGACGGCGAAGTCCATTCCGCTGCTCCAGCCCAGGCAGTTCGCGAGCGAGAGCCAGCTTGGACTCATCCTCGACGGTCGTGACCCGGAGGCCTGGGCCAGCGGACACATCGCCGGCTCGCTGAACATCTGGCTTAAAGGCATGGCCATCTTCGGAGGATGGTTCGCCAACCAAACGACACGCATCTATCTCGTTCTTCGCGATCCCGAGGAGCTCGAAAGCGCACTGCTTTCGTTAGCGCGTCTCGGCGTCGACAACATCGAAGGCGTGCTCGCCGGCGGGTTCGACGCCTGGCGCGACGCGGGTCAGCCCTTCGAGCGCTCCGCGACCATCTCCCCTCGCGAGTTGGTGGACTGCCGCGCCGACCACGTGGTGCTCGATGTCCGCGATGATGTGGAGTTCGAGGACGAGGGGCACATCCAAAGCGCCCATCACCTCTACGTCGGCTATCTGGACAAGGAACTGTCCCGGATCCAGAAGGACCTCAAGGGAAAGCGCATCGTGACGGTGGTTTGCAGCGTGGGCCACCGGGCCGGGCTCGCGGCCAGCATCCTCAAGCGCCATGGCTTCGAATCGGTCACGAATCTGCTCGGCGGCATGACGGCGTGGGGGAAGCTCGACCTGCCCATGGAGACCGGCGCGCAACACACGGTGACCACCCCCGACGTCGAAGGAGCCCGCACATGAACGCACTGGAGAAGCCGTCCTGGTCCCCCTACGCCGTGGGCGCAGGGATCGGCGCGCTGAGCTGGTTCACCTTTCTGAGCGCGCGGAAGGGCCTCGGAGTCAGCACCCCGTTCGAGGGAACCGCCGCGGCCCTAGCTCGCAACCTCGCACCCGAGGCCACCCAGGTGAATGCGTATCTGGCCGTCGTCGATGAGCCTCCGAAGCTCGACTGGGAGTTGATGTTGGACGCGGGCATCGTGATCGGCAGTCTCCTGAGTGTCGCCGCTTCGGGTGACAAGCCCGGCCAAAGCGTCCCTGGACGATGGGCCCGTCGTTTCGGTCCCGCGCCTTCAACGCGCTACGCCGGAGCCTTCCTTGGAGGTGCCTTGGCCATGTTCGGTGCACGGATGGCCCGCGGCTGCACGAGCGGGCACGGGATCAGCGGGAACCTGCAGCTTGCCAGCTCCAGCCTGCTCTTCACACCCGTCATGGGCCTGAGCGCGGTCTGGGTCGCACGATCGCTGTTCGGTCACAGGAGGTCGGAATGAGAGTCGATTCGCTGGGGAAGCTGGCGCTCGGGCTCGGCACGGGCGTGGCGTTTGGCGTTTTGCTTCAGAAGGGACGCGTCGCGAAGTACGACGTCATCGTCGACCAGTTGCTCCTCGAGGACCATACGGTGGCGAAGGTGATGGGCACCGCCGTCGTGGTCGGGGCGGTTGGGGTTCATGCCCTGGTGCAGTCCGGCCACGCCACGCTCGACGTCAAGCCCCTGAAAATCGGGGGGATCGTCTCGGGGGCGGGGCTGTTCGGCGCCGGGGTTGCCCTGCTCGGCTACTGTCCGGGCACCACCCTGGCTGCGATGGGCGAAGGGCGCCGCGATGGCATCGCGGGAGCGCTGGGGATGCTCGCGGGCGCAGCCTTGTTCGTGCGCGCGTATCCGCGGATGAAGCCGCTGCTCGAGGCCGGTGACTATGGCAAGAGCACTCTGCCTCTTGCCACTCGCACCTCGCCCTGGCCGTGGATCGGCGCCATGGCGACTGCCGTGGCGGCCGGCGCGCTTGCTTCCGACGCACCGCCGAAGCCACGCCAATTGGTGGACCGGTGGCTGCGGCGCGGACGCGGGCTCGTTCGGAGCTGAGAGTGGCGACACTCGCCGATCGTCTCGCGCTGGACCGCACCAACCTCGCGAACGAACGAACCCTTCTGGCCTACGTTCGAACCGCCTTGGCGTTGGCCGCGACCGGCGTGGCGATTCCCAGACTCGTCGGCACTCACCCGGTGCTCGAGGTCATTCAGTGGACCCTTGTGGCCCTGGGTTTGGCGACGGTGGTGGTTGGTCTACGCCGCTTCTACGTCGTGCGGCTTCAGATCAGCAGGTTCGACGGATTTTCCGACCGGCCCGCGTGCGCCTCACCCGCCCCTCGGGAAGGGGCGTGATCGGCATCGAGAGCGACTCGGTCAGGTGGTCGCGCCACGAGGGCGCGTTAGCTATGGTGAGCTGATCGGGAGCGCCGGAAGGGTGAGGGTGGGAGGCGGAGAGGCGGGTTCGCCGAGGGCGGAGCGAAGGCGCGCCATGACCCCGTGCAGCATGACTGCGGTGGCGGGGTCACTCTGGGTCAGAGCGCCGATCGTGGCGTCCCTTTCCGCGAGGATGCTCTCGAGTGCTCCCCTGGCCTGGCTTTGATCGGGGCGTGTCGACTCGGTCCGAACGGCGTCGAAGAAGGCGCTCGCCTTCCGGAGGGCGTCACCGAAGTTCCTTGCCTCGACGGTGGCCAGCAGATCAACGACGGTGGACTGAAGGCCATACAGGCGATTGCGCGCTTCGGCTCTCTCAAGGCTCGCCTGCGATGCCGCCAGGGCACTTTCTGCGGCAAGATGCGCCCGGTTCGCCGGCCAATAGCCTAGAAAGAAGGCCACGACCAGGGCGACAAGGACGAGTGCAACTAGTGACTTCTTCATGGTTTCACCTCAAGCGCCGGCCGGGTCGTTCGGGAAGGCCTGCATCCTGAGAACGGAGCAACCCGCATGCCAGGCCAGACGCCGGTGGCCTGCGGCTGTCGGCGTCAAGGGGCACGGAAAATGAAGTTGGGGAGCGTCGCGCGCGCCCCCATTTGTACAAGTGTCGCGGAACCCTGGAGGGCCGCTTGTTCTGCACTCAGAGCGGAGGGGCTCCGAGGGGAGGGCTCCGGTCGTGCAGCCAGACGATGAAGTCCGATTGAGGCGGGACGATCTCGTGCCGCCTCAGCACTTTGGCCAGCTGGGCCCGATGGCCGTGCGAGTGCAGACAAACCTGCATCAACGCTTGGGCGACGGAACACCGTCCTCCCGGGATGAGCGGGTGTTCGAGGACGGCGGAGCAGTCGTCTCCAATAGCCGAGGCGAGCCAGGCCGTCTCTTCTTCGTGAGTCTTGAGGTACGCCCTCGAGAGCGCCTCGACCTCTCGCGCGACGTTCATCTCCTCGTCCGCCACGAAGGGCACTCGCCGAACCGCGCAGATCCAGAAACGATTCGCGATCAGGATGTGGTGAAGGAGTTCGAGGACTTCGGGGTCGGCGGCGGCATGAGCGTTCCCGCGCACGACGGCGAGGAACGACGCGTTCGCGTGTCCCTTGTGGGCGATGAGGTCCCGCAGCATCGTCAGCATGAGGTGATCCTAAGGGATCATCGCCAGAGGACTTGGCGAACTGCCGTAAGCTCGCCACATGGCCACCGTCGCTTTGGGACTGAGCGCCCTCCTCGTTCTGTCCTTGCCCGCTCTTGCTCAAGACGACTCGCAGCAGGCCTATCGCGTGGGAGATCGCGTCGAGCTCCACATCTCCGGGGCTCATTGGCAGCAGTGCGTCGTCACCGAGAACACTCCCGGGGGGCTGATGCGCGGCCGCTGCGACGAGTACGTCGAGCGGGCGCCTGGAACCTACCGGCGCGCCGGAGGCATCTACATACTCTACAAAGGCGATCTGCGTCCGTATGGCACGGCCGCGCCCTCCTCCGGAGGCCTGACCCCCGCGACCGTGCCCCCTCAGACCAGCCCTCGACCCCCGCTCGACCTCGTCCCGGAGGATTCGGATTCCCGGTACAAGGTGGGCGACCGGGTGCACATCGAGGCCAGCAATCACTGGGTTCCTTGTGTCGTCGTGGAGAACAGCCCGCCCTCAATCATGCGCGTGCACTGCGAGGCTTATCCGAAGCTCAGCCGCGCGGCCGGCGTCTACACGGTCGACCGCGACAACGAGGCGGCGGTTCGGCCGGCGAGCGCGGGGCCGACCGGCCCCATTGCCCCCAAGACGCCGCCGCGTCAGGCCGAGCCGAGCGGCGCCACCGGACTGAAGATCGGAGAGTATGCCTGCTACGGCTCAGGCGGCCGGATTCTCGCGGGCTTCGGTTTCAGAGTCTTGTCGGGCAACCGCTTCACGGATCTCGAAGGGGGCAACGCCGGAAGTTATTCCGCGGACGGCAGTACGGTCGTCTTTCGCGGAGGCCATCTCGGCGGGCAAACCGGTCGCGACCTTCGCAACTACAACTTCAGGATCGGCGCCCAGGCCACCTGCGAACCTTTCTAAGCGCAAGGCTCGGTCGTGATCCGCTAACCCCGTCAAATCCGAGGCGCATGTCTGACTACGTCGATCCCACCAAAGAACAGTTCGCCGCGTTCCGCGACAACGCCCGGCCGGGCCCGATCCAAATGCTGAATCTCGTGAGATTCCGCGACAAGGCTGCTTATCCGGATGGCCGCGAGGTTACGGGCGAGGAGGCCTACGCCGCCTATGCCCGAGAAAGCGCGCCGGTGTTTCGACGCCTGGGCGGTCGGCAGTACTGGATCGGCCGATTCGAGCAGACCCTCATCGGCCCGGTCGCCGAGCAATGGGATCGCGTCTTCATCGCTGAATATCCCAGCGTCGATGCGTTCGTGCAGATGATCCGAGACCCCGCGTATCGTGAAGCGGTGAAGCATCGACAGGCCGCGGTTCTGGACTCGCGGCTCATTCGTCTGGAGCCGCGCGCACCGGGCGAGGGCTTCGGCGAGAGCTAGCTGGGGATAGGCGGGCGTTTCGGGCACTCGTTGCGCCGTGGCTCGTTGGAACGCCGCATCCGTTTCAGCGTGCCGGAACCGCCGCGCGCGCCGGCCCGCGAATCGACTCCGTGACGCGCTGCAGCTCGCCCTGGTTCAACGGAACCGGGGGCATGATCGCGCCTTTCCGGAACGCACGCGGATTGGCCACCCATTCGGCCAGCGTCTTCTCGGACCACTCCCGCTCACCAGGCGCGGTCTTTGGATAGAAGGAAGTGAAGAGTCCCGAAAGATTGGGCCCTTGATCCCCGACTCCCTCGGGCCCAAGAGGGGTGAGCAGGCGATGGCAGCCGCCGCACTTCTCGCCGAAGGTCGAGGGCGCTCGGGTGGTGTCCCGGGCGAACTGAAGGCGATACGTCTCCTCGGCCGCGTCTGGGCGCGCGGCGCTGAGCAGGAACGCGATCAGAGCGTCGGCCTGATCGGAGTCGAAGCCAAAGGTCGGCATGTTCTCCACCGGCTTCGTGATCGACGTCATCAACTCGCGCTGTTCCCTTCCCCAGACCACGGTGTCGAGGTTGGTGGCCAGCCGATTGCCGAGGCCGCCGATCGTGTGGCAACGACGGCATGCCGCCGCCTCGACGAGCCGTTGTCCTTCGCTCACCGCCTTGCCGCGTGGCATGCCGTGCTCCGCCGCTCTTCCGCTGATGAGGCGGGCGTGAGCCAACTCCTT
>JAGNNV010000187.1 GCA_017990495.1 Vicinamibacteria bacterium
GAGTCGCGCCCGGGGGCGATCGACGTCTCCAGCCATCCGGCGCGGCCCATCAAGGAGAGCCGGGAAACCCGGAATCGCACCACACCCTCATAAAGGCCGTCTTTGCGTCGGTAGTCGCTGTGGTTCGCCTCGAGGGACGAGGGGCCGAGGCCATAGAAGTCCTCGCGCGGATAGTCCCGCCGCTGAGCGGATGCGTAGAGATTGAATCCGGGAGCGCTCGCGGTTTTCTCGAGATCGGAGAGGGGAAACAAGGCATTTGAACCTCGCTCCGACCGGGGCATGCGGTTCTCCGCATGGGGCATGAGCCCCATTTGCAGCTCGTAGTGCTGGTAGTGGTAGATCGAATAGGAGGCCGCGGCATGGATGTCGAAGCCGCTGCCCGCGATGTCCGGGGTCCAGAAATGAAGGGTGGTCGCGAGGCCGCCGCCCGAACTCACCACTTCCATGCCGGGAGTGAAGGGACCGAAACGCAGACCCCGTTTGTCGTCGTCAACATCGGCAAGGAACGCACGAACCTTGCGGGTCAACAGGCCGGGCCGCTTCTCAGCGGGTTCATCACCGGCGCCGGCGCCTGCGGCCAGACCGACGAAGACCAGAGCGCCGATGGCGAGGAGCAGGCGACGAGCAGGCGGAGTTTTCAAAGCGTGGAGTAATGAGCAACCGGCGTGCCACCGAATCTCGAGCGCGGTTTCGGCGGTCCCTCAACCGGCACAGCCCTTGCTATCCATCACCAGCAGGAGAACGGCAACATGAAACCCACCCTCACGAAAAGTCCGGGAATGCTGCTTCTCGGAATCTGGCTCATCCTGGTGGGCCTGTCCGCCCTGGTGCCCCTGATCTCTTCCCTGGCCGTGGTTCTGAATGTGGTGTGCGTGACCGCCGGTGTGCTGATTCTGATCGGGCGATGAGCGGTCCAAGGCGAAAGGCCCTTCGGGAAAAATCTACAAAGAGACGCCGTTGATCCTGACTCTGACCCTGTTCGGGCTCGTGGCGCTGGAAGGCGTCCTCCTGGCCGTTCTGGCTGTTACCTTGCGCCGGGCGCAGAGCGTCCAGTACGGCCGGGAGGCCTCGGCCACGCGCGACCTCGCGAACCTGAGCCTCGAGACCCAGAAGGCGCGGGCTTCCGCGGAGACCGCCAACCGTCTCAAGGACGAATTCCTGGGCACCTTGTCTCACGAACTCCGCACCCCGCTGACCGCCATTGTGGGCTGGGCCCATTTGCTGAAGCGGGGCCAGCTTTCCCCCGCTGAAACCACGCGCGCCGTGGATACCATCATCCGCAACGCCGCCGCGCAGAACCAGATCATCGATGAACTGCTCGACGTTTCGCGCATCATCGCCGGAAAACTCGAGATGGGCCTTCAGCCCGTCGACGTGGCTGCGGTGGTTCAGGAAGCGATCGGCACAGTGTCGCCGGCGGCGAGCGCCAAGGGGATTCACCTCGAACTTGCGCACCGATCCACCGACTCGGTGGTGACGGGCGATCCCGAGCGCTTGCGCCAGGCCTTCTGGAACCTTCTTTCGAACGCCATCAAGTTCACCCCGAGGGGCGGACGGGTAGGCATCAGGGTCGAGACGAACGGACAGAACGTTGAAGTGATCGTCAACGACACGGGCCTTGGGATCAACCCGGACTTCCTGCCCCACATCTTCGAACGTTTCACCCAGGACGATTCATCCAGCACTCGGCATTCCCGCGGCCTGGGCCTCGGCTTGTCGATCACGCGACAGCTGCTCGAGTTGCATGGCGGCAGCATCGCGGCGCAGAGCCCGGGGGTGGGCAAGGGCTCCACCTTCACCGCAAGGCTGCCCAGATCGTCCGCCGCCGCCTCCCTCGGGGCCACCCTTCCCCTTCCTGAAAGCGCGCCTCTGCCGGGTTTCCGCGTTACACTGCCTGAGGCCCGTCCCGGTCTTGAAGCGTGAAAGGCAGGCCCGATGTGAGACCGCCAGAGAGCGACCAGGAACTCCGAGAGCTTCTCGATCACACTGCGGTGGGCCTCAGTTTCATCGACCCCGAGGGTCGGGTGTTGTGGGCCAATCAGACCGAACTCAACTTCATGGGTTTCGACGAGGGGGAGTACGTGGGCCGTCACCTCGCCGAGTCCCTGGTTGATCCTGAGGTCGCCTCCGATCTGCTCGGACGCATGGCCCGCCGCGAACCCGTCTCCTCCTACGAAGCCCGGATGCGGACCCGGGACGGCTCGATCAAGCAGGTGCTGATCGACGGGAGCGGTTTCTTTCGCGGTGGAATGTTCGTGCACTCCCGGCTCTCCATCCGTGACATCACCGGCCTCATGGAGCGCGAGCAGTCCGCGCGCCATCGCGTGGAAGTCACGAGCCACCTGAAAGACGAGTTCCTCGCCCTCTTGTCCCACGAACTGCGCAGTCCCCTGGGCGCCATCCTCGTCTGGCTGGGTTTGCTGCGTCAGGGCGGCTTCGATGTCGCGGAGAAGGAACGCGCGCTCGAGATCATCGAGCGCAGCGCCCGTTCCCTCGAGCGCATCATCGAGGACCTCCTTCACGCCTCGCGCATCGCCGCGGGCGGGCTCATGCTCCATCCCCAACTCGTGGATCTGCGGGGTCTGGTGCAGGTGGCCGTCGATTCCGCCGCCGGCGACGCGGCCCTGAAGGGCGTGTCGATGGTGCTGATCCAGGGGGGGCCTCAGGTGTGGGTCAAGGGCGACCCCGGGCGCCTGCAGCAAGCCGTGTCCAATCTCCTGTCAAACGCCATCAAGTTCACCCCGACCGGCGGCGACGTCAAGGTCTCGCTCGATGTCGTCGACCAGCAGGCGAGAGTCCGCGTCACCGACACCGGTGAGGGCCTCTCGCCGGCTTTCCTGCCCTTCGCCTTCGAGCGCTTCCGTCAGCAGGACTCCACCAGCACAAGGGCCCATCACGGCCTGGGCCTGGGGCTTTATGTGGTGCGTCACGTCATTGGCAACCACGGGGGTTTCGTGAGTGCCGAGAGTCCGGGCCCGGGCCGCGGCAGCACGTTCACCGTATTGCTGCCCCTGGCCGCGAACCCCGTGGCCGACAGTGCGCCGTCCGCGCCCCGCGCCATCCGCGAGGACAGCGACCGCCTTCAAGGGCTCAAGGTCCTGTTGGTCGACGACGAGGAAGACGCCCGGGAGGCCATGCGTCTGATCCTCCAGCAAAACGGCATGACGGTGATCACCGCCGCCTCGTCGGACGAGGGCTTCGACCTGCTGGTCGCTCAGAAGCCCGACATTCTCCTGAGCGATATCGCCATGCCCGGCGAGGACGGCCTGTCGCTGATGAAGCGGGTGCGCCTCCTGCCCAAGGAGCAGGGCGGTTTGATCCCCGCCGCCGCGCTTTCAGCCTATGCCGGCGTGAATGATCGTCGCACCGCCTTCACTGCCGGCTTTCAACATCACATTGCCAAGCCGGTGGATCCGGCCCGCCTGCTCGCGGTGATCGCGACCATGGCCGGCAAAAACGAGACGGAACGGAGTTAAGACCAGATATGGCCACACCCAGAGCATTGATCGTCGACGACGACCCGGGCTTTTTGTCCGGTCTTGTCGAGCTGGTGAAGCGCGAAGGCTTCCTGGTGTCGAGCGCGCCTTCGATCCAGGCGGCTCGCGAGGAGATGGCCGCGAACCCGCCCGACATCCTCCTCGTCGATCTCAATCTGCCCGACGGCAGCGGCCTCAAGCTGCTCGAGGGCGTTGATCCCGCGACGGTCCCGGAGGTCGTCTTGATCACCGGCAGCGCGAGCGTGGAGACGGCGGTGCAGGCTCTGCGCGGCGGCGTCGCCGACTACCTGACCAAGCCCGTCGACTTCGCCCGCGTGAAAATGGCCCTCGCGAACGTGACCCGCGCGCTCGAGATGAGGGGCGAGATCAGCACGCTGCGCGGCGAACTCAGGAAACTCGGCCGGTTCGGGCCGATGATCGGGGCCTCCCCGGCCATGCAGAAGGTCTATGACCTCATCGCTCGGGTGGCGGGCACCGATGCCTGCGTCCTCATCAGCGGCGAAACCGGCACGGGCAAGGAGCTGGTGGCCGAAACCATCCACTCCTTGAGCCGCCGCGCCAAACAACCCTTCCTGCCCGTCAACTGCGGGGCCTTGTCGGCCCATCTGATCGAGAGCGAACTGTTCGGTCACGAGCGCGGCAGCTTCACCGGCGCGGAGCGATTGCACAAAGGGTACTTCGAGCGCGCCAACGGCGGCACCCTCTTTCTCGACGAGATCACCGAGGCCACCGACATTCAGGTGCGCCTGCTCAGGGCCCTCGAAACCTCGACCATCACCAGGGTGGGTGGAGCCGACCTGATCAAAGTGGACGTGCGCATCCTTGCCGCCACCAGCCGGCGCATCGACGAAGCGCTGTCCGCGGGCAAACTGCGCGAGGACCTCTACTATCGCCTGAACGTGTTCCCGATCCACCTGCCTCCGCTGCGAGAGCGCGGCGACGACGTGGAGCTTCTGGCCGAGAAGGTGCTCTTCGATCTGAACGCGGCCGCAGGTTCCGGCAAACGCTTCACCCGAGCCTGTCTCGACCGATTGCAGCGGCATACCTGGCCCGGAAACGTTCGCGAACTCCAGAACGTGATTCGTCGCGCCTTCATCCTCGCGGAAGAGGACGTGGGCATCGACTCTTTGTCCCTGGAGGTGAGCGAGCCCATGTCGGCGGCGAGCCTGGTGACCCGGGTGGGCACGCCCATCGCCGAGATGGAGCGCCGGTTGATTCTCGCCACTCTCGAACACTGCGACGGGGACAAGAAGCGAGCGGCTGAGGTGCTGAAGATCAGCCTGAAGACCCTTTACAACCGCCTCAACGAGTACAAACCCTGACCCTGGCCCTGGCCTCACCGCCGAGCGCCGGGTTCGTGGTTTCTACATTCGGGATGCGGGCAAGGGCCGTCGCCTCCGCCGATTTCACCCTAAGCCGTTGAGTCCGCGGGCCCCCCGCCCTTTTGGCCCGCGTCTTGCTCAAGCACCACGGATGAATTTCAATAAGACGTCGTGGTTGTCGGTAGCGGGCCTGGGCACGCTTCTCATCGCAGGATCGGCGCTTCCCGCACTCAGCCAGGGAGCCAACACGCAGTATGGGCGGGGAGACCGCCGGCTCGAGGGTCAGCGTTTCACGACGATGCGCGCTCTCGCTCATCGCCTCGACGAGGCGTCCGCCACCGCGGCCCGCGAGGCGGGCGACACCACCCAGGAGCGGACGGGGCGCATGAAACAGCGCTTCTTGTGGGCCGTCAACGATTTCGCGCGGCAGGCCCGCTCTCTTCACGAACGCCTGGAGCAGTATGGGGATTCCCCCTGGGACGTGGCCGACGAGGTGAGGGCGCTGAACCAGCGGGCCACCCAGGTCAATAACCAGATCCGCGGCGCCCAGGCGTTCCGCGAGACCTACCAGGACTGGGCCGAAGTGGTGCGCACACTGAACCTCATGAACCGCTCCTTGGCGGGTCAGAACGTCAGCCTGCCTCCCGATCGGGATCATCGCTACACCCCCTTTGATGAGACCACCCGTTACACCGATGGCCGTCATTACGACGGCTACGGCCAGGCAGCCTGGACCCGCGATGGTTACCTCACCGGCAACAGTCTGCGGGACTTTCGGCGCCTCGCCAACAGTCTGAACGTCGAGAGCATCCGCCTCATGGCGGTGGCCGAGCAGGGCGCCAACCCCAATCAGCGCGGTGACCGCGCCCACGGCGACCTTCGCCGCTTCGCCCAACGTGCCTCGGACCTGAGCCGGGTGAGCACCGGTGACGCGCTGAACGCGCGGGAGACCGGCGTCGAGGTCGGACAGATGCTCGACGACGCCCGCCAGTACGAACGCACCATGCGTGAAGGCAACGCCTTCCCCCGCGTGGAGTGGGCGACCACTCTGCGCATCCTTGAGCAGTTGACCGCGGCCACGCCGCGGTCCTGACCGGGCGTCGCCCGAGTCGTGAAGTAACAGAAAGAAACCAGAACAATGAAAATCATGATGCCTTCCCTGATGATCGGCCTCGGCCTCCTCGCCCTGGCCCCATCGACCGCGCCGGCCCAGCCCGGCCAGCAGTACGACCAGAACTACGCTCGCCCTCGCGATCTCGCGGCGCTCCAGAATGACCTGGTGGTGCTCGACGACGCCCTTGCCGCGGTGCCGAGCCGCAACCGGAGGAGCCGCGAGTTCCAGCAGCGCGCGGGCGTCATCCGTCAAAACGTCAGCGTGCTCGCCGAGCAGATGCGTGAACATCGGGACGGTCGCCGTGAAGGCCGTTTCGGCAACCGCGCCGAGATCGACGGCCTGCGCCGCGACATCGCGGTTCTGCGCGACGACATCGAGAACACTCAGGCCCGGCGGCGGGCCAACAACGCGGGCTATGTGGTGCCCGCGGGGACCGAGATTCAGGTCATGCTCGATCAGGATCTCTCGTCCCGCACTTCGAATGCCCGCGACCGTATTACCGCCTCTACCGTGAACGCCATTCGTATGAACGGGCGCACGGTCATTCCCGCCGGGGCGACGGTGTCGGGCTATGTCATGGAAGTGCGCTCCAAACATCGTGGACAGAACGACGGCTGGCTCAAGATCGAGTTCGATACCCTGACTCCTGAAGGCGGCCAGGCCATCGGCATCCGTTCGCAGGTGGTCTCCGTTCAGGAGAGCTATGAGAAGAACAACCGGGTCAAGAGCGGGGGCATCGGCGCGCTTCTCGGCGGCGTGGTCGGCGCGCTCATCGACGGCAAGAAGGGCGCCCTCATCGGCGCAGCGGTGGGTGCGGGCGGCGGACTACTCGCAAGCCGCGGCACCGACGACGTCGATCTCCCGGAGGGGTCGCTCATGACCCTCCGCCTCGACAACGCCATGAACTACGCCCGCCGATAGGCGCAAACGGCGTCAGCGACCCGCCACACTTCGCCCCGTACGGGCGACCCTTCGGGGTCGCCCTTTTGTTCGTTTGGCCCACTTTGGCACGCCGCGTGTCGCGGTTGCCAACGA
>JAGNNV010000189.1 GCA_017990495.1 Vicinamibacteria bacterium
TGGCCGAAATCGAATGAGCGGCGAGATTCTCCGCGGCAAGGTGCTCCGCGCCGTGAACGGCGGCTACGGCCTGCTCCAGATCGACGGCCAGACCGTTTTCGCGCGCAACGCGCTCAAGGGCGAGGAAGTAACCATAGCGGTGAAGTCGCGCCGCAAGGGCGTTTCCTTTGGCGAGGCGGTGTCGGTTGAAACTCCTCACCCCCATCGTCGAGACGCTCCTTGCAGTGTGGCCTCGCGGTGCGGGGGCTGCCACTATCAGCCTGCGGACCCCGTGGCCCAGGAGGAGGCGAAGAAGGAGGCGCTTCTCGAACTGCTCGGCCGGGCTCACCTCGATCTGCCTGTCTCCCGCTGGCACAGCGGCCCTGAGATGGGCTGGCGTGCGCGGGTTGAGCTTCACGGGGCTCGCCTCGACGAAGGCTTCACCCTGGGATTCTTCGAGGAACGTTCGCACCGCGTGGTTCCCGCGGCCACCTGCCTTCAGGTCTCGGAGCGGATGCGCAATCTCATCGCCCTGGTGGTGCGGGCGCTGAGCGAGGGTGGCGTCAAGGCGGGTTCAGTGGAGATCGCGGAGTCGTTCACGGGGCCGGGCCTCGTGCTCGTCGCCTCCGACCCCTCCCTCACCTCGGTGCTGCGCCGGCACTCTCATGAACTCGGGCTGAGCGGGCTCGGACTCAAGACGTCAAAGAACGAGGCGGCCACGATCTACGGCGACATCAGCGTCGAGAACACCGTGGGCGGTCTCGCCCTCCGTCACAACGCGATGAGCTTCTTCCAGGCCAACCGTTTCCTCACCGAAAGACTGCTGGAGTCGGTGATGAAGGCCGCGGAGATCGCCCCCGAAGAGCGCGTCGTGGATCTTTTCTGTGGCGTCGGCCTGTTTTCGGTGCCTCTCGCGGTGAAGGGCCGGGACGTCACCGCCATCGAGTGGAGCCCCGTGGCTTTCGAGGATCTCGGCCGCAATGCCAAAGCCAACGGGGTCAAGATCGAGCGACTGCCCCTGAGCGTCGGCACGGCCCTCGCCACCGGGCTCAAGCTCAAGGGCGCCACCACTATCGTCGACCCTCCAAGGCGCGGCCTCGACCCGCTGGAGCTCGACGCGATCGCCGCCGCCCGCCCCAATCGGCTCATCTACGTGTCCTGCGACCCGGCCACGCTGACGCGGGACATCCTCCGCTTCGCCACGCTCGGCTACAAGGCGGTCTCGCTCGAGGCGTTCGACATGTTCCCCACCACGTTCCATCTCGAAACGCTCACGATCTTCGAACGGGTGTAGGGCTAAAACCGCAGACTGGCGCGGGCGTAGACGAAGCGGCCGTTGATCCCGAAGGTGTTGGTGGTGGGATAACGGACGCCCTGGGCGTTGAGCCGGGCGTGAACCTGCTCCGGATAGTTGTCGGTGAGGTTCTGGACGCCCACACCGAAGGTGACCTTCTCGAGCCGGTAGGCGACTTCGAGATCGGTCACCCACTTCTTCGAGAAGATCTGATCGTCGGCGCCTGAGGCCAGGAGCTGCTTCACGCAGAAACTGCCGTAAAGCCCCACGTTCGCATTGGCCGAGAATCGGCCCCGCGTGTAGTCACCGATGAAGCGCGCCTGGTGCTTGGGCTGCCCGCACTCGAAACGACCGCGCTCCACGCGGTCGAACAGCACGTTTCCGAGGCCGGTGAGCTGCAGAGGCGTCGCCACCTCACCTTGAATCTCTGTCTTGTTGAAGTTGTAGCCGGCGAAGATGCGGAAGGTGCTCCCGTTGCTCATGGTGGTCCGGTAGTTGGCAGTGAGGTCGACCCCGCTCGTCCGGGTGTTGATCGCGTTCGTGAAGAAGCGCGCGCCGGTAGCGCCCAGGGGAGCAAGCAACGTGGTGATGGCGCCGCCGGTGAAGTTGCCGGAGAACACGATCCGGTCATCGATCTTCACGGTGTAGTAGTCGGCGGTGAAGTCGAGCTTCTCGCTCGGAGTGAAGGCGAAACCGCCGGTGAAATGCAGGGTGTCCTCGGGCTTGAGGTCGGTGGCGCCCAATGCGCGCGCGACCGGGCTCGAGACCGCGAAGGTGCCCACTTCGACAGGCACGCTGCCCTGACCCGGGATGTTGATGAAGTTCGTGCTCACCGCGGAGAAGTTCGACTGGGCGAGGGAGGGCGCGCGGAAGCCGGTGCTGGCCGCGCCGCGCAGAACAAACTTCTCGCTGGCCTGAACTCTCACCGTGACCTTGCCGTCGAACGTGCTGCCGAAGTCGGAGTAGTTCTCAAAGCGAGCGGCCGCGCCCATGCGCACCTTCGTGGCCACATCGCCTTCGAGGTCGGCATAGAGGCCAAGGTTGGTCCGTGACGCATCCACCGCATTCGAGGGCCGGAAGCCCGGGAACACCTGGGCGCCGGGAACCGCCACCGCGCCGTTGCTGGCCCTGACGCCACCATCGCGGTAGGAGTCGGGCTCGCCGGCCTTCAGTTCGTAACCTTCGCGCCGGAACTCGGCGCCGAAGGCGACGTTCAGCGGGCCAGCCAGGCCGGCTTCGAACTCTCGGGACAGGTCGAGGTTCGCGATAACCTGATCGGCCGCGAAGGCGCCGGCGTAGAACTCGGTCTTGGAGGTAGGTCCGAGCGACGCGTTGAGCGTGTTGGTGATGTTGAAATCCATGGAGTTGCGACCGCCCTGCAACGAAGCGTCCCAGTACCAGTCGTTGCTGGTCCCCCGCATGCCGATGGTGGCGGAAGAGTCGTCGATTCCGGTCTCGATCAGCGGCAGGAAACCGATCGGGTAGATCTGCGGCCAGTTCTGAGTGAACTGAAGGGCTCGCCGGTAGAAGCCCGGAGCCACGCCTTCGCGACGGCTGTAGCCGCCCGAGAGATAGAAGAAGCTCGTGTCCCCCACGGGCAGCTGAGCGTTCACGAAGGTGAGGTAGTCCGTGGTCTCGGGATCACCCACCCAGTGATTGGGCTGAGCCACCGCGTTCCGACCGGCATCGCCCACCACGATCTGGTCGCGCGGGTCAGGCCCGGCGCGGTTGGTCTTGCCGCGATCGCGGTACTCGGCGGTGAAGTTGACCCAGCCCCGACCGAGCTTGAAGCCCTTGTTGAGGCCGGCGTCGATCAACTCGCCATCGTTCGTGGTCGAATCACCCACACCCTGGTCGGTCATCGTCGTGCCGCCGCGGAGGGAAACGGCGGCGTCCGAGGCCCCTGACTTGAGGACGATGTTGATGACCCCGGCGATGGCGTCTGAACCGTACTGAGCGGCCGCGCCGTCGCGCAGAATCTCGATACGCTCGATGGCGGTGACCGGTATCGCATTCAGGTCGGCTCCGGTTGAACCACGGCCCATGGTGCCGTTGACGTGGACAAGGGCGGTGGTGTGCCGACGCTTGCCGTTGATGAGGACCAGCACCTGATCGGGGCCCATCCCGCGCAGGCTGGCCGGGCGCACCGAAGCCGAGCCGTCGGCGATGGTGGTGCGGGGGAAGTTGAACGAGGGCGCGAGACGCTGGATCACCTGCATGGTCTCGCTTGCTCCCGTCATCTCGATCTGCCGGGCGGTGATGATGTCGACCGGCACCGCGCCCTCCGCCTCCACTCCGACGGCGCGTGAGCCCACCGTGATCTCCTCGGAGAAGGTGAGGGCGAGGGCGAAGTTGTGAGTGAGAACGCCGGCGACGGGTTTGAAAGACCAACTACGCGGGAGGAGACCGGTAGAGGTCACACGCACCTCGAGGGCGGTGGCGGTGGACGTTCCGGCGGGCAGAGTCAGGGTGTAACGACCCTCAGCGTCGGTGACGGCGGAGAGATTGAGCGCATCAATCGAAACCGTGGCTCCAGGCAGCGACAGACCATCGTCGCGCGTCGTCACCACGCCGGTCAGGATCATCTCCTGCGCCATCGAAACCACAGGCAGCGCCAGGGCCAGAAACAAGGCCATCATCATCTTCTTCATGAACCGTCCTCCAGGAAGCCGCGTGGATAAAACCTCGCGGATGTTACGGACACGTTACACCCGCGCTTCGATAAAGAGCGGGGCGCCGACGCGCCGACTCACTTCCTGCGGATCTCTCCGGTCATCGGGACGAACTGCACCGCAAGCACGCTTCGCTCTTCGAAGGACTCCCCGCGCCGGGTGACGATCCTCAGTTCCTGGACGTGCTCGCCCACGGGCAGAATCAATCGCCCGCCGTCCTTGAGCTGGCGCTTGAGCGGCTCGGGCACGCGGGGGGCCGCGGCCGCCACGAGAATGGCGTCGAAGGGGGCGTGTTCGGGCCAGCCGGCGTAGCCGTCGCCCGCGCGGATCTCGACATTCCCGTAGCCAAGCGCGACCATCCGCCCCTTCGCCTCGCGGGCCAGAGGCTCGACGATCTCGATCCCGAACACCCGCGCGGCGATGCGAGAGAGGACCGCCGATTGGTAGCCCGAGCCCGCACCCACCTCGAGCACGGTCTCTCCCCCCTTGAGCCCGAGCGCCTCCGTCATGAACGCGACGATGTAGGGCTGGGAGATGGTCTGCCCATGGCCGATGGGAAGCGGATGATCTTCGTAGGATTGCTTCAAGAGCGCGGGCGGAACGAAGAGGTGCCGAGGCACGTCACGCATCGCCTGCAGAGTCCGGGCATCGCGCACGCCGCGCGCGATGATTTGAGTAACCACCATGGAATCGCGCGCCCTCGCCTGCGCGGACTCGTCCGAAATCGCGCCTTGCAGCCTGGCGACCGGTTCCGCCGAATCCGAAAGAAGCGGCATGGGGTTTCGACCAGCGCGATCATAGGACAAGGGCGCGGCGCGCCGATGGCAGAATGCATCCAAAGGAGACCCTTCCCCATGATTCCAGTGAGCCCGACCTTCCTCGCCTTCGCCCTTCTGAGCCAGAACCCAACCCCCGCACCGCCGCCGCCGCCCGTCTCCACCTCCTGTCCGCAGGCGAGTGTCGCCCTTCCCGCTCCCCTCGATCGAGTATTGCGCGACTACGAGACGGCGTGGAGCGGGGGCGATGAGAAGGCCCTCGCCGGGCTCTTCGCCGAGGACGGCTTTCTCATGTCCATGGGCGCACTGCCCGTGCGCGGCCGCGCGGCCATCGAGAAGGAGTACGCGCAGGCGGGCGGCACTTCGCTCTCCCTTCGCGCCATCGCGTTCGCCACCGATGGGTCGACCGGATTCATCCTCGGCTGCTACGCGTGGAAGCCGAACGAGGCGGACCAGGGAAAGTTCACCCTCACGCTCAAGAAGGATCCGGCCGGCCGCTGGCTGATCTTTTCCGACATGGACAACCCCAACCGGAGGCCTACTCGTCCGTCGGCCCCTTGAGCCGGCCGCGCCACCAGGCCACAAATGCGCGGGCGAGGCGGTGGGTCAGGAGAAGGGCGCCCACGCCGGCGAAAAGCGAGAGAGGGATGAGGCCGTACCCGCCCACCACCTCCGTGCCCGGGCCGACGCTGGAAACCGCCCCGAAGGCGGTGGGCACACCGTCCCGCAGGATCAGGCCCACGTTCTGCGGGAAGATCGGCTTGAGTGCGGCCACGATGATGAAGCCGACGCCGAGGGCGTAGCCGACGAGGAGCCCGAGGGCGGCGAAGAAACCCTGCAACGAGGTCGCCACCAGAAAGAGCGCGCGGAAAACCGGCAACGGCCGACCGGTGGCCACGGCCTCTTCGAACGTGATCTCCGCGGCGAACGCCTGCGCCACCTTCATCGGCGGCCCGAGATGTTGCAGCACGCCTTCGACGGCAGCCTTCTCGTCGACCGCGCCTTCGATCCTCTCCAACCGCTCGAGGATGTGCGACTCCACCTCGCGGATCGATTCCTGGGCCATTTCCTTCGGCATGAAGGTGGCGAGGGACCGGTGGAGCACGAACAGATATCCGCGAACCCGCAGTTCGCCCGCTTCAGTCAGTTTCATCGCAACTCTCCTCGCGCCTGTGTCGCCAACGCATCGAGTTTCCCGGCGAAGGTTGTCCAATGCCGCATCATGCTATTCAGCCGCTCCCGGCCCTCAAGAGTCAGCCGGTAGTACTTTCTGGGATGGGGACCGAGGTCGGCCACCCATTCCGTGGTCAGCAGGCCCTGGCGGGCCAGACGCGTCAGCAGGGGGTAGACCGTCCCTTCATTCACCACCAGATCCGTCGATTCCTCGAGGTGCCGGATGATCTCGAAGCCATAACGGGGGGGACCAGTGAGGGTCAGCAGGACGGCGAATTCGAGCCCGCCCCGCCGCAATTGTTCCTGCCAGTTCTCCAGAGTCATCGTGATACCTCGCGTCACAAGGCACTACGGGAGGCCGAGGCACATTGTTCCCCGCCTCGCGACTACGGTTCCGTCCGGGCCGCGCGCGGAGGGTCGGCCAGGACGACGCGGGTCTTCGAAAGCACTTCGAACGCGCGTTGCTGCTTCTCGGTGAAGATTCCGAACAGGGCATCGAGCCAGTAGACCTGTAGGATCATGGGGAGTTGACGGACGACGGACTGACCAAGGCTGATCGAAGCGCCCGATTCCTGCACGACCTGAAGGCCGAATAGACGCTTCCCCGGGGTCTGGCCCAGACGGTACTCCATTCCAATCGTGCCCACCCCGAAAGCGATGCCTCCTCCGACGAGTCCCGCCACGAACAGGAGCGCCGCCTGCTCCGCGGACAGCCCCCGGCCGGCCCAGAGGGCGATCAGGGTGCTCAAAACCACGGTGGCAAAATCCGTGAGCTTGGCCCCGATGCGATGGCCCAAAGGCGCCATGACCAGTGGCGCGGCACTCAGGTAAGAGAGAGCCAGCGCCTTCGGGTCGCCGAGCTGCCGGAATATCTCGTCGAGTGGGCGACCACTCTCGACGCGCTCGCCGATGATGGCGCGGAGGTCCATTTCGATCCGGGCTCGTGTGGGCCCGGCCGGGGGCAGACACGCGATCACGGCGCGGATGTAGTCGTCTGCGGTCTTCATCTGGTCTTCCTTTCCTTCTGGAGGTGCTTCGTCATGGCCTTCGTGAAGTTGGTCCACTCCTCGGT
>JAGNNV010000188.1 GCA_017990495.1 Vicinamibacteria bacterium
GGTCCGGTCACGAACTCACCGGTGGTGATCTGATTCTTGAGGGTTCCATCCGCTCCGAAGAGGTAGTAGTGGCCCCACCCGTCGCGTTCCGACCAGTGGATGAACTCCTTGCCGTTGCCCAGCGTCCACAGGGGGTTGGTTTCGACGTAGGTGTTGAGCCGTTCCTCGATGATGGTCTTCACCTCCCCGGTTTTGGTGTCGGCCACGCAGAGGTCGACGCGGTGCAGGTCACGGCTGTTGCGCTGGAAGTAGAGCTTGTCGTTGGTGTCGCTCAGCCACTGTCCCTCGGTCTTCTGCTTCTCACGCTGCCGCGCGGTGACCGGTGCCGTTGCTACCTGGATGGTCTGGTCCTTGAACGCGTCAGCCTTAACGGTGATGCGGGCCTTCGTCTCCCGATCGAAAACAAGCAGTTCGGCCTGATCGACGTTCTCCTCGCCGGGCATGGCGTAGCGATAGGTCTCGAGCTTCGGGCGCGGGCTGGCCAGGGAGTTGATGACCCACAAGTCGGCCACCTTGCGCAGATCCTGACGCACCCCGGAATACTTCGAGGAATCCTTCGCCCACTGCAGGGCGATGGCGGGCACGCGCGGTCCGTCCTTGTGCTTCGTGTCGCCCTTCTGGTCCTTCTTGAGCGTCGTCTTCGCCTGCTCGTTCATGCGGCGGGCGAAACTGTAGTGCTCGACCCCGTCGGTGGTGATCTGGACCTCCTGGACCTTCGGATCACCGAAGTCCTTGAGCGCCAGCTTGTAGTTCTCCGCGTCGATCATGAAGAGATTGTGGCCGCGGGCGAAGATGATGGTCTTGTCGTCCGGGGAGATCTGCGCCCAGCCCGGCTTCTTCGGATCCGGCGTGAACTCGTGGAGGATGGACAGCTTTCCCGTCGCGATCTCGTACTCGAAGTAGAGGGTCTTGGTGGTCTTGGCTTCTTCGGGATCCTTTTCCGCGGAAGCCGCGTCCTTCTTGTCTCCCTTCCCTGCCGCCTCATCCGCCGCTGCTTTCTGCGGCTCGGCCTTGACCGCAGGCTTCTCGCCGGGAATCTTCGCTTCCTTGGGCACCTCGATCTCGAACTGGATCACCGTGTCGTTCTTCGCCCACTTCAACATCGGCGGCGGGGCGGGCTCGCCACCACCACCGCCGGGCGCGGCTGGGCGGCTCGCCCCCATGGGCAGGTGCTGGGCGTCGAAGGGGATGCGGGTGAGGTTCGTGAGCATCGCCGCCATCTTGGCGTTGTCCCACAAGGGAACGCGGGTGCGCTTCAGCGGGTCGACGAGCTGAAAGGTACGGCCCTGCGCGGTTTCGAAGGTGTAGAAGAAGCGATCACTCGTCTCCGCCCACCGGGGCGTGACGTTCATGTCGAAGACGAGTTTGCCCACCTTCGAAGGCATCCAGCGCGCCGCGAGTTCGTAGTTGGGCGCGGGCAGAACACGCTCATCGGCGGCGGCCGCGATGGTCGTCGCGCCCAGGAAAACGAGAGCGGAAACGAGGCGATTGATCGATTTCATCGGTAGATGGCGTTGAAGAGGAACTTGAAAGTCCCGTGGGGCTGAGCGCGGAAGGTGATCTCGGGACCGAAGAGCATCAGCCGCCCCTCACCCATCTTCGCTTCGGCCACGGCCACACCGCCTTCAAGGTAGTGCTGGCCCCAGGCCCAACCGCTGCGCAGCGGAGAAGCCGAGGCGAACCAGGCCACTGGAGTGACGCCGCGAGCAAAGGCATTGGGCTTGAGTTCGAACACCGGCGAGTTGTCGAACATGACGTCGACGTTGCCGGTGACGCCCCAGGCCAGAGGATGGGCGACGTCGGCCTCGGCGCGCAGAACCGAACCGGGCACGTAGTACTTGTCGCGGCCGAGATTCTTCGGGCCGGTGGCGGTGCGCTCGACCAGGTGGTTCTCGACCACATCCAGATGATGTCCGATCGAAGTCGAATCGCCGATGGCTAGGGCCTTTCCGCCCGCCTCGATGAAGGCTTTGATCGCGGGCACGCTCTTCGCCACGGAATAGCGGCCGAGGCGGTTCGCGAACTCGCCCGCGCGCTCGGACGTGGGTTGCCGCCCGCCGAACAGACCGGGGCTGGCGGTGTCACTCTCGGGGAGAATGCCGTCGGCGAAGATGAGAACGTCGTACTTCGCGTTCAGATTCCCGGCGTCGATAGTCGCGGGGTACACCTGCTCCACCGACGCGAACTCGAACTGTTCGAGGATCCAGCGGATCCAGCCCGACGGCATGCTGCCGCCGTAGGTGTCGGCGAGGCCGATGCGCACGGTCTTGAGCGCCATGGTCTCGGCCGGCTTCGTGCCCGCCACCACCGCCACACCAAGGTCGGCCGCGGCCTTCGTCACCACCGGAGTGGAGATGGCGCTCGCGGGCACGTAGAACCCTCCAGCACCCACGCCGCCGGTGATGCGATGGGCTTCGCCACCCGCCTTCAGCACGCGGTTCACCACGATGAATGCGTCGTTCTGCGCGGCGGAGAGAAGGTAGCCGGACGCGCCGGGAGCCGCGGGTGGGGCCGCGGGGGGCTTCACCAGGTTCGAGGGATCGATCCGCTCGAAGGGGCCGTCGAATCCATCGAGCACGCGGTCGAACTGGACGCCCATCTGGTAGGCGAGGGTCCAGCCGGCGTTGTCGTAGGGCGGAATGGGCGGTCCGCCGGGCGAGGCGAAATCGTTCGGATGGTCCTGGGGCTCGAACATGTCGAGGACGTGGGGCCGGAAGGCCTGGGCGGTTTTCACCACCAGCGAGCCTTTCGGGTAGTTCCGCCCCGCCACCGTGAAGTCGGCGGTGGCGCGGTGCACCACGATGCCGGAACGCTGAAGGGCATTGATGAACTTCACCGCGGTCGGGAAGTCGGTCTGGTTCGCGGGCAGGATGTAGCCGCGCGGATCACGGTCGGCCGGTTTGCGCAGTTCCTCGGCGAACTTCGCCGGCACCACGGGCGAACGTCCTCCCTGGCTCGCGGAGAAGAGTCCGCCGGGAGTCATGGTGGGGTTGAGGTTCGGCGTCCCCGCGGGAGCACGCAGTTCCTTCTCCGCCGCGGCGCGCACCGCCTCGATGTCTTTCGGCCACACCGTCCAACTGTCCCGGCTGCCGCGCTCGATAGAGTTCCGGCCCATCTTGTAGATGTTGTAGAGGAACTGCTCGCGATGACGCGAGGCGATGTCGAGCACCGCGTAATTCGCGGTGACCGAGTAGTCGATGGACTGACGGAAGTGCCACTTCTGGGGGGTGATGGGCAGCACGTAGTCGCCGGTGGGCAGAGCGCGCTGGGGCACGAACTCGATGTCGACCGGGGTGGGGTTGCCGATGGTCTCCGTGAGCAGGCCGATCTGGTTGTGGAAGTAGACGGTGGTTCGGAGGCCGCCGTTCCACCAGGTCGAGTAGTTGGCTCCGCGCCTCGTGGTGGCGCCCGGCTTGTTCTCCAGTACGAAGCGGTTGTGCATCGACGCGCCCACGAGGTCGAGACCGGTGAGGACGAGCGGATCGAAGTTGTAGTTGAAGGGATCGCGGAAGGGCGGAGCGAACAGCACCGCGCCGGTGGGACCGGTCTGGTGGTGGTTGTACATGATCTGCGGAATCCACTCGATGGCGAGCTGGCGGGACATGTTGCGGCTCTCCGGCTGCGTGAGCGCGTAGAAGTCGCGGTTGTTGTCGTGGCCGATGTACTTCTGATACAGCCGCGGGATGTCGCTCGAGTTCCGCTTCTTCTCGTCGGACTCCTTCATGTACCAGTTCGAAACCAGTTCCATGCCGTCGGGGTTCGCGTGCACAGCCAGGATGATGAGGTCATTGAGGAATCGCAGTGTCTCCTCGTCGTTGCGGCTCACCAGCTGATACACGGTCTCCGCGAGCTGAGCCGCGCCCAGCACCTCGGTAGCGTGCAGGCCTCCGTCGATCCACACCACCGCCTTGCCCTCCTTCGAGAGCGTGCGCGCCTGCGCTTCGGTGAGGCCCTCGGCCCGGGCCAGGCGCTGGGAGATGTCCTTGTACTTGCTGAGCAGCCGGTGATTCGCGGGCGAGGTGATGATGCCCATCCACTGATCGCGCCCTTCCGCAGTCTTGCCGATCGACTGAAGGGTCATGCGGTCCGATGCCGCATCGAGCTTCTTCATGTAGTCGGTGAACTGGGTGTAGTTCGCCAGGCGATAGTCGTCGCCAATGGTGAACCCGTACACCTCTTTGGTGGTGGGGATCTTGCCCTGGGCCTCGAGAAGCGGCGCGGCAGCCAGCAGGAGTCCGAGCAGGGGGAGTTTGAGATATCTCATCGCGTTTCCTCAGTAGAAGAGGGAGCCCGCCCGGGACCCCAAGATCGTGCCCGGGGATCTTAGCTGACCCGCCGGACGCGCTTCCGCCGTGGTAAGTCGCCCCGCCCCGGTGGCACGATATTGATGCTTATCGTCCTTTAGGCCACTGTCGGCGCTTTCCGCGCCACCCTACACTTTGCCGCAGGAGACAGGTGATCGCCACCTCATCCAATCTGCCTTGGCCGATCGGCAGGACATTCACACCGCGCGGCCACGGCCCTTCACCAAGATCAAGGAGCACGCATGACCGCATCACCGGCCGCTTCACCCTGGCACCAGGAGTGGTTTCCGATTCATGGCGCCGCCTACCTCAACACGGCGGCGCAGTCGGCCATGCCGCGGGTGGCGCAGGACGCGGTTCAGATCGCCCTCGACGCCAAGCGCTATCCGCACCATCAAAGCGATGCCGTGTGGTTCGATCTGACCACTCGGCTTCGGCAGTCTCTGTCGAAGCTGATCAACGCCGTACCCGAAGAGATCGCACTCACCACGGGTGCTTCCACCGGCCTGCAGGCCGTGGCGCACGGACTCACGTGGGCCCCGGGCGACGAGATCCTGACCGCCGAGGCGGAGTTTCCGATTCAGTACAGCACGTGGCAGCCCATGAAGGCGCGGGAGGGTGTGACGCTGAAGGCCGTCAGGCCGCAGGGGCCCTTCGTGACGGCCGACGACCTGGTGGCGGCCATGACGCCGAGAACACGGCTGGTTTCAGTGAGTCATGTGCGGTTCGACGATGGCTCGCTGCTGGATGCCTCCCGCGTCGCCACCGCCTGCCGCGAACGCGGGGCGCTGTTCGTGCTCGACGTGACCCAGTCGTGTGGCGCGATGCCGCTTGATGTCCGCGAACTGGGAGCCGACTTCCTGGTCTGCGCCGGATACAAGTGGCTCTTGAGCCCGTACGGCACTGGCTTCTTCTGGGCGAAGCGTGAGCATGTGAGTACCCTCCGCCCCGGTCCGTTCTACTGGATGGGCCAGGACGGAGACAGCTTTCCAAATCTGAACATGGTGGATCCCACTCCGGCCCAAAGCGCCAGACGATTTGATGTGCCGGAAGCTGCGAGCTGCTTCAATCTCAACCTGACGGCCATGGAGGCGTCCGCGGCGTTCGTGGCCAGGGTGAGTCCCGAGGTGGTGCGCGATCACAACCGGCGGCTGATTGCCTATTTGTTTGCCCATACGCCCGACGGCCTCACACCGGCGAGCCCCATGAACCCGGCGCAACGCGGACCCTATGGCTGCTTTGTCGCGCCTACCAGCGAGCGGACCGTCGCCCTGCACCAGAAATTGCGACAGGAGAACGTATTCGTAGCCCTGCGCAATGGCAGGATCCGGGTGTCGCCGCATCTGTTCAACTCGGAGCGAGACATCGACCGCCTCATCAGCGTCGCCAAGGAGTTCCTGTGACCACCATCTATGAGCGCCTGACCGCTCTGCAGATCACCCTCCCCGACGCACCACCACCCGTGGTCGCCGGATACGTCCCTGTGTTCGCACCGTTCGTGCGGACCGGGAATCTGATCTACCTGTCCGGGCGCCTTGCCAAGCAGGAGGGCCAGATATGGGTCGGCAAGCTGGGCGAGGGCATAACCGCGGCAGAGGGGAAGCTGGCCGCGCGGGGTGTGGCCATTGAGATGATCGCCACGCTGCACGGCGCTCTTGGAGACCTCGAGCACGTTCGGCGCCTCGTCCGGTTGCTGGTGTTCGTTAACTGCACGGAGCGGTTCACGGAGCCGCATGTCGTGGCCAATGGCGCGTCGGAGCTGTTCGTGGAGGTCTTCGGCGACCGCGGGATGCACGCCCGCAGCGCGGTCGGAGTGGCCCAGACGCCGTTTGGAGCCTGTGTCGAGATGGAGCTGATTGCCGAAGTAGCGGGGCCGGCCGCACCGTGAGCCGCCCGAGCCTGACCGACGACGATCCTCTCGAGGACTTCGCGCACCGTGACGTCACGTTCGACGACGTGACAAAGACCGTGCACGTCGCGGGGGCCGGACCCGCCGTGATCGTCATGCCAGAGATGCCGGGGATCAGCCCTCACGTGGCGCGATTCAGTCGATGGGTCCGCGACGCCGGGTTTACCGTGTACATGCCCTCACTCTTTGGACGTGACGGAGCGGTGCCCACGGCCGACGAAGGGGCCGAGGTATACCGGCGCGCCTGCGTGAGCGCCGAATTCCGTGCGCTGACCGCGAATGCGTCGAGTCCGGTCACGATCTGGCTCCGGGCACTGGCGAGATTGGCGCACGGCGAGTGCGGCGGCCCGGGCGTGGGGGCGATCGGGATGTGCTTCACGGGCAACTTCGCGTTGACGATGATGCTCGATCCGGTGATGCTGGCCCCGGTCCTGGCGCAGCCGACCTTACCCCTCGGTGACCCAGGCGGGCTCGAGATCGCGCCCGACGAACTCAGAGCCGTTCGCGACCGGCTCGAGCGCGAGGACCTGACCGTGCTCGCGTACCGGTTTGCCGGCGACACGTTCTGCACCGCGCAACGATTCGCCGCGTACGCCGAGGCCCTTGGCGGCCGCTTCGTCGCGCGCGTGCTTCCGGACACCGCGGCCAATCCCGACGTGCCGCCGTTCTTCGCCAGGCACGTCAGGAGCCCGCATAGCGTGGTCACCGCGCACCTGATCGACGAAGCGGGCCAGCCGACGATCGCGGCTCGTG
>JAGNNV010000025.1 GCA_017990495.1 Vicinamibacteria bacterium
CCCTTGAGCGCCTCCACTTCCATCCGGCCCGTGCTGTAGACCTTGCGGATCGCGGTCATTTCAATCATTACTCGTACCTCAAGGACTCGGCGGGATTGATGGAGGCGGCTCGGCGCGCCGGGAAGTAGCCGGCGAACATGCCCACCGCGCCCAGGATCAGCGAGGTGGCGATGGCGATGGCGGGAGAGAAGGTCGGCCGTCCCATCAGGTCGAAAGCCTCGCCCTGCAGGGGCAACATGGCGATAATCGTGATGATGGAGAGGGAGACCAAGGTGCCAAGCGCCCCGCCCGCGCCGGTGATGAACATCGACTCGAGCACGAAGGGCGCCATCACCTGGCGAGCCTTGGCCCCGAGCGCCATCTTGATGCCGATCTCACGGGTGCGCTCCTTCACCACTGCGTACATGATGTTCGCAACGCCCATACCGCCCACGAACAGGGTCAACGCGCCGATGATGCCGAGGAAGATCTGGATCCCCAGGGCGATGTTGTCGGTGATCCGCTGGTTCTCGCGGGTGTCCCAGATGGAGAGGGCGCGGCGATCCTCGGGATCGAACCGGTATTTCGCGGCCATGACCCGGTAGATCTCGGCCTTGGCCAGGTCGGCGGTTTCGAGGCTCGTGGGAAGGTAGATGAAGTTCCCCACCCTCGCGTCCGTGTACATCGAGAGGAAGGTGGTGGCGGGAATGGCGGCCTGGTTTTTGTCGGGGCCGCTGTACATGCCCATCATCGTCTTCTTCTCGGCCACGCCGATGACCGTGAACACCGACTGGTTGATCTGCACCTCGCGTCCCACCACCGCCTGGCTGCCGAACAGATCCTGGGCCAGTTCCTCGCCCAGGAAGATCACCCGGCGCTTCTGCCGGATGTCTTCCTCATTCAGGAAACGTCCGCCCGGCTGAGGAACGTGGTTCCGGATCCAGCCGAAGGAAACGTCGACCCCACGCACCCGGGCATTTACGGTCTTGGCGCCCACGGTCAGGCCTCGTCGGCGCGCGTACTCACGGGACACCGCGGCGAGGGAGGGAATGCGCGCGACCAGAAGCTCGCCGTCTTCATCCTGGAACTGGATGCTCCGGCCCGAGCCCATCCCCGCGTACGCCTTGGTGGTGGAGCCGGGCCACAAGACACCGATGTTCTCGCCCATGCCGCGCGTGCCCTGGTGAAAGGCGCGCTTCATGCCTTCGCCGAAGGACAGGAGCATGACGATTGAAAGCGTGCCCCAGCCGATGGCGATGACGGTGAGCAGCATGCGCTTGCGGTTGTGACCCGCGTCCTGGCGGAAGAGGCTCCAGACCAGCGCGAGTTCGGACTTGATGATCGAAAACATGAGCGAGACCTAGCCGAGCTTGAGGGCGACCACCGGGTCGAGCATGGAGGCGCGGCGGGCCGGGAAGTAGCCGGCGATGAAGCCGATCAGGCCGAGCAGGAGACTGGTGGAGAGAAGCACGAGGGGCGAGGCTTTGGGCGTGCCCACGTATTCATCAAGCCCCGCGTAGGGAAAGATGGCCATGACCCCGAGTGTGATCAGAAAGCCCAAGGCTCCACCGATGGCGGTGATGGTAAGCGTCTCGAGCAGGAACTGGGTCTGGATGAAACGGGGCTTGGCCCCGATCGCGAGCTTGATCCCGATCTCCTTCATGCGCTCCTCGAGCACCACGTACATGATGTTCGAGACGCCGATGCCGCCCACGATCAGGGTGAAGGAGCCCACGATGGCGAGGAAGCCGCGGAAGATGCCGAAGAAGATCTTGAAGAACTTGGCCCCTTCCGTGGTGTCCCACATGCCGATCGCTTCCTTGTCCTTGGGATCGAATTTGTGGCGGCGGGCCAGGGTCTCGTAGACCTTCTCGGTGACCACCGGCGTCATCTCCGCCGACTTCGCCTGAAAGATGAGGTTCTCGTAGTTGCGTTCGGTGAAGAGCCCGCGGTAGGAGGTTTCGGGGATGAAGGCCTTGTCTTCGTCACGGCCGCCGTAGCTCGAGTCCTGTCCCTTCTTCTGCAGCACGCCCACCACCAGGAAGGGGGTGTTGTCGATCATGATGGTCTGGCCGACCGCTTCGCTGTCGCCGAAGAGGTCGGTCTTGAGCTTGTCGCCAATGAAGACCACGCGGCGGCGGCGATCCATGTCAAGGTCGTTGATGTAGCGGCCGCCTTCGGCGGGAATGACGTTGCGCATCACCGCGAAGATCGGGCTGTTGGCCGACATGTCCGGAGTGAGGCGCACCTTCTCGCGCTTGAACGACGAACTCTGCCGCGAAAATTCACCCGAGAAGCTGGCCTCGGGGATCTCGCGCCTCAGAGCCTGGATGTCTTCCTCGTTGACCAGGATCCGCCGCCCCTTCCCCAGCCCCTGGTAGGGGAGCGAGGTGCGGGAGGGCCAGGCGATCACGATGTTTTCGCCGAGGCCCGCCTGCTGCTGCTGGATCTTCCCCTGCAACCCCTCGCCGAACGCCACGAGGAGAGCCACCGAAACCGTTCCCCAGGTGATGCCCAGGACGGTGAGCGCGGTCCGCATCTTCTGATGGCGCACGTCATGCGCCATCTGCTTGAGGAAGGAGAGGGAGTTCATTACTCGATCTTCTTGGGCGGCCGTTCGACCACCTCGTCCTTTTCCTTGAGGCCGTCGGTGACTTCGACGTTCATGCCGTCAGAGAGACCGTACTTGATCTCCTTCTTCTCGGGTTCTTTGCCCAGGCCGGCGGGAACCTCGACCGTGGCCTTGCCGCCCTCGAACTTCACCAGACGCTCGGGAACGAGGAGGACGTCCTTCTTCTCCTTGACCACGATGTCGGCGTTGGCCGAGTAGCCGGCGCGAAGAACCACGCCCTTGGCCGCGGTGATGTCAATCTCGACATCGAACAGGGTGGCGCCTTCGGAGGTCTTCGACTTGGGCGAGATCTTCGAGAGCCGGCCCTCGACCACCGCTTCGGGCAGCGCGCCGATCTTGATCTTGGCGGGCAGGCCCTCGGTGAGTTTGCCCACGTCGATCTCATCGACCGTGCCTTTAAAGAGCAACGTGCCCATATCGGCCATCACCGCGAGAGGCGTGCCGGCCTGGAAGCTGGTGAGGGGAACCACGGGGTCGCCTTCGTGGACGGCGAGTTCCAGCACCGTGCCGCTGACGGGGGCGCGGATGACCGACTCGACGTTCAGGCGTTCGGACTTGATCCGGCCCTTCTCGACGAGGGCGAGCTTCTCGCGGGCCAGACCCAGCCGGCTCTCGGTCTCCTGAAGTTCCTTCTGGGCCGTGTCCCAGTCCTGGCTGGAGGTGATGCCCTGGTTCTTGAGCGAATCCTGGCGATCGTAGCGACGCTTGGCCTGATCGTAGGCGTTCATCGCGTTCTCGACCTCGCGACGCGCCTCGGTCAGTTCAAGGGGTGTCGGGTCGGGCTGGATCTCGAAGAGAGGCTCGCCGGCGCGAACATAGTCGCCGACCTCTCTATAAGACCGGCGAACGATGCCCGAGATCTTGCTCTTGACCGAAATCTCCTGGTCGGGCCGGATCGCCCCCACGGCCAGAGCCTTCTCGACGACCTCCCCACGGGTGACGAGGACAGTCTTGAAACCGGGATCGGCGGACTTCACGGACTTGGAGTAAGCGACCGCCCCGAGTCCTCCCACCACCAGAACGGCCAGAACGATGACGATTTTGCGCATTTGTGTGTCTCCTGAAAGCGACCCGCGGGCCGGAAGGCTCAACCGATTGAACTCGCCTTGCTTGATAAGACGATCTCCGAGGCCGGGAGGTTCCGTGCCAGGAAACGTAGGCTCTCCCGAAGGTATCCTTCGCCCTCCCCCATGTCGGCCGAGCCCCCTGTGCAAATCCGGATCAACCGAAATCTGGTCGATCAGCCCCCGCAAGAGCCCGAGTCCACGGAGACCCCGGGCACGAACCCCATTCGGGAACCCCTGGCCATCCTTCTCCTGCTTCTGTTGAGCCTGTGCGCGGTGAATCTGCTCAAGCCCGATGGCGACCCCGATGTCTGGGCCCGGCTGGCGGTAGGAAAGCTGATCCTGGAATCGGGCTCGGTGCCCGACCGGGATCCCTTCTCCTACACCGAGACGCGGCCGCTTTGGGTCGATCACGAATGGGGCGCGGGCGTCATTTTCTATGGCGTGGCCTCGGTCGGCGGCCAGGCCGGTCTTCTGCTGCTTAAAGCCTTCCTGCTGTTCGGAACCGTCCTCTTCATGTACCTGCGCGGCCGGCGGGCCACGGGCCAACCGCCGAGTCTCCTGTTCCATGTCTTTCTGCTCGCCGCCCTGCTGTTCGGCTTTCTCGCCACGATCCGGGCCCAGGCCTTCACGTTCTTCTTCGTTTCCGTCTGGCTCTATCTGCTCGACCGCGCGCGGGATGACGATTGGCGTTTCGCCTGGCTCATACCGCTCTCCGCCGTGTTCTGGGCCAACGTCCACGGAGGATTCCTCGCCGGGATTGGTCTCATCGTGCTTTACGCGGCGGGTGAGATCAAACGTCCGACGGTTGCCGCCCGCTTCGCCGGGATCGGGGGTCTCGCCGGTCTGGCCTCACTCATCAATCCCTACGGGTGGACCTACTGGTCCTACCTCTTCGAGGCGACCACGATGTCGCGGCGCGACATCCCGGAGTGGCGGCCCTTGAATTTCCTTGGCCCCGAGGTCCTGTACCTCGGCTTCAAGGTCCTGGTGGTCCTGAGCGTGATCGCTCTCATCGACCGGGCAAGGCGGCGTGATCTACCCGACCTTTCCACCCTCCTCGTCCTCGTGGTAACGGCAGTCCTCGGCTTCCGGGTGGTCCGGCATCTGACGTTCTTCGTGATCGCCTCGGCTCCCTTCGTGTGGACCTGGCTCTCGGCGATGTGGAGCCAGAGCGCTCGTCCCTGGCTGAACGAGCGGGCGGGCGCCGCCGGCGCTCCCCTCGCGGAGGCTTCGTACTATGGGATCAGCCGAGGACTCCTGCTCGTGTTCGCCCTGCTGACGCTGATGGGCGCCCCCATGCGCATCGTGCTCGCGGAGTTCTATCCGGTGCGCGCGATCGACTTCATCGAGCAGAACCAGCTTAAGGGCAACCTTCTCGTGCCCTTCAGCTTCGGCAGCTACGCGATCTGGCGGCTCTACCCGGAATCGCGCGTTTCCCTTGATGGACGGTACGAGACGGTCTACACCAACGCCACCTACGACGCGGTGCGGAACTTTTTCGCCGGCGGCCCCGGCGGAAGCAAGTTCCTCAAGCAGTACCCCCACGACGTGATTCTCAGCCCGCGAAATCCCCGGCTCGACAAGGGCATGAGCACGCAGACCGAGTGGGCGGTGGCCTATGAGGATCGCCGGTATCGGGTTTACGTCCGCGCCGACCGTCAGCAGGAATGGCCGGCCCTCGTCCCCGAAAGCCGATCGGATCCGTTCGCGACGTCCGCCAAGGCGCGCTACGCGCCCTGAGGCGCCGAGTCAGACCAGGATCATCACGATGCCGGCGGCGCCGAGGAAGGTGCCAAGGGGAAGCTTCTGCCGGCCTTCATTGCCCAGCAAGGTGACGAGCAAGAGCCCCACCAGAGCGCCAGTCAGATTCGCGGCCAAGACGACGATGGCCAGTTTGGTGGAGCCCAGGAAGGCTCCGAGCATGGCCACCATCTTCCAGTCCCCCTGGCCCAGTGCTTCTTCCCGGTAGTACATCTCCGCCGCCTTGGCGAGAGCCATCATGGCGAAGTAACCCACGGCCGCGGAGAGGGCGGAATCGAGAAAGGTGACGGGCCATCCGGGCAGCCACGTGACGCCCACGCCGAGGACAATGCCGGGCAGGGTGATGAGATCGGGCAGCAGATGATGCTCGAGGTCGATCAGACTCAGGATCAGCAGAGCGGTAACGAAGAACATCAGTACGACGGCCCGAGGCGACGGGTCCATGGCCCCCGCGATGAGCAGCCACAAGACGGCGTTCACCGCCTCCACCACCGGTTGCTGGGTGGAGATGGGCGTTCGACAGGAACGGCACCGCCCCCCTTTGGCCAGCCAGCCCAGGATAGGTACGGCGTCGATCAGGGGCTCACGCGAGCGGCAGGAGGGACAGGTGAGAAGACGGCGCCCCAGGGGCTCGTCGTGAGGCAGACGCTCGATGCAGGAATTGGCGATCGCGCCGGCGATGAGTCCACACAGGGTGGCCGTGACCGGCCACCCCAGACTGTCGACTTCCAACTAGCGCGCGGACTTCGCCGGGGTGACGCCCTCGGCCTTCACCCAGCCCACGACGCCCTTCGACACTTCGATCCGCCGCCAGTTCGCCTTGCCTTCCAGCACCTTGACCGCGGTCTCGGGAACCAGACAGTCGAGAAGCTGCGAGTCGAGGCTCGGACGTTCACGCATCTCGACGCATGATGTGGCGTCGCCGGCGATCTTCGCGGGCTCGGGCTCGAAGGTGAAGGGCACGCCTGCGTCGTTGAAGCCGGTGAGTCCGATCGGATTCGTGGGCTCCTTCTCGAAGTCGATGGGGGGCAGCCGGACCGTCTCGGTGGGCGGCACGATGATGCGTGGGGTGATGAGGAAGAGTAGTTCGGTGTTCTCGATGCTCTTGCGCTGCCAGCGGAAGATCGGGAGCTTGCCCAGCAGGGGCAGGCCGCGCTCGGTGATCGACTCGGTGGAGCTCAGCAGGCCGCCCAGGACCAGGCTTTCTCCGGCCTGAACGCGCGCCGTGGTTTCCACTCGCTGGATCCGGAAACCGGGGACCGAGCCGTTGCCGAGACCGGCGCTCGGACTCACGATGCTCGGAGCCACTTCGAGGGTGACCAGCCCGTTCGAGTCGACGGTGGGTCGAATATCGAGACGGACTCCGAACTGCTGGAAGAAGAAACCGGACGAAGTTGATACCTGGTTCGACGTGGTGGTCGGGATCGGCACTTCCCCGCCCACCAGCACCGATGCCTGTTCGCCGGACAGAGTCAGGATGTTGGGCTCGGCAACGGAGCGCGCCACCTGTTTCTCGGTCATGAAATCGAGGGCCGCGATCACCGCGATGGTCTTGTCGACATAGGACCCGACCAGGTTGCCGGTGCCCGCGAGTTCGGTTACCTTGCCGCGCAAGTCGGGAAGGCCCTCTCCCCCGGGGATGGTGTAGTTGGCGACGGAGACGTTCTTGCGGTCGGCCCGGAGGTCCACACCCAAGCGGCGCGCCTTGGTGCGATCGACCTCGAGGACGCGGATCCCGACCATCACCTGGGGCAGCGACTCGACCTTCAGGAAGGAAACCACGCGGCCGGATTCGCTGGTGACAAGAAGGCCTCGGGCCAACTGCGCGGAGAGACCGCTCCTTGGCGGCTCGCCCCCCTGCAGGGCCTGCAGCGCATTGCCGCCGCCACCGCCCGACCCGGCAGAGCTCAGGCTCGATCCGCCATTGGACCGCTGGAAGGTAACGCGGTCGTCGTCCGCGGCCTTGACCGTCTTGCCGTTGCCGCCAAGCTGGCGATCGGCCAGGACGACGGCCTGGACCAGAGCGTTTACATCGCGCACCGTGCCCTCGAGAACGTACGAGTCCTTCTCAACATCGGGCTCGGCTCCGCTCTGAATCCGGCGAACGCGGATCCGGGGATCGATCGCGGCCATGGCCACGGCGAGCCGGTCTTCTGGAGTGCCCACGACGCCGGCATAACGAATGAGGTTGACCAGCCGCAGCGCCTCACGGCTTTCCACTGATTTCCGCGGCAGGAGTTGTTCAACCAGCGACTTGGCCTGGCGCGCCGCGACCTCGTTGCTCACCTCGCCGCGCAGGACGACGGATTCGCCATCAGCTCCTGACTCGAGAATGAGGGCGGGGTTCATCTCGCGCAAAGCCGAGCGGGCCGGTTCGAGGTTGTGCTCGACCAGGAGGCGATAGAAGAGGCGACGGCCTCCCGCCAGCCAGACGAAGATAGTGGTGCGCCCGGGCTTGATCCCGTTGATGGTGACTTCGCGAGGCGAAACGACGTGGAAAGTGGCGATGGTCTCGTCGGCGATGGCGATGCGCCGGCTCGCTTCAGGCCAGTTGAGCATCAGGCCGGAGCCCAGAACGGCGGTGACGGAACCAACGTCCTCGGGCGCCGCGGCCTCGGCATAGGCGAGCAGCGCGGCCTGGTCACGAAGCTGTTGCTCGCGCGCCGCCTGAGCCTCCCGGCGCGCTGCTTCCTCGCGCGCCATCCGGTCGTTCTCGATCTGAGCGGCCCGCTGCGCGCGAAGCTTCTCGGCCGCTTCGGCCCGGGCCTGGGCAAGAGCTTGAACCCGCGCCTCCCGGTCCGCCACCGCTTGTGCGGCGGCCGCAGCGCGCTCGGCCTTCAACTGCTCGGCTCTCTCACGCGCCTCACGTGCCGCCTCTTCGTCCGCGATGCGCTTGGCTTCAATCCGCGCGGCTCGTTCGGCCTGGGCCTTCTCGGCGGCCTCCGCCGCAACCCGGGCCGCTTCTTCGCGCTCGGCCTTCAGCTTCGCCGCCTTCTCCGCCGCAACCTTCGCCGCCTCTTCGTCGGCGATGCGCTTGGCTTCAACGCGGGCGGCCTGTTCGGCCTTCAGTTTCGCCGCGGCCTCGGCGGCGGCCACGCGCTGAGCTTCGAGCCGCGCCGCGCGTTCGGCTTTCGCTTTTTCCGCGGCCTCCGCCGCAACCCGGGCCGCTTCTTCGCGCTCGGCCTTCAGCTTCGCCGCCTTCTCCGCCGCAACCTTCGCCGCCTCTTCGTCGGCGATGCGCTTGGCTTCGACGCGGGCGGCCTGTTCGGCCTTCAGTTTCGCCGCGGCCTCGGCGGCGGCCACGCGCTGGGCTTCGAGCCGCGCCGCGCGTTCGGCTTTCCCCTTTTCCGCGGCCTCCGCCGCAACCCGGGCCGCTTCTTCGCGCTCAGCCTTCAGCTTCGCCGCCTTCTCCGCCGCAACCTTCGCCGCCTCTTCCTGCTCGGCCTTCAACTTGGCCGCGGCCTCCGCCGCCGCCACCCGACGAGCTTCCAGACGGGCCGCACGTTCCGCCTTCAGCTGCGACGCCTTCTCGGCTGCGACTCTCGCGGCCTCTTCCTGCTCGGCCTTCAGTTTCGCCGCGGCCTCCGCAGCGGCCACGCGGCGAGCCTCGATGCGGGCGGCACGCTCCGCTTTCGCCTTCGCCGCGGCTTCCGCAGCAACCCGGGCCGCCTCTTCGCGTTCGGCCTTCACCTTCGCGGCCTTCTCGGCGGCAACCTTCGCTGCCTCTTCCTGCTCGGCCTTCAGTTTCGCCGCCGCTTCCGCAGCCGCCACTCGACGAGCTTCCAGGCGGGCCGCTCGTTCCGCCTTCAACTGAGCCGCCTTCTCGGCTGCGACTCTCGCGGCCTCTTCCTGCTCGGCCTTCAGTTTCGCCGCGGCCTCCGCAGCGGCCACGCGGCGAGCCTCGATGCGGGCGGCACGCTCCGCTTTCGCCTTCGCCGCGGCTTCCGCAGCAACCCGGGCCGCCTCTTCGCGTTCGGCCTTCACCTTCGCGGCCTTCTCGGCGGCAACCTTCGCTGCCTCTTCCTGCTCGGCCTTCAGTTTCGCCGCCGCTTCCGCAGCCGCCACTCGACGAGCTTCCAGGCGGGCCGCTCGTTCCGCCTTCAACTGAGCCGCCTTCTCGGCTGCGACTCTCGCGGCCTCTTCCTGCTCGGCCTTCAGTTTCGCCGCGGCCTCCGCAGCGGCCACGCGGCGAGCCTCGATGCGGGCGGCACGCTCCGCTTTCGCCTTCGCCGCGGCTTCCGCAGCAACCCGGGCCGCTTCGTCGCGTTCGGCCTTCAGCTTAGCGGCCTTCTCGGCGGCAGCCTTCGCTGCCTCTTCCTGCTCGGCCTTCAGTTTCGCCGCCGCCTCCGCAGCGGCCACGCGGCGAGCTTCGATCCGAGCAGCGCGCGCCGCTTTCGCCTTCGCTGCCGCCTCTTCCTGCTCCGCCTTCAGCTTGGCCGCCTGTTCAGCGGCGGCCTTGGCAGCGGCCTCGCGGCGGGCCTTGAGGCGTTCGGCCCGCTGGGCAGCGGTCTCGGCGGATCTGGCCGGCGACGCGCTGGGCGACGGTGAAGGGCTGGCGCCGGGCGTGCCCTGGGGCGCGGGTGTCGGGAGAACCGCAGGACCCTGACTCTCCTGGCTGGCTCTCGAGGGACTCGTGGTGAGAGCGGCGGCGAGCACCAGCGTGAAGAGGGTGAGGGCACGTCGCGTCGGTCGCATGATCATGAGTTCTTCTTTTTCCAGGTTCGTTTCTGAGCGGAGATAGCGTGGACTCGGGGCGAACGTTCTGCCCTGGAGCCGCCTACTGGGCGCCGGTGCGCGGAGTGGCCTTGGGCCGAACCGGCGGCAGGATCGTGATATTCCGGACCTCGTCCCTGACGTAGACCGTTTCCTTCGTCTTTCCGACAATCACCTCAACCGCAGGGAGCCCCTCACCGGGCGGGGCGGGTCGGGGCGGATCCGGGGTGAGGAGAACGCCGGACTTCACCTCGGTGTCAGAGTGAAGAACAATCTTGAGCTTCTGGCCCGAAGCCTCGGCGGCGGCCAAAGGAAAGACGTCCTCGGGAAAAACACCGAGAACAAGGGCCTCGGCCACGGTCGTGGTCCGGTTGATATCTGGAGGCGTCAGATCGACGCCCATCACGGCGTTCTTCTCCCTGCTCCCGGACGTCGTCGTTAGGTTTCCCATCATGAAGGCATCGTGGGCGACCATTGTCACGCCGTCTGGGCCCGCTTGAATGATGTCCAGGCGATCGCCGACTCTCAGTTCCTTCGTCGGCAGGTCAAGGGCCACCACCTTAACCGTGGCCATCAGGCGCCCGACTGGAATCGTGGTGGAAAGGGCGGGTGGGACTGGCCGGGGCTCAAGGTCAGCGTTGTAGAAGGGCTGCCCAGCTGGTTTGGCCACTTTCAAGACGCGGCCGGCGATCCCTTGCTGTTCTACGAGCGCGCCCTTTGGTGGAAGAATCTGAACTACCTTCATCAGCCCAGGAGTCACCGCTTGCCCCGCCCGCAGGTCGGTGGCGCTGACCCAGACCGATACCCGGTTCCCCCCGAGTCTCGACACCTGTCGGTATAGAAGCACTCCAATAAGCGCCACGGCGGCTACCAGGAGGACCGCGCGCACAACGGTCTGCCCTTTCTCAACTCTGGCTCTCATAGCTCAGTCTCGCTCTCTGGGATGATCCAAAAACATGTGCCGACCCAACCGAGCCCCAAGGGGTCGTTGCTCGCAGGGGCTAGCGGTGCGGTGAACTGCTCGATCAAAATGTGCTGGCCTCAAACGAAGCGGCCGATCCTGACACCCCAGGCGTCAAACCGGTTCCATACTCAAGGGTTAGCGCCGCCCCTGCCGCCGGGGCGATTGGGGGCACAGCCACGCACCCAACGCCGGTGACCACGATGCAGGAAAGGCCGAAGTTCTCCTCGGTCGCCGGTGCTGCGGGAGCACTTGAGACCAGCCCACCCGCAATCCAGGGCTGGGCATACGTCTGAAACAGGGGCGTCGCGCCAGCTACATAGGCGTCGATCGCCGAGATGGAGTCCTTGATCTCAGCAAGGGACTGATCCCGAAGCTTCGCCCAACCGGTGACGAGTCCGCAAACAAGGATGACCGCGATCAGCAGAACTTCCCCCGAAACGACGAAGCCAGACTGCCGACTTCGCGGGTGCCGATCACGCTGTTCCATCTTGAACCTCAAGGCGTTAGGAGGCTTGCGCGGCCCCAAAAAGTGGGACCGCGCAAGCATTTGAAGCTGGCCGACTTAGAAAGTGCTCGCTTCGAAGGTGCCGCCCGAGCCAGTGACGGCCGCGGTCAAGTTCGTGTTGTACTCCTGCGTCGCACCGTCGCCGCCAATGGCAGTGGTGGCCGCGGTATCGACCGCGTCGGTGAAACCAAACGGCGTATGCGCGGCCATGATGCCGATTGCAGTCAACCAGCGAGTGCCCATGACCTGATAGGACTGGTCGATGGCGCCAATCGCGTCGCCGGTGTCGCCGAGTTCCGCGAGGGACTGATCACGGACCTTGGCCCAACCGGTCACAAGGCCCATCACCAGGATAACGACGATCAGCAAGAGTTCGACGGTGATGACGAAACCCGCCTGACCCTTCTTGTTCTTGTTCATTCTCATCATTGTGTCAACTATCTCCATTTAGGGGTTGGTGTGCATGCACGAAGGGAAGTCAGACGGGATGTGTACACAACTCGCCGGACTCTTTGGGTCTACAAAGCTGTAGCGATCAAAGCGAACGTGGGAACGAATTGGAACGTCTTGGGAATTGGAAAGACTGTACTAGAAACTGGACTCCACATCCATAACCCTAAGAAACACAGCGGCGCTAGCGGAGGGCGCCGCCGATCGATTCGAGGTTTCGCAGGAGGAGGATTCCGAGGGGGAAGAAGACCATTACGATGAACACCGGGAAGCCGCACAGCAGCAGAGGCACCAACACCTCGGCGCTCGCCACCTGAAGGCGGCGTAATCCCTCTTCGCGCCGCTTCGCGCGAGCCAGGTCGGCCTGCGCGCGCAGTGTGGTTTCGACGGACGCGCCGCTGCCAAGACCGAGGGCAAGGGCGTTCGCCAATCCCCTGAGTTCCCGCACGCCGGTGCGCTCGGCCAGAGCCTGGAATCCCGCCGTGCGGTCACGGCCAAGGTCGAGTTCCTGAGCGACCAGATTCGCTTCCTCGGCCAGGGGGTGGTCGCGCGACAGACCGTCGCGCGCCGCGCGCCTGAAGGCCTCCTCGAGAGTGAGGCCGGCCTGGAGGAGGGACACAATCAGATCGAGGAAAAAGGACAGGGCCCGCCGGATGTTGGCCTGACGCTGACGACGGACGTACATGAGCACGAGATCCGGAAGGAAGAAACCAACGACACCAGCGACCAGAAACCCAATGACCCCGAAGCCCAGGACCTCGGTAGCCAGCGCGGGCAGGACCACGCTGAGAATGATCTTCGAACCCACGAAAAACGGCCACGCTCGATCGGGGGTGAGGCCGGCCGGGCGGGCGAGCTTCCAGAAGTAGCCGGGCTCCGGACCTCCGCCGATCACCGTCGCATCGGCCTCGGCGGGGGCCGATCGAAAGATGCGGGAACGCTCCATCCAGATCAGCGATCCGCCGACCAGGAGAAGCAGGGACACAAGGATGATGTCGATCATTGTCGGGTCCTCAAAGTTCCCTGCTCAGGATCCGCCACAGCCAGACCATGCCGATCAATTGGAGGAGCACCGCGAAGAAGAGGAGGGGCGCCCCCAGAGGATGATCGATGAGTGTCTTGAACCAGTCGGGGCGCATCCAAACCAGAATGGGGGCGAAGGCGTACGGCAAAGCCGCCACCGCGATGGCGGAAACACGAGCGCCGGCGAGCTGCGCCTGGACCTGACGCTGTTGCCGCCAGCGATCGCGGAGGGTTTCGTTCAGCGAACGCAACACCGGGGCAAGATCCCCCCCCGCCTGACTCTTGGCCGCGAGAGTTTGAGTGAAAAGGCGCACCCCTTCCCCATCGAAGTTCTCGACCATGTGCCCCATGGCTCGGTGAAGCGGCATGCCCAGAGTCAGGCGTCGGTCGATTTCATGGAAGGCTCCACGCACGGGTTCCTCAGCCACCGAACCCGCGCTCCGCAGGGCCTGGGTGAGATTGCTGCCCGCAAAAAGGGCTCCTGACATCAAGTCGATGGCTTCAATCAGCAGGCGCTCGAAGTTGCGCGCTCGGTGTTTGCCCCATTCGTTGATCGCCGTCCAGGGCAGGTAGAGGGCGAAGGCGAAACCGATCAGGGCCACAAGGGGCAGGCCAGGCAGGAAGCGGAGCAGGACGACGCTGACCACAGCGGCGAACAGACTCACCGCGAACACGTAGGCCTCGGCCGGACCCTTGAGACCAGCAGCGCGCAGTCTTCGCTCGACCAGCCCCGGCTCCACGGGAGCGATGATGGTAGTGGGAGCGTCCGGGGCGAGTCGGTCGAGGATCTCGCGCTCGTTACGCTCACGCATCCGCCCGCGGAGCAGGTCCGCCGACAGATACACAACCGCAACAACACACAACAAGATAACGACCGCTTCTACGGCGCTACTCATGGGGAACTCGCTCCGGGGTAAGAGCCTCGGGCCGACGGCTTTGGGGTTCCGCAGATGCTACGGCGGGCGCAGGCGAATTTGCAACGCCTTCTCCGGAAGCGAGTCCTGTGAATCGGGTGGGGGCCCCGGTCGACTGGTGACGTCCATCCGAGAACCGGAAGATCGTGCGCGTGCCGAGACGTTCGCCCTCCATACCGACTTCGTCGATGGCCACCACTCGGCGTGTTCCATCCGCGAAGCGGCGGAGCTGGACGATCACGTGGATGGTGGCGCCCAGGAGCTCACGGATAGCGCTGCTCGGCAGCGGGAAACCAGCGAGCAGGACCAGGTTCTCGAGGCGGCGCAGGGCGTCATCGGTGCTGTTCGCGTGCACGGTGGTGAGGCTGCCTTCGTGCCCCGTGTTCATGGCCTGGAGCATGTCGAAGACTTCGGCCCCGCGGACCTCACCCACGATCAGACGATCGGCGCGCATGCGCAGCGCATTGCGGACCAGGGTGCGGAGGGTGACTTCCCCGCGTCCCTCGATGTTGGGAAGCCGGGATTCGAGGGTCACTACGTGAGGATGCGGAAGTTTCAGCTCGGCGGTTTCTTCAATCGTGACCACACGCGCGTCTTTGGGAATGAAGCCCGCCAGCACGCTCAGGAGCGTGGTCTTTCCCGAGCCGACGCCGCCGGAGATCACGATGTTGGCCCCCTCGGCGACGTAGCGGCCGAGCAGGTCCCCCATCTCGCGGGTCAGAGTGTCGGCGGCGCACAACTGCTCGATGCCGAAAGGAATCGCGCGCGCCCTTCGAATACAGAGCACCGGCGACGTTGCAAGAGGCGGAACGATGGCATGCAGGCGGCTTCCGTCGCGCAACCGAACGTCGACGAAGGGTGAGGCCTCGTCGATGTGCCTCCCCTGCGAAGCCACGAGACGTCCGATACAGTGCAGCAGGTGGGCGGTGCTGTCGAAACGCACTGATGTCTTGTCGAGCCGGCCGAAGCGGTCGACGAAAACATCCTCAGGACCGTTCACCAGGATGTCGGACACCGTGGCATCGGAGAAGAGCGCGGAGAGCGGACCAAGCCCGGTGGCTTCGGCCACGAGTTCGCTCTCGAGGGCCTCGCGCTCGGAAGGCGCGAGGGTTGGAGCCCCTTCCCGCGAGAGCGCGGCGTCCACCACCCGGCGGACCCGTTCGCGAACGAGTCGCACACCCTCGATGCCCTCGGAGCCACGCTCCTCGACATCGGCGAGGAGGCGCTCGAACAATTGCTGCCGAAACTGGCGATGAGGACCAAGGGCCTGAGGCGCTGCTCCGGGGGGAGCCAGCGCCCGCGCGCGCAGGGCGAGGTGCCCGCGGCGGCTGCTCCAGTTGCGAGCGAGCTGCGAGCGGAAGCTGAGAGCACTCAACGCGGACCGTCTCCCCGAACCTGCAGTGTCGTTGCGTCCTGGCCCAGTGCGGAGAAGGCGGCTTCGAGTGCGGTGGACGGTCGGCCGAGGAGCACCGGCCTTCCACGGGTGGCCGCGGTCACGAAGCTGCGGTCGTAGGGCACCACGTGGTCCACCGGACGGCCGAGTTGATCGGCCACCGTGCGTTCCGAGAGATTCCCCTCGAAGGTGTTGAAGCGATTGAGAACGAGGCGAATCCGATCCGCGCCGAGCCTCTCGTCGTTCAACACCTTGAGGAGCCGCGAGGTTCCCAGAATGGTCGGCGTCACCGCCTCGGTCACCACGAAGATCTTGTCGGCGGAATCGAGCACGGCGAGAGTCAGCAGATCGAGAGTGGGCGGGGTGTCCACCACCACCCAGTCGAAACGGCGACGTAGCTCGATGAGGACGCGGGTGATGTCTTCGGGGGTGATCTTGTCGCCCTCCACCGGATCGCGGGGCGCGGCCAGAACCTTGAGGCCGGACCCGGGCTCTTCGGTCAGGCAGGCGGGCAGCGCGGCCACGCCCTGAGGATCGCGGACGAGATCGGCGAGGTCGCGTTGCGCCTTGAGGCCGAGGAAAGAGACCGCGCTCCCAAACTGCACCGCGGCGTCGCACAGCGCCACCTTCCCTTTGACCTGATCGGATCCAGCCATCAGGAGGGCGGTGTTGACGGCGAGGCTGGTGGTGCCGACCCCCCCCTGCTGCGAGAAGAAGGCGATGACCCGGCCCTCGGCCGGCGCGCGGCCGTCGCGCGTTTCCGCCGAATTGAGCGCGGAGAGAAGCTCGGAGTCGGACGCGGGCAGGGGGATGAAATCACCGACGCCGGCTCGGGTGGCGTCGCGGAAGAAGGGCAGATCCCCCCGCAGCACGAGCGGGTTGTAAAGGCCGACGATGAGGCAACCGGGGGCGCGCAGTTCACGCGCGGTATCAAGCACCAGCGACCGCTCGGCCCCGAGGTCGAGAAAGACAACGTGAGGTTTGATCGCGCGTGCCTGGCGCAGTCCGTCGGCGAGCGACGGCGCCGATTCGACAATGAGAGGCTTCGGCCCCACATTGCGCAGGCTCTCCTCAATGGAGGTGCGAACCTCGGCTTCGGGATGGACGACTAAGACGCGGGGCAAGACTGTTTCCTCAACTCGTAGTTCCGCAGGCCGGGGCCTAACCTCCGGTGGAGACCAGCGGTGGGCCGGTGACGTTCGTCGGGAACGCGACACGGTAGGGTGCGGTGAAGTTGGCCCCGGAATCGAGGTCCGCGACCAGGCTGGTGGCCACCAGATTCGGAATGGTGGCGCTCCGGGTCACCGTCCCCCCGAGCGAAGCCCCCAGTGCGCCCGGGCCGGTGAATGTGAAGTGGCGCCCGGAGGCGCTCGTCACCTGGTAGACCCCGTTGTACAAGGGATTTCCCGCCGCTGCGATGTTGACGAAATCGCCGGGGCTGAATGAATTGACCACCGTGGTCACACCGGTGACGGTGGTGCCGGTTCCCGAATCGTCGAGGCTGACCACGGTCAGGCCGACCCCCGTGATCTCGACACAGGCGGTCGAGGGCGTGACGGCGGGACTCGCATCACCGACATCCTGCGATACCCAATAGGACGCGATGGCCACGTTGGCCCCCGCCGTCCCGAGGGTCGTCTCGCGGTAGAGCACGTTGCCGGCGCCAACCGCGTAGTTGATCCCCTCGGTCTGAGAGATGAACCCGACGCTCGGCCATGGACCGATGGATGCGGCTGACTTCACGTAGACAGTGCCCGTGCATCCGGCGCCGTCGTAGTAAGCCCTCGAAGTCGTGGTGAATCGGTTCGGACGTATTCCCAGCAGGACGCCGGGCGTGAACTCACTGCCGGCGAAGAGAATTCCGGTGCGATCCCTGAACAAGACGGTGGGCGCCGCATACGCATCGTAGCCAATCACCGGCCCCACGGGCTTCGCGGTCCCGGATGAGTCCCACACCACGGGCCGGGCCAGCGGCTGCTCCATCATCGCCACCTGGTTGAGGTACATCGTGATGACCTTGCGACCGAGCAGAATCAGGCCGATCATCAAGGGGATGACAACCAGCGCCACCACGAGCAAAAACTCAAGACTGATGACGAAACCAGACGATCTTGTCGCGAGTCTTCTCGGGGGAAACTTCAAATCGCAGCTCCAGGAATGAACGACTTGCGGTGCGGATGGGGTGTATCCAGAATCTTAGGCCAGCACCTAGCGCAAGTACAGCCCGAAGTTCGGTGCGGTGACGAACACTGGCCAGAATCGCCGCGACCCCGCATCAAGCGATTAACCTGCGCCCGCGATGAATGACATGACCAAGGGGCCGGTGGCGGGTCACGTGGTGCGGCTCGCGAGTTTCATCGCCGTCTCCACCCTGTTCCAGAGCCTGTACTTCCTGGCCGACCTCTACTTCGTGGGACGGCTCGGGAAAGAGGCGGTGGCGGGGGTGAGCCTCGCGGGCACCGTGATGTTCATGGTCCTCGCCCTCACCCAGTCGCTCGGAGTTGGCGCCACCTCGCTCGTGGCCCAGGCCCTCGGCCGCAAGGATCGGGACCACGCCGAGCGCGTTTTCAATCAGGCCCTCGTTCTATCCTGCGCGACCGGTCTCGTGTTTGGCGTGGTCTTCTTCACCCTGCGCGACGCCTATCTCGAGTGGCTGGCCGCCGATGCCGCCACCGCGGTCCAGGGCGAGCAGTACCTTGTGTGGTTCATCCCCGCCTTGTTCCTCCAGTTCCCCATGGTGGCCATGGGCGCGGCGCTGCGCGGCATGGGCGACATGAAAATCCCCACTCTGATCCAGATCGGGACGGTCGTCCTAAACATCGCCCTGGCGCCGACATTAATGTTTGGATGGGTCACCGGACATCCCCTCGGCGTCGCCGGCACAGCCATCGCCTCGCTGCTCGCGGTGGCCACGGGCTGCGTGGCCCTGAGCCTCTACTTCGGCCGACCCTCGAGTCCCATGAAGTTCCGGCCCGATCAGTGGGATCCCGACTTCCGCTTGTGGTGGGACATGCTGCGCATCGGAGTCCCCGCGGGCGCCGAGTTCGCTCTCATGTCCATCTATGTTGTCCTCGTCTACGACATCATCCGGCCGTTCGGCGCCGCCGCCCAGGCCGGCTTCGGCGTGGGCGCGCGGCTGATGCAGGCCCTCTTCCTCCCCACCGTGGCCATCGCCATGGCCACCGGTCCCGTGGTCGGCCAGAACTTCGGGGCACGGCTCGGCGACCGGGTGCGGGGGGCCTTCCACGCCGGCGCCGCCATGTGTTCCGTGATCATGGTGATTCTCACCATCCTGTGCCACATCGCACCCGAGGCGCTGGTCCGCATCTTCAACGACGATCCTCAGGTGGTCGCCTACGGCGCCGAGTACCTTCGAGTGATCAGCTGGAACTTTCTCGCCTCCGGGCTGGTCTTCGTGAGTTCCAGCGTCTTCCAGGGCATGGGCAACACCCTGCCTTCGCTCGCCACTTCGGCCCTGCGGCTCGTCCTCTTCGCCGGGCCGGCCTACGTGTTGTCCCACCGGCCGGGGTTCCAACTGGTGCACGTCTGGCAGATCGGCGTGGCCGCGGTCACCATTCAGTTCGTGGTGAACATGGTCCTTCTCCACCGTGAGTTCGGTCGACGGCTGGCCTTCACGTAGCCGCCGTCCTACGCTACGGATGGAGCGGGAGTGTGCCGGAAGGCCGCCCCTCGCGACTCCGGATCCCACCCGGCTTCCATGGCCGAACGGACGGCGAGCGCGAGCACCTGATTCCAGCGGTCGGGGTTCGGCATCCGGTCGACGCCGAACGTCGCGAAGTGGACGTCGAGGATCAGCTCCTTGGTCTTGCCGGGACGAATCCAGACGGAAACCGACACACCCTTCAGCTCCTTGCGCCAGTCGAGAAATATCGGATGGCGCTTCTCCCAGATCATGTCGTAGCCATCGACGCTGATGGGATTCGGTTCGCTTACCCTCTTCTGCCGCTTGCCGCTCTCCACTAGAGACTGCTCCGCATGGAGGTTTCAAGGGTCTGATGACTCGCCATGCCCAAGGATAATCGTCGCCGGCGCGTCGTCCTGGACCGCGCCGGCGCCAGGCCGCGTCGTCAGTCAGCAGCGGCGGCCGCAGCGAGGTCGCGAAGGCGATCGAGGGCCTTGCCGAAGCTCTCCCGCCGCACCGCCACCGCATTCGCGTCAGGCAGCTCGGAGGTGTCGGCCACCAGGCTCGACCTTCCTCCCGGCTTTTCGTATGCGCGCAGTTCGACCACTGACGAGAGCCACTTGTATCGCATCCGCGCGTAACCGGCCTTCTTCATCTCCATGGCCTTTCCGGCGACAAACGCCTCCTCGATGCTCTTCCGCAGCGAGGGATCCGCGCCCTTGAGCCAGACCTTCCGCGTCTTCGGCTGATTGATGAAATCGACGATCCAGTCAACCGGAGCGGCGAGGGCGCGGGACACCGAGACCTGAAACGTCCCGGTGCAACTCTGGTTTTCCTGGCGCAAACCTCGCGCCCGTTCCCAGGTGATGGCGATCATCTGCGCGTGCCAGGCCGGCACCTTGTGCTCGGAGTAAAGATGTTCGGCGACCCGGGTGTGCCCCTCACGCTTCCCGAAATCATCGAGGACCTTGAACCAATGCGCGAGATCGCGCCCGGTGCTCTTGATCGCAGTCCGGTTCGACAACTCGCCCCGGGGAACGCGCGGGTCGCGGACCTCGGGTCCGTTTGGAAGAGGCGGCGGTTCGGGCTCCTTCGCTTTGGTGGCAGCCCGGGGTCGGGTGGCGAGAACGTGGCGTCTCGCGGTGGTGTAGCTCTCCCCCGTCTTTACGGCGCGGGCGCGAATCACGGTCTTGAGTTTGGCGGCTTGAGTCATGACGTTCCTTCTTTCCTCGATAGCCTTGGCCTTCAAGCCCCCGCCTCAAAGTCCGCAGCCGAAGAAAGCAAACGCCAACCGACTCGCCCGAGGCTTGGTGACCCCTTTGCCCTCGTCGCATCCTCGCGGGGGGAGGAAGTTCGAAGGTGCGGCGCGGACTTGATCGCCTTGATGAGAATCATCTCCCCCGTTGGGAGAGCTGTCAACCCGGCGTCTCAAAGTCGGGGCAAATCGGGTCGGTCCGCTACGATCCCGAGTGACATGAAGAAGCTCCCCCTCTTGCTCCTCGTCTTCGCCTCGGCCTGCGGCAGTCCGGAGCCCGAATGCACCCGTGACACGATGTGCGCGCGCGGCTCGGTCTGCGGGAACGGCAAGTGCGAACTCCTCGCCTGCACCCTCGAATACGCTCCGGTCTGCGGCTCGGACGGCGTCACGTACTCGAACGCCTGCGCCGCGCGAGGTGGCCACGCGACGGTCGTCCGCCAAGGCCCCTGTTCATAGGTAACGCACCCACCTTGGCGACCGGTCGCTGAGGGAGGTCCGTGCTGCGGTGCGGTCGAAGCGACCGGACCTCCCCTGCTACCGCCCGCCCCAGAAGAAGCTGGCTTTGAGGGCGAAGATGTTGTCGCCTTGGGCCGAGAGCGAATCGAACAGATCCGACACGCCGGCGCGCGCGTAGCGGGCGGAGTTCGACCGGTCCTGCTGCCACACCGCGTAGAACGTGGAGCCCGGGCGGTACTCCCAGCGCAGGACCACGTTGCTTCGGAACGAGAGTTCGCGGAAGTCGTTGTTCGTCACCACGAACGTGTCCGATCCATCGCGAACCTGCAAAGAGCCGTCCGGGCCCGCGGCGACCTGCGTCCCATCCTGGCCGTATGCGCGGAGTTGGCGGCTGCGTGGGGCCAGCAGCTCGCCGTGATCGCGATAACGCCCACTGGCCGCGAAGGGCTCGGCATAGACATCGAGAGTGAGATCGGGCTTGAGGACGAGACTGGCGCGGAACTGCATGAGGAACGTGCGCTGATCGACGGCGGCGAAGATGTACCGCTGACCAAAGGTCGCCGCGCGCCCACCGGCAAGGGTGTCGACATACTGGCGCGCGGTGGTCGACTCCGAGAAGGTGGGATTGATCTTGAGCGAGACCCTCGGACTGGCCTGCAGCGAGAGAGTTCCGCTCACCTCGCGCCGCGAGCCGCCATCGTCATCACCCGCCGCTTCGAGGGACAGGGAGAAACGCGTGGGGCTTTGGAAGGCGTTCCCGCCCGAGAGGTCGACGCTCCAGCCCGGAGCCTTTCCCATGGTGGGCCCGCCGCGGGTGAGGCGCTGGTCCTGGGCCGCGCCGGAGAACTCGACCTCGATCGACGTCTCCCAGAAGTTCCGCCAGTTGACGTTCGCGGAGATCTCCACGTCCCGGTGTTGAAGCTCGCCCGCGTAGTTCTCCTCCGCGCTGACGGACGCGCCGGTTTCCCACCGATAGAAAAACCCCGGCTTCGTTTGTCGATAACCGGCGAACGCGCCCACGAAGCGTCCGTCCGCGGTCTGCAGCGAACCGATGTCGTTCCGTTCGGTTTCGGGCGACTCAAAGCCCGTCCACACCTCGAAAGTAAAACGGCCCTCTCCCTTGCGGAAGCTCAGCGACCCTGAACCTCCGTCCAGCGTGCGGCGCGTCGGATCGAGAGCGACGTGGGTGGCATCGGGGCGCTGGAAGTAGCGCGCGCTCGATCGCTGGAGGCGTTCGATATTGGCGGCCTCGCCCGCCACCCGGGTGTAGCCGAGGTTGCCGTCAATCTGATAGCGGCGGTTGGAGAAGCGATGGACGAAGTCGATGGCGGTGGTGAACGCGCTGCGGTTGTAGAGCGCGGCCATCGGCTCCTTCGAATCGAGATCCCGGGTCACACCGGAGACGAACAGCGCGATCCCGGACCCTCCCGCCCCAAGTTCCTGCTTGAGCCGAACCACGCCATAGGAGGTGCGCGGTCCGACCGTCACCTCACGCACGGTCTTGTCGGCGCGGTCGAAGATCCGCGCCTCCTCCTGGCCGGTCACCGCGAAGAGCCCTCCGACCGTAAGGCCCGAGGCCAGCCGGCCCGAGAGTTTGGCGGCCGCGGCGATCTCTGAACTTCGCGGATACTGAACGGCTTCACCCTCGGCCTCCCCGCGCGGCGCGCCACCGATGCGGCGGGAATAGAAATAGCCGCCGACGCCGTTGAAGATCGACGCACCCTCCGTGAAGAAGGGCCGCTTCTCGGAGAAGAACGTCTCGAAGGCCGAGAGGTTGACCTCGGCCGGATCAGCCTCGACCTGGCCGAAGTCGGGCCGGATGGTGGACTCGAGCGTGAGATTGGGTCCGAGGCCCATCTTGAAGTCGAGGCCCACCCGCGCCTGCTGATCCCAACCGTCACGGAAAGGCGTGCCTTCGTCGGCGCCCGCCACCCCCGTGCCCGCGACGTACGGCATCAGCTCCACGCGACGGCTCGGCTTGATCCCGCTGATGCCATGCAACTCGCCCATGCGGGACGACCAGCCGGTTTCGTCTTTGGGAATCGGAATCCAGAAGACGTCCTCGTTCTTCGAGGGAATCCAGCGATCGACATTCAGCCCCCACACCTGGGTTTCCGCGGCGTTGAACCGGAGTTGAGAGAAGGGAATCCTGAACTCGGCCGTCCATCCGTTCTCATCCTGATGCGCCCGGGCCTGCCAGACGGGATCGAATCCGGAGTCGCGGTCCCACTCGCTGTCCGAGCGATGGAGGAAGTCGAGCCTCACTCCCGCGGCGCTCACTCCGAACGAGTAGGCGGTCCGGCGGTCGAGGTAGGTGTCGAGTGAGATCCACAGGTGCTCGGAAGTGCTCGTGGAATCGCGCCGCGTCAGAGGGGCCTGAAGCTTTCGCCCCTTGGCCTCCATGCGGGCACCGACCCACAGGGCGTGATCGTCGTAGGCGAAGCGGAGTTCCATCGCCTCCGAGGGAGCGACTCCGAAAACGGGCTCCTTCTGGATGAAATCGGTGATGGCGGGAGCGTCGCGCCAGTGCGCTTCGTCCGGACGGCCGTCGAGGTGGAAACTCTCGTTCGGCACGCGGACGGCCTGAGCCTGCTTCGTCGGGGGCGCCGCGGCCTGGCTTATGGGAAGGAGGGGCGGCGCGCCCAGGATCGCGAGCAGAAATATCGCAGAAACCGCAGAGCGGATTGCTCCCCGAATTCGGGGAGGGGTGTCCGGATGATCCATGAACATGGGGCCGCCCCCTCGGGAGCGGCCAGTCTCTTAGCCGCCGCCGCCGACCTTGCGCACGGCCGAGGCGCGCTGGAAGCCCTTGGTGTTGGCGCCTCGGGAGCCCTTCTGCTCATGGAACGTCATGCGGTCCTGAGCCTTGGGCTTGCCGCCGGTCTCTGCCGGCGCCTCCTCGGGCGGCGCGTTCTTCAAAGCCTCGGCCGTAGCGGCCGCGCGCGCTTCGCGAGCCGCGGTCTCGTCTTTATCGAGATGACACTGCTTGTACTTCTTGCCGGACCCGCAATGGCAGGGATCGTTCCGGCCCAGGGTTTTCTTCGGGGGGATGGTGACCACTCTTGTATATGACCTCGGTCGAGAGTCTATTCGACGTCGTGCGTCAAGGTCCGAGTCGCCGCGCGTCTTATCATCGCCGCCCATGACTGCCCCGGCCCGGCGAGACGACGACGAGATCCGGATCCTCGCCACCAATCGAAAAGCGCTCCACGAGTTCGACATCCTCGAGAAACACGAGGTGGGCGTGGCCCTGCGCGGCACCGAGGTGAAGGCCTTCCGGGAAAACGGGTTTCAGTTCCGGGACAGCTACGTCGAGTTCCGGAACGGGGAGTTGTTCCTCTCCGGAGCGTCGGTCGCGCCCTACTCCCACGGAAACCGGATGAACCATTCCGAGGAGCGCCAGCGAAAGCTGCTGATGCGGAAGAAGGACATTCTCAAGATCGGGGCCAAGGTCACCGAACGCGGACTCACCCTGATTCCCCTCAAAGCCTATTTCAAGGGCGGTCGAGTGAAGTTCGAGATCGGCCTCGCCCGCGGCCGCAAGTCCCACGACAAGCGCGAAGCCATCAAGAAACGCGACATCGACAAGGACGTCCGCCGCGAGATGGGAACCCGAAGGACCTAGGTTCTCGGAAGAGCCGCCGTAAGATCCACCATCCCCCTCACCCCGTCAGGTCTCCGAATGTCGCTGCCGTCCATCGGTCTTCTCGGTCGAATCGTTCTGGCGCTGAGCCTCGTGGGGCTCGCTCCGCTCGGAATCCTGGCCTTTCAGCTGATCAGTGAAAACCGCGTGGCCCTCACCGATCAGGTGATCCAGACCCACGCGGTGGCCGCCCGAACCGCGGCGGATCGGACCGAGGCCTTCCTCTCGCCCGCGGCAGATCGCGCTTTCGATCTGGCGGGCAACGAGGCGATCAACGCGGCGGCCGGGTCGAGCGAGGGCGTGTCGGTGCTCAGTGCCTCGGTACAGGGTCTGAACGGAGCGATGGGAATCCAGGTGCGAAACCTCCAGGGCGACGTGGCGGGTGGGGTCGTGGTGCGGGGCGCCGCGGACACGGTCAACGAGGTCCTGCGCGATCCAGCCCCATCTCGTCTGGGACTGGTCATGGTGTCGGGAGAGGCCTATGTCCGCATTTGTGAACCGCTCCGCCACGCGGAAGGCACCGTCGATGTTGTTATCGACGCCGCCGACTTGACCGCTTTTCTGACCAGTCGTGAGATTGGTGAGGAGGCGGTGCTCGGCCTGTTCGACCAGAGCGGAGCCCTCATCTCGGGCTCGACGCCGGGCCTCTCCGCCGCAAGCTTCCCCCCGACGTTGCTCCGCGCAGGCCGCAGCGGCAAGGCCGCAGGGTCGGGTCGATACGAGGCCGACGGAGGCCAGATCCTGGGGGCCTTCGCCCCTGTGGGCTCAACCGGCTGGTTCGTGGCTTCGAAACAACCCTCGGTCATCGCGGATCGCGTGGCCACACGCCTGCGCCGACGCTCGCTCACCGCCCTTGGTGTTTCCCTGGGACTGATGGCGCTGATGGGATCCTTGGCCTACACCTCCCTGGTTCGACCGGTCCGCGCTCTGATCGAAGCCCAAAGGAGGTTCCTCGGAACCTCCTCCCGCCAGGGAACCGCAGCGCAAGGCGGCGAGGTCGGAGAACTGAGCGCAGCCTTCAAAACCATCGAACAGCGGATCCATGACCAGGAAGCCCTGGGCGAGGTTTTCCTGGGCCGCTATCAGGTTGTGAAAGTGTTGGGACAGGGCGCCATGGGCTGCGTCTTTCTGGGCCACGACCCCAAGCTCCAGCGCGGCGTGGCTCTCAAAACCATCCGCATGGGCGTGAGCCTTCCTGAGGCCGAACGCAAGGACCTGATGACGCGTCTCCTGAAGGAGGCGGTGACGGTGGCTCAGTTGAACCATCCCAACGTCGTGGATGTTTTCGACGTGGAGGACACTCCCGAGGCGGCCTTCATCGCCATGGAGCTGGTCGTCGGGGAAAGTCTCGAGGAACGGATCGAACGCGGACCTCGACTGGGCATCGAGGCCGTCGTGCCCCTGGGCGCCCAGATCGCCCGTGCGCTCGAGGCCGCGCACGCTCAGGGCATCGTGCATCACGACGTGAAACCGGCGAACATCCTGCTGGGCGACAACGGAGCGGTCAAGGTCACCGACTTCGGCATTGCCGAGTTGCTCTCGACCCTGGCCAACCGGCCCGACGGCATTTGGGGAACCCTCGGATATCTCCCTCCGGAAACCCTGTTGAACGGGTCGTACAACGAGAGCTCAGATGTGTTTGCCCTGGGCGCGGTGTTGTACGAGTGCCTGAGCCACGGCAAGGCGGCGATTTCGGGTTCCACTCCGCAGGAGAGGACCAAAGCCACCATCAGGCCGATCCCCTCAATCCGAACGCACTGCCCGGACCTTCCCGAAGCCATGGAGAGTCTCATCATGGAAATGCTCTCGCCTCGTCCGGATCAGCGAAGGAGGAGTATGAGCCAGATCGCGGAAACACTGGAGTCGATGGCCTCACAGAACCAGTGGAGGTGGACGGTCTCCCCCGCAAACTGGACGCCGGACCTGGCCCCCCCGCGTCCCTCCCCGCCCTCCCCTGTGC
>JAGNNV010000190.1 GCA_017990495.1 Vicinamibacteria bacterium
ACCTGACTCTGCCCGTGGGGGCGATCAAGGTGTACGTGCTGGTGGAGCAGGTGGAGGCGTGTTTTCAGCTGATGGAGATTCGCGCCGCCCTGGGCCCGCACTTCGTGGGCTTCAACACCGGGCGCTGGGACTACATCAACAGTGTGTCCGACGCGCTTGCGGGCGACGTGGCCTTCATCAACCCCAACATCGACGCGGTCACCATGACCTACGGTTACATGCGCCACTACGAAGACCGGGTGCGCCGGGCCGTGAATACCAAAGACGCCTCGGGCAATTGCGCGCTATGGCAAGGCGGGATGGAGCCCAACATTCCGGTGGGCTCGGAGGCCGGCGTGACCAGCGGCATGGCGCGCGCCGTGGCGGGGGCCGAACGCGAGCAACGCGCGGGGGCGAGCGGCAAGTGGGTGGCGCACTGGAAGATGGTCCACATCGTTCGCCCGGTGTGGGAGAAGGTGGGTCAAGAGAACCAACTCGGTCGCGAGTTTGAAGCGCTCACGTACACCGAGGACGACGCACGGGGCCTGACCCTGCTCGAACCTGCCCCGCGCACGATTCGTGGCGCCCGCGACCTGCTGAGCGTGGCCCTGCAATACGGCAATGCCTTTGGCCAGGGCTTCCAGGCCGCGGCGCTCAAGCCCGCGGACTTCTTCGGCAACGACGACGTGCTTTACCTGATGGAAGACATGGCCACCGGAGAGATCCGCCTGAGCATCCTCTGGGAATGGCTGCACAAGAAGGCGACGCTTACCGAAGATGATGGGCCCACCGGAGTGGTCAAAGGCGATCCGTTCACCGCCAACCTTTTCGCCCGGCTGCTGGAAGAGGAGTACGCCAAGCTCCTGGCCGCCTCGAACCGGGATGTTCACGACGACTCGAAGGCGACGACCCTGCCTATCGCCAGGGAGATCGTGATGACTTACGTGACGAACCGGGAGAAGCTGCCCTGGTACGTCGATCTCTTGAACATGAACCTGGACAACCACGATCTGGCGCGGGCGCGGCAGAGGATCGAGGACTACCGCGTCCGACTGAGCACCACCGGCATTCGCATCACCGCGAATCTGGATTTCGCCAAGCCGTAACCGTCCTTTGAGGAGGAAGAAGCGATGAAGGTTTTCGAGTCCGAAGTCACCGAGACCGCGGCATTCATGGCCGCGCCCCGGTTCGAGGGGATCACCCGTCTGTACTCGGCGCGTCAGGTGACCGAACAGCGCGGCACGATCCGCACGGACTACACGGTGGCGCGCGACGCCGCCGAACAGTTCCACGCGAGACTCAAGGAACTGGCCGCCGCCGGCAAACAGATCACCACTTTCGGCCCGTACTCGCCCGGCCAGGCGGTGGCGCTCAAGCGCGCGGGCATCGAGGGCATCTATCTGGGCGGCTGGGCGACCTCAGCCAAGGGGTCGGTCAACGAGGACCCCGGCCCCGATCTTGCGAGTTACCCGCTCAGCCAGGTGCCGGACGAGGCCGCTCCGATCGTGCGGGCGCTCCTCGCCGCTGATCGTAACCAGCGCTTCGCGCGTTCGCGCATGACCGAAGCGCAGCGGGCGGCCACACCCGAAGTCGACTTCCGCCCCTTCATCATCGCGGACGCCGACACCGGCCACGGCGGCGACGCCCATGTGCGCAACCTCGTTCGTCGTTTCGTCGAGGTGGGCGTGCCGGGTTATCACATCGAGGACCAGAAGCCCGGGGCTAAGAAGTGCGGCCACCAGGGCGGCAAGGTCCTGGTGCCCTCCGACGAGCAGATCAAGCGCCTCAACGCGGCGCGGTTCCAGCTCGACATCATGCGCGTGCCAGGCATCATCGTCGCGCGCACCGACGCCGAGTCGGCGACGTTTCTCGAGGGCCGCGGCGACGAGCGTGATCACTCGTTCATCCTTGGCGCCACCAACGTCGACCTTCCGACCTACAAGGTCGGGTACCTGGCCATCCTGAAGCGTCTGAGCGAACTTGGCATGGAGGACGTGCGCGGTCATCTGCTGTTCAACGTCTCCGCCGAGGAATATGAGGAAGCGAATGCCTGGCTCGCGCGCGCCGGAGTGATGCGCGTGATCGACGAGGGCGTCAAAGCCATCAAGCCGGGGGCCGGAGCGGCGCTCGAAAGCCTCATCGACAAGGTGGAGTCGAGTTACCTCGAAGCCTGGCAGGACGAGGCCGGTCTCAAGAGCTACCCGCAGGCGGTGGCTGACGTCATCGGCTTCCGCAGCGGAGAAGGGGAACACTTCGAGATGAGCGTCACGGAGTGGATGGCCTACGCCAGCCGCACCTCGTTCCATGCCGCGAAGGCCAAGGCCCGCAGCATGGGCATCACCATCATCTGGGACTGCGAGGTGGCGAAGACGCCCGAGGGCTACTACCAGGTGCAGGGCGGCCTTGACTACGCGATCGCCAAGTCACTGGCCGTGGCGCCTTTCGCCGATCTGCTGTGGATGGAGACCAAAACCGCCGACCTCACCGACGCGCGCCGGTTCGCCGAGGCCATCCACGCGAGTTTCCCGGGCAAGCTCCTCGCCTACAACCTCTCACCCTCGTTCAACTGGGACACCACCGGCATGGGCGACGAGGAGATGCGGCGGTTCCCGGAGGAACTCGGGAAGCTCGGCTTCGTTTTCAACTTCATCACTTATGGCGGCCATCAGATCGATGGGCTCGCCGCCGAAGAGTTCGCGGCTTCGCTGCGTCAGGACGGCATGTTGTCGCTGGCCCGGCTGCAGCGGAAGTTCCGCCTCGTGGATTCGCCCTACAAGACGCCGCAGACTCTGGTGGGCGGGCCGCGCGGCGACGCGGCGCTGATGGCCTCGTCCGGAGGCACCGCTGCCACCAAGGCGATGGGGAAGGGGTCAACCCAGCATCAGCATCTGGTGCAGACCGAAGTGCCGACCAAGCTCCTCGAGGAGTGGCTGCAGACGTGGGCGAAGCGGCACAAGATCGAGCGTCCGCTGCGCGTCACCCTGCGCCCGCACACCGCGGGCTCGGAGTTGCTCGAACTGAGCATCACGCCCGGCGCGGGAGAGAAGCTCGCAAACGTCATCTTCGCGACCATCGTCGATCGCCGCGGCCGCCATCTCCTCTCGGTGCGCGACCAGAACACGTTCGATCTGACCCTGCGGCAGAAGCGATTGATGACCCTCATCCATCTCTTCCTCGTCCACCGCTACAAGGCCTCGTCGGTGCACTACGTGAGCCCGACCGAGGACAACCGGTACCAGGCGCAGAAGATGAAGGCGCACGGGCTTTACAGCGACGTGCACGACGAGGTCGGCCAGATCATCGTGGCCGACGTCAGCGTGGAGAACGTCAAGGCTCTCCTCGCCCCCGATCGCGTTCGTCTCGACGCCCTGATCGAGCGCAAGAACCCGTAAACGACGCTGGCTATCTCGTGAGATGTTCGAGGATGTCGGCGCCGAGTGTCAGGTACGCCACCCACGCACCAAGCAGGCCGATGCCGGCGATGCCCGCGCCCGTCATCGCGAGATCGGGGGCGAGGTCGCGGTCGATCGCCGGGACGCGGTCGCGCGGGTATGAGCGCAGGAACAGCCCATAGGCGACGCACGCGAGGAGGATCCCCGCAATCACGTCGACGACATAGTGCTGCTTCGTGAGGAGTGTGGATAGCCCGACGAGAGAAGCGCACAGCACCGCGAGGATGCCGACTCCGCGATGCAGCCGATAGCACGTCAGCGCTGAGACGAACGAATGGGCGACGTGCAGCGAGGGGAAGCAGTTGTACGGAGGGTCGGACTCGTAGAGCGCCAGCAACCCCCAGATGCCAAAGCCGTCTCCGGTCACGTGCGCCGGACGCGATGCCGCCGTCGGATAGAACGCGAAGACGGCGTAGGCCGTCACCCAGCACAGGAGGTACGCGCGCACGGTGCGTCGAATGTGCTCTTCCTCGCGGACGACGAGTACCGGCAGGATGATGAGAAAGAGATACAGCGCGCCATACACCAGCGACCATGCCGGCACGAGGGGCAGGGCGCGGTCGAAGGCGAACTCCGGGACGTACGTCGTACCCGCGCGGGCAAACCTGGCGATGATGAGATAGCCGGGGACGAGCATCACGAGGATGACCATCGGAATGGTCACCCGATAGGGCTGCCGGAACGAGTCGGCGACGATCTTCCACCTGAACCGAAGTCCCGCCGCTGCCATGTCTTTCGCCAGAGCATAGGGGAGGCTTCCCGATCGGTCACCCCGAAAGCAGCCTCGCCCGGGCTTATCCTCCGCTGGTGCTGGTTCATGCCGAGCCGGAGCTTTTGCGCGACGATCGGGTCGCGTTGGAGCGGGCCGTGGGCCAGTTCAACCGCGGCCGCTTCTTCGAGTGTCACGAGACGCTCGAGGGCGTCTGGGTTCGTATGCGCGGCCCATCGCGCGGCTTCTTTCAGGCGCTGATTCAGGTGAGTGTGGGTTTCCATCACCTCGGCCGGGGAAACCGCGTGGGCGCGCTGCGGACGTTCGCGAAGGCGCGGGACCGATTGGCGGCGTATCCCGATCGTTACCTCGGCTTCGATGTAGCGGGAGAACGCGCGCGGCTCGAGGCCCTGCGCGAGGCGCTCGAGGCCGGAACGTCCGAGCACCGTGATCCGGCGCCGATCTGGCGTTTCGACGAGCCACCGGTCGGCCTCGACGACGACGCGCCACCAGGAGGACGAACGTGACCAGAGACCAACTGATCGCCCATTTCAAGATGACGCGGCACCCCGAGGGTGGGGCCTTTACCGAGAACTACCGAAGCGACCTGTCGGTGTCGGCCGCGGGGTTCGACGGGCCGCGAGCCGCCTCGACAGCGATCTACTTTCTCCTCGGTCGTGGTGAGTTCTCCGCGTTTCACCGGATCAAGTCGGACGAGATGTGGCACTTCTATCTCGGCGGGCCGCTGCACATCGTCGAGATCGATTGGGCCGGCCGCCTTTCAGAGACCATCCTCGGTCGGGATCTCGCGCGAGGCGAGTCGTTCACTCATGTGGTGAAGGCGGGGAACTGGTTCGCCTCCTGTCCAGGGCCGGAGAGCGAGTACAGCCTGGTCGGCTGTACGGTGGCGCCCGGCTTTGACTTTCAGGACTTCGAGATGGCCGACCGCCGCGAACTGATCGGATGGTTCCCGGAGTACGCCGTGGTCATCGAGCGACTCACGAGGGGCTAGAAATAGTGCGCATCGCGGCCATCGTTCTCGCGACGAGCTTCACCCTTGCCTGCGGTTCGAGTCCCTCGGGCCCATCGCCGACACCGACCGCCAACCCCTCGGTGCCCGTCATGGGGAACGCGCGACTGAGCGCCGCGCAACTGGTGAACTGGTTTTCGCGGCGTCAGCCGCAACCGGCCGGCGTCTATGGCGCGACCGAGCCAGTGGAGACTCTCGCCACGTATTTCATCGAGGAGGGTTCGCTCGAGGGGGTGGCGGGCGATGTCGCCTTCGTTCAGAGCATCATCGAGACGGGATGGTTTCGTTTCAGCGGGGCGGTGCCCGGTTCGAAGAACAACTTCGCGGGCATCGGGGCGGTGGACAGCAGCCCCGGCGATGCCGCATCGTTCCCCGACGCCCGCACCGGCGTGCGCGCCCAGATCCAGCATCTCCGCGCTTACGCCGACGCCACCGCGGTTTCGTGCACCGTTCCGCCTCTTCATGCGCCCTGCGTCGATCCGCGGTTTGCTTTGGTGACGCCCAAGGGCCGGGCGCCGTTCTGGAATCAGTTCGGCAGCGGTGTGTGGGCGTCATCGCCAACCTACGGGAGCGACATCGTGGCGAGGTATCAGGAGGCGTTGAACTTCGCGAACACGGCCTCGTAGAAGGCTTCCGCTTGGGTAGCATCGCGCCAATGAACACCATCGACTGGCTGCTGGATTCGGACCCCGCGATCCGTTTTCAAACGATGCGTGACCTGATGAGCCTCTCCCCGGTGGAGGTCGCGGCCGAGCGAGCCCGCATCCCCCACGAAGGTCTGGGCGCAGCGATCCTCGCTTGCCAGGCGCCCGACGGCCCCTGGCGCCGACCCGACGAGCCTGACTGGCTGCCCACGCTCTTCATGATGCAGCTCCTCCGCGCCACCGGCGTGGACCGGGCCGACCCCCTTGTCGAGTCGGCGGTGGCGCGTGTGGCGCAGGGCTTCAGATGGCACGAGGAGTTCGGCGCGAAGCCGTTCTTCGAGGGCGAGGTGGAGCCTTGTATCAACGGAGGCGTGCTCGCGCTCGGCGCGTACTTCGGGCGTCCGAGCGAGTCCCTGGTGAGCCGTCTCGTCGCTGAGCAACTCGAGGACGGCGGCTGGAACTGCGACGCGCCGAAGAGCACGCGCTCTTCGTTCCACACGACAATCTGCGTGCTCGAGGGCCTGCTCGAGTACGAGGGTGCGGTTGGGCCCACGCCGGCAACCGCCGCGGCCCGCCGTCGAGGCGAGGAGTTCCTGCTCGTGCGCGGTCTTTTCAAGCGCCTCTCAACGGGGGAGGTCGCGAGTCCGAAATTTCTGGAGTTCGCGTTCCCCCCGCGCTACGAGTACGACGTGCTCCGCGCTCTCGACTACTTTCGCGCCGCCGGTGCGCTCCCGAGCGCGCGCATTCAGGAGGCCGTCGGGCATCTCGAGAGCCGGCGCCTGCTCGACGGTCGGTGGCTCCTCGATCGTTGCCACAACGAGGCGTTGACCTTCCCGTTTCCCGAACTCGTGGGGCAGCCAAGCCGCTGGAACACGCTTCGGGCCATGCGTGTTCTGGCCGTGCTGGCTTTGTAGAAAGCGGCTTGGGTGTTGCCGGTCGGTGCGGCAATCAATGGCGTTTTCGGCTGGACAACGACCTTGAAGCCTCAGGCGCAGGCGCAGGCGACAAGGGACCCACCCAGGAATCCGCGGCTGAGGAGCGAGGCGCGACGGACAACGAAACGAAGAACCACTCTCAAGTGGCCGCCGTTCCCGGACCGGACGCGGATCCG
>JAGNNV010000026.1:0-8921 GCA_017990495.1 Vicinamibacteria bacterium
AACCTGGTGTCGCGCTCGCTCACCATGATCTCGAAGTACTGCGACGGGAAGATTCCCGCGCGGGTCGACGAGGCCGAGCCTCGGCTCAATGTGGCAGCGGTGTTCGCGTCCTACGACGCTCTCAACTTCTCGAGCGCCCTCAACGACGTCTGGGGAGCGGTGAGCGACGCCAACCAGTGGATCGTCCAGACCGCGCCCTGGAACCTGGCGAAAGACCCGTCGAGGGCGGGCGAACTGAACGCTTTCCTTTATCGGCTGGCTGAACGTGTCCGCCTTGTGGCTCTGCTCGCCTCGCCGGTGATCCCATCGTCGGCCGAGAAGGTCCTCGACATGCTGGGCATCCCCAAAGACGCCCCGGCCCGCGCCTCGGCCGTTTACGGGCTGCTGCCCGAGGGCCAGCCTCTCGGATCCATTACCCCCCTCTTTCCGCGCCTCGATATCAAGAAGACGCTTGCCGCCCAGGAGAAACCGCACCAAGTGAACGACGAGACCAAGACCGAGGCCCCCGCCGCCCCGCCCGCTGACGTCATTGCGAGCCCGCAGTCCGTTGACGGCGGGCCGAAGCAACCCGACGTCATTGCGAGGCCCCAGTCCGTTGACGGTGGGCCGAAGCAACCCCCTCCCGCCACTACCAGCCTCACCGAACCGGAACTCGTAGGCATCGAGGCCTTCGGCGCCCTCGACCTGCGCACCGCGAAGGTCACCGCCGCGGAGAAGATCAAGGGATCGAAAAAGCTCCTCAAGCTCCAACTCGATGTGGGCGGCGTTCCGCGCCAGATCGTCTCGGGCATCGCCGAGGCCTACGAACCCGAGCAGCTCGTCGGCCGCACCATCATCGTGATCGCGAACCTCAAGCCCGCCAAGCTCATGGGCGTCGAGTCCCACGGCATGCTCCTCGCCGCCACCGTCGACGGCAAGGCCGTCCTCGCCGGCTTCGAAAAAGAAGTCCCTACCGGAACGCGAGTGAAATAAACCTCGTAGCGCGCATGCCCGCAAGAAAGAAGCCACCGACCCGGCCTCTCAACAGCACCGAGCTTGTGAAGGAAACCTGCCGACGGATTCGGGTGGCCAGAAGCTACTGGGATGCGCACAACAACCGGGCATGTCGAGGTGAGCGCGAGAAGGCGATGGCGCTCTATGACCGCCTGAGCGCGGCCGACCGGGAGAAGGTGCCCCAGGAGCTGAGGGTGTGGCTGCGCTATCGGAGCGAGAAATATTTCGGGGTCCACCGGACCGCCCCGGGAGCTCGCTGAGGGAAGCTCCACACTAGACTTCCGCGGCATCATGAACATTCAAGACCTGCGCACTCTTCTCGACTACCACTACTGGGCCCGCGACCGGATGCTCGCGGCCCTCGCCCCCCTGACCCAGGAGCAGTTCACCCGCGAACTGGGTTCGAGCTTCACCTCGGTCCAGGACACCCTGGGCCACGTCTATTCCGCCGAATGGGCCTGGCATCAGCGTTGGCTGGGTCAATCCCCCACCGCCCAGCTCCCGCGCGAGACCTTCCCCGACGTGGCTACAGTGGCGACGATGTGGCGGAAGACGGAAACCGACGTGCGCGGCTTCCTCGAATCACTCGGCGAAGAGGGCGTGAACCGCGTCTTCGAGTACAAGACGCTCGCCGGTGATGAGGCCACTTCCGCGTTCTGGCACATGCTCCAGCACGTGGTCAATCACGGCAGCTACCACCGCGGTCAAATCACCACCATGCTGCGCCAGCTCGGCCTGCCCGCGCCGGAAAGCACCGACCTCATCCGCTTCCATCGCACACGAAAGTAGGCGCGAAGGCCGACCCAAGGGTTCAGCTGCTACCGCCGCGCCTTGAGGGCTGCGATGCGCTTTTGGAGTTCGGTTACTCTGGCCCCCAGTTCAGTCTCGTTCGCGGCCTCATCGAGGTACACCAGCGCCGCATCGTACGCCCGGCGCTGCGTTTCGCCCTCGGCGGCGCCCAGAGAGGCTCCCGCTCGCGCCAGGCGCGCAGCCTTCACCCGCCCAGCCAGGCGGGCGCGGGCTGTTTCCTTACGGGCCTCGGGAAGCGACGACGCCTCAATCTCGCCGGCCCGTGATTGAGCGGCGACGGCCGCCGCGTCGTAGCAGTCGCGCGCCTTCACAAAGGCCACAATGGATAACTCGTACCGTTCCTCATGGCCATGGACCAGGCCCAGGTGCAGCTGAGATTCACAGTCCGAGGGGTTCTTCGAGAGCGCCAGCTCAAACTCGAGCCGGGCGCGCTCGAACTCGGCGAGGCGGTAGGCCACGAGACCAGAGAGCCGGGCGGTATCGGCATTCATCGGGTTGGTTCGCTTGGCCTCACGCACATGCCGGTCGGAATCCTGGAGACGGCCAAGCTGGAGCTCGGAGAACGCCAACCAGAAGTGTGCGTCGCTTACGAACCAAGCCCCGAAATCGACCAGCCGTTGCGCCGGAACAAGAGCCTCCTCATAGCGGCCCGCATAGTTGAGGGCTCGGGCGTGGTTCAGAAGGGCTTCGCGCTGCCGCGGTTCAATATCGAGGGCCCTTCCGATATCCGCGGCGGCCCAGTCGTATTCCTCCAACGCGAGACGGGTGGCGCCCAGGGTGGCCCACGCGGCGGTCATGCGCGGAACACCGTTCGCGGCGCTCAGAAACGCCCGCTCCGCCGAAACCAGCTTCCTCTCCAAAAGCCGCCATTGGCCGAGGAAGTAGTGCGCCTCGTGATACCGGGGCTCGGCCTGGAGCAAACTCTCGAGAACGTCGCCGTCGCGCGCGGGATCACGGCGACCTCCGCAGGTAGCGGCGAGAAAGGCCAGAAGACTCGAGGGCTGCGGATTTGGGGGAAGGAGGGCGGGCCTTTCAACCACCACACCGGCGGCGGTGATCACATTGCGGTTGTACGCACAATCGAGTGAACGAAGGAGATACTCCGCGGCCTCGTCTCCCTCATGAAGGGCGGCCTGACGCAGCCGTGCGATGGCCCCGCTCTCGGCGGCCTTCTCAATCAGTCCGAGCATGGCCCGAATGGCTTGCGACGAGCCGCCCAGCGTCTCCTTGCTCACGCCCTCAACACGGTGAGGAAGCGTCGCAGCGACGTTCAGATAGGCATCGATGGTTTCGTTCGCCGGCCCCCCGGCATCCGTTCGTTGCCCTCGCGCCCGATCCAGGGCCTCTGAAGGCGGAAGCCCGAGTTCACGTTCGCGCGCCGCCACGAGCGCCCAGGCCCCGGCCACCCGCACGGCCGGCACCGTTCCCCCCGCAGCGACGGCGGCTTCGTACTTGAAGGCGGCAGAGCGCAGGCACTCGTAGCACCCGCGAGCCAGTTCCGCGCCGGCCTCCCGCGCCAGCGCCACGGCATCGACCGCCTTCGAGGCGGGGCCTCCTCGCGTTGCCGGTGCGCAGGCGGCAAGAGCCATCCATCCCGAGAGTGCCCCGACCCATCGCGCCGCCCTCATGGCTCAGCCTCGATCAATCCATCAGGCGCCGTGGCGGGCGGAGCGCTTCTGCGGGGGCAGCGTGGTCGACGAGCCGCTCAGTTCCGCGTCGAGCCGTTCGAGGAAATAGCCCACATCCGTGACCAGACCGATGGCCTGCATGGTGCCGCGATTGCCGAGCTTCACCGGCACCGACTCGGTCATGTCCACGCATACCGTGCGCACCGCCACCGGCAGCAGGTTGCCCACCGCAATGGCGTGCAGGGCCGAGGCCAGCATCAGGCAAACCCCCGCTCCCTCGAGTGCTTTCGCATAGGCCATTTGGGCGTCGCGGATGTCGGTGATCACGTCGTTCAATGGCCCGTCGTCTCGAATGGAACCGGCGAGCACGAAAGGAATCCCCCGCTTCACCGCCTCGTACATCACCCCCGACTTCACCACCCCGGTCTCCACGGCCTGGCGGATGCCTCCCGCGCGGTTCACCGCGTTGATGGCGAAGAGATGGTTGCGGCTGCCGCCCTCGACGGCGCGGCCGCTCATCTGGCAGACCCCGAGGCTCGTGCCTACGATGTCTTTCTCCAGGTCGTGGGTGGCAAACGCGTTGCCCGAGAGAATCACATCGATCCATCCATGGCGCACCAGACGGGCGAGGGCCACGTCGCCGCCCGAGTGCACCACCGCGGGGCCGGCCACCACCACCACCTTCTCACCCGAGCTCCGTGAGCGCCGCATCTCCTTGGCCGCGCTCGAAATGGCGATGCCCTTGTTGATCTCGGCCGATATGTCGTTCGACATGAAGCCGAACATCGAGAAATCGCGGCTGCGTTCGGGCGGCTTGACCCTTATCCCCATTCCGCGCAGGGCGACCTTCTCGCCCTTGACCACCAGACGTTGCTTGACGCAAGTCGGCCTTCCCTCACGAATCACCAGCGCGCAGTCCATCTTCTGGCCGGCCACCGGTTCCCACCGGCCTTCGATCCTCACGAAAGTGTCGAAGTTCGCGGTGGCGTAGAACTCGTCGGGCAGGATGCCGTCCGCTTCCGCCGTCTCCCAGCGCGCGTCCCCGGTCTGAGTGGTGGCGCCGAAATACGAGAGATGATCGAGCACCCGGTCGAGGCCGGCCGCGTCGTCGGCTTTGACGTCCAGCACGGCGCGGGTGGGATCGTTGTTGGTGCGCCCGACCTTGAACTCGACGATCTCGAAGCTGCCGCCCTCCTCGACGATGGCGTTGAACGCGCGACGCAGCACGTCGGAGTCGATGAGGTGGCCTTCCATGACGACGGTCTCGTGAACCATGGAGCCATCATGCCCGAAAGCCGGGCCGCGCGCCTACATTCTGGGGAGAGTGAGGCCCTGCTGCGACTGGTACTTGCCCTTACGGTCGGCGTAGCTCGTCTCGCAGGGCTCGTCGCCCTCGAAGAACAGAACCTGGGCGATGCCTTCGCCCGCGTAGATCTTGGCCGGCAAGGGAGTGGTGTTCGACACCTCGAGGGTGACGATGCCTTCCCATTCCGGCTCGAAGGGCGTGACGTTCACGATGATCCCGCAACGGGCGTAGGTCGACTTGCCCACACACACCGTGATGACATCACGGGGGATCTTGAAATACTCGATGGTGCGAGCCAGGGCGAACGAGTTCGGCGGGATGATGCAGACGTCCGCCTTCACATCCATGAAGGACCGGGGGTCGAAGTTCTTGGGATCGACGATCGCCGAGTGGATGTTGGTGAAGATCTTGAACTCGTCGGCGATGCGGATGTCGTAGCCGTACGAGGAAAGACCGTAGGAGATGAGACCCTCCGCCACCTGCTTCTCGGAAAAGGGCGAGATCATCTCGTGCTCGAGAGCCATACGGCGGATCCACTTGTCGGATTTGACGGACAAGAAGGTCTCCCGAAGGTGTGGTGGTTATTGGCCGCTAGCGGCCGAAGATACGTTTGAGCACCGACGCCTCTTGCGGCGCGGGGGCCGCGGCGCTCAAGGCCTGAATGGCTTCCCGGGCGGCCACGTTCCGGGGCTGAAGCTCCAGAGCCTTCCGGTATTCCATCATGGCGAGCGCCAGGGAACCGCGCTCATGATAGATGCCGCCGAGGACTACCCTGGCTTCCGCGTTCCCGGGGTCTTCTCCAAGAGCGGTGCGGAGTTCCTCTTCGGCCAGGCGCGCTCCGTTGTCGATGGTCAGGAGGATTCTCGCCTTGCGTACCCGCGCGGCGCGGCGCTCGCGGCCTTCGAGACGAGGAATCGCGTCGTGCAGAATGGCGAGAGCCTCGTGGATCTTCCCGGCGTCAAAGGCCTGCAAGGCCATCTCGAGGGCCCGCGCCGGATCAACCGCGGGAAGCGGTGACCCACCCGCCACCGGGACGGGGAGCGGCGGCGGCGGCGGGGAGACTTTCGGGGGGGCCGTCCTTGTTGCGCTCACCTTGACCGGGCCCGTCTTCGAGCGACGAGAGGGAACAGGCGGAGCCGGCGCGGGAGCGGCAACCGGCGGATTCGTGCGTCGCGAGGCGGAAGGCGGGGCGGCACGGCGGCGCTCGATGTCACGATACGCGGTGACGAGCTGATCCGACATGCGCTTCAGAATAGGCCGCAGTTCGGGGTCGGTGGTGGCGGCGGGATCGCAGGATTTCAGAAGGCCCAGGTAGGCCGACCGCAGTTCGTCGGTGGACGCCCCCACCTCGATGCCGAGGATCTCGTAGGGATCGGACGAGGTAATGCGGGTGGCCAGGCGTGCCACCTCGAAACGCGAGATCTGCGAGGTCAGGCTCGAGGGCGGCGGGGCGTCCACATACTCGATGGCTCCCACCGACAACAGGCCGGCCAGACTCGCCTTCGCCTCGCCCGAACTCAAGGGCGACAACTGAAGGAGCTTCCCTGCGGTAAGGGCGCCGTCGACCCGGCTCAGCAGGAAGGCGTCGGCCGGAGTGAGGCGGATGTCGAGGTACAGAAGTCGTTCGTCCGTCGCCTTTCGCACCTTCCGCGAGAGGTCGCCCAGGAGGCCCTCAAGGCCGGGATCTCCCACCAGGGTCCAGGTGGCGTCGAGCAACACCTCACGCGGGTCGAGTCGCGGTTCGGCCACGACGGGCGAGGCCGCGGGCTTCTTCGCCGGCGCATCGGTGAAGGTGTAGACCCCGCCCGGCCAGGTGAGAGTGCGCGCCAGAACCTCGCGCAACTGCAGGGCGAGGCCCTGGGTGAGATGGTCGTGATCGAGCAGGCGATGCCGCAGAAGCGTGTCGCCCATGCGCTCGCTGGAAAGGGCCGCGATCTCGAGACAGGCGTCTCGATCGCGCGCGCTGAGGAAGCCGGTCTGGACCAGCAGATCACCCAGGTGAGCGCCCGGGATCGTGGTCTCGGCGCTCGTGAGGTAGCCGTCGTTGAACTCGACGTCGGAGCGCTCCACCCCGTAAGCGAGGTGGAGGTTGCCCGACCGGCGATCGAGGAAAATCCGACGGAGGATCTCCGGCAGGACGCCCACCGCCAGAAGACCGCGAAGTTCCTCCAAGGTGACTGGCTTCCTGATCAGAGACGACGACAGATCAGGTTCCCTGAGGCGCTACAGCTCGATGCCAGGAAAGAAGTAGGAGATCTCGAAGGCCGCGGTCTCGGGAGCGTCGGAGCCGTGGATCGCGTTCGCCTCGATGGAGGCGGCGAAGTCCTTGCGGATGGTGCCTTCCGCCGCGTTCGCGGGGTTGGTGGCGCCCATGAGTTCACGCAGGCCGAGGATGGCGTTTTCACGCTCGAGCACCATGGTCACGCACGGCCCCGAGGACATGAAGGTCACGAGTTCGCCGAAGAACGGCCGAGCCTTGTGAACGTAGTAGAAGCCCTGGGCTTCCTTCTCGGTGAGGCTGCGCATGCGCAGACCGACGATGCGGAAACCCGCCTTTTCGATGCGCGAAAGAATCGCGCCGGCGTTCCCCGCCTTCACTGCGTCGGGCTTGATGATCGAAAACGTCTTCTCCATGTCCTGCCTTTCAATAACTCGTCTGTTCGCGACCAGCCGTGTGCCGGTCGACTACTTCTTCTTACCGAGAATCCGGGCGACCATGCTGCCCATGTCGGCCGGTGACTTCACCACGTGGATGCCGGCCGCGCGCATGGCCTTCATCTTCTCCTCGGCCGTGCCCTTGCCTCCGGAGATGATCGCTCCCGCGTGGCCCATGCGGCGGCCTTCGGGCGCGGTCTGTCCGGCGATGAAGCCGATCACCGGCTTCTTCACGTGGGCCTTGACGTAGGCCGCGGCATCCTCCTCGGCCGAGCCGCCAATCTCGCCGATCATCACGATCGCCTTGGTCGCGCGGTCCTGGTTGAAGAGTTCGAGGGCCATGGTGTGGGTGGTGCCGATGATGGGGTCGCCGCCGATGCCGATGCAGGTCGACTGACCGATGCCAAGCGCCGTGAGCTGGCCCACCGCTTCGTAGGTGAGCGTGCCGCTGCGGCTGACCACGCCCACCGAGCCGCCCATGTGGATGTGGCCGGGCATGATGCCGATCTTGCACTTCTCGCCGGGCGAGATGATGCCGGGGCAATTGGGCCCGATGAGCCGGGTCTTGCGGCCCTTGAGGAAGGTGGAGGCGCGCATCATGTCGAGCACGGGAACGCCTTCGGTGATGCAGACCGCGAGGTCGAGTTCGGCGTCGGCCGCTTCCATGATGGCGTCGGCCGCCCCGGGAGGCGGCACGAAGATCACCGAACAGTTGGCGCCGGTCTTGCGGACGGCCTCATCGACGGTGTTGAACATCGGGAAACCTTCGAGGGTGGTGCCGCCCTTCCCCGGGGTGATGCCGCCCACGATGTTGGTGCCGTACTCCCGGCAGGCCATGGCGTGGAACGTGCCGTGTTTGCCCATACCCTGGACGATGACGCGTGTGTTCCGGTTGACGAGAACGCTCACTTGCGGCCTCCTTTCGCCTTCGCCTTGGCTTGCATAGGCTTGGCCTTGGCCGCGGGCTTCGACTTGGCAGCGGGCTTCGCTTTCGCGGCGGGTTTCGCCTTGGCGGCGGATTTGGCCGTTGGGGCCTTTGCCGCCTTCGGGGCCTTGGGCGCGGGGGCGCCGGAGACCGCGGCCACCACCTTCTTCGCCGCCACCATCATGTTGTCGGCGGTCTGGAAGGCCAGGCCCGATTCGAGCAGCATCGATTTACCGAGGGCTTCGTTGTTGCCCTTCATGCGAACCACGATGGGCACCTTCACATTCAGGTCGCGGACCGCGGCGATGACGCCCTCGGCCAGCACATCGCAGCGGAGAATGCCGCCGAAGATGTTGATGAACACCGCCTTCACGTCCTTGTCGGCCATGAGGATGCGGAACGCGTTCTTGATCTGGTCGGCGTTGGCGCCGCCGCCCACATCGAGGAAGTTCGCGGGCGAACCGCCGGCGAGTTTGATGATGTCCATGGTGGCCATGGCGAGGCCGGCGCCGTTCACCATGCAGCCCACGTTGCCCCCGGGCAGCTTGATGTAGTTGAGCGAGTGCTTGGAGGCCTCGACTTCGAGGGGCTCCTCTTCATCGAG
>JAGNNV010000026.1:9021-12171 GCA_017990495.1 Vicinamibacteria bacterium
ACTCCGAACTTCCGGAGAACCGCCTTGCCCTGATATTCGTGGATCTTCACGGGGTCTTGAACCTCAATCGAGAACGGGCCGTTTTGACGTTTGGGGAACTACTTGATGCTGAGGAGTTCCACTTCGAAGATAAGGGTGGCGCCCGGGGGAATCGGACCCTGGCCCTGATCGCCGTACGCGGTGTCGGAGGGGCAGGTCAGACGGGCCTTCTCGCCCACCTTCATCTTCCCGACGCCCTGGGTCCAGCAAGGGATGACCCCATTGAGAGGGAACTCGACGGGCTGGCCGCGCTCGATCGAGCTGTCGAAGGGCGGCGAACCGTCGGTCAGCCGCCCTTCATAGTGGACCTTCACCGTGCTGGTGGGCTTGGGGGAAGCGCCCGTCCCAGGGGTGAGGGTCTGGATCACGGCGCCGGATTCGAGCTTGATCGCACCCGGCTCGGCCGCGGCTTTGGTGACGAACGCGGCATCCGCGGTTTTGCGGGCCTGGGCGAGGCCAACGTTGGCTACCCGGGCCTGGGCAACCTTCGCCTGAAGGAACGGCTCGATCCGCGGCTGGTAGGTGGCAAGTTCGACTTCCGGCTTCTTCTCGAGGCTAGCGGCCTCGAGGCCCTTCGCGAAGGTGGCGAACTCCTGGGGGGTGAGCTTGAACTGGGAGAAGTTCCCGCCCGCGATGAAGCCCATGGTGTAGAGGGTCTTCTGATCGTCGTTCATCCCGGCGGCGCCAGCAGCGGCGGCCGGCGAGGCTGCGGGAGCGGGCGCGGTGGCCGGCTTGTTGCAGGCGGTGAGGGCGAGGGCGCAGGCGGCGAGCGCCAGCCCGCGAAGAAGTGCTGAGTTCAAGAGGGGATCCTCAAATATATCGGGAAAGGGGGCGCTGAGATTGTTCGAGCGCGCTGCCTGGCCTTGGGGCCATTGAATGCGCCCATAGCGGCCAGAAGCGCGGAGCATACAGCGGGTCTACGTTTTTTCTATCTTCACCTTGGCCACCCGGTTGCGCTCGACATCTACCACCGTGAGACGGTGGCCGTCGAACTCCACGGTTTCCCCACCCTTGGGCACCGAGCCGAGCTTCTCGAGGATGAAGCCGCCCACCGTTTCGGCGTCGATGTCGAGAGGAATGGGAATGTCATGGGACTCGCGCAGAAGACTGTTCGAGACCGTGCCCTCCACCACCAGAGCCCCGGTCTTCAGGCGTTCGATGGCCTTGTCCTCGCCCTCGTCGTATTCGTCGCGGATCTCGCCCACGATCTCCTCGACCAGATCCTCGAGCGTGACGATCCCCACCACGCTGCCGTGCTCGTTGATCACCAGGGCCATGTGCGACCGCTTCTTCTGCAATTCGCGCAGCAGGTCGCCCACGTTCTTGCTGTCCGGCACCACGTGGACGGGATGCAAACGCGCCCGGATGTCTACAGAGATCCCCCGCTCCAGAGCCGCCAGCACATCCTTCACGTAGAGCACACCCAGCGGATTGTCGAAAGTGCCTTCGTAGATGGGGATGCGCGAGAAGCCTCCTTCGACGATGCGCTTCACCGCCACCCGCGGCTCGGTGGCGACATCGAGGGCGAAGGTCTTGGTGCGCGGAATCATCACGCTGCGCACCGGCATGTCGCGGAACTTGAACACGCCTTCAAGCAGGCTCGCGTCGCTTTGCGACAGGACGCCCTGCACGCGGCCTTCGGCGACGAGGTGTTCGATCTCCTCGGCGGAGACGAGGCCCTCCCGCATCGGCCCCTTGAGCCCGAAAAGACGCAGGACCAGGCGCGTCGATTCGGTCATGATCCGCAGGGGCGCCCGGCTGAGTTTGGCCATGAGCGAGATGGGGATGGCAACCGCGGAGGCCACAGGGACGGCGAAGCGGAGGGCGAGAGCCTTTGGCACCAGTTCCCCGAGCACCATCTCTATATAGACAATAACCACGGACACGATCACGCTCGCTGTCACCGCCGCGGGGGCCCAGTCGGGCAATCCGGCGAGGTCCAGCCAGGGCTCGATATGGCGGCTGGCTAACCACCCACCACAGACGCCGGCCAGGGTTCCGCAGACCGTCACCCCGATCTGCACCGTGGCCATGAACCGCTCGGGCTCTTCGCGCAGGAGTTCGGCGAGACGGGCGCCGCGGCTGCCCTCGTCGGCCTTCTTCCGGAGCGCCGCCTTGCGCGCGGAGATGAGGGCAATTTCAGCGCCCGAGAAGAAGCCGTTCCCCAGAAGGAGGAAGAAGATCGCCCCGAGGATCAGGGCCGTGTCTGACATGAGACGACGGATTCTAGCCGTTTTGCGCCCGGCGTTCGCCGCGGGCAACCATGGGTAGAGTCAGGGCGCCAGAGATGAGTCCCCCACGGCGTCGCGCCAACATCCAGAAGACCCAGGCCGGGGATCAGATCCTCGCCCCATGGTCCTCTGAAGCTCTCGACACGACGAGCCGGGTCGGCCGCCTGAAGCCCGGTCAGGAAGATGTCTCGAAAGGTCCTCTGTTTACCCAGGAGGCCGACGCGGCCGCGAGGGACGACGAGGCGCGCCAAAGGACGATCGACGATGCGTAGTCCTGCGCAGCCCTCCTTCGGGGCGTCACCGCGCATACTCGCTGGGTTCGGAGACGGCGTGGGTACCCCACCGTTACACGAAGTCCTCGCAACTGCCTGACCTGAGATGTAGCGGGGCCAACGAAGCCGCGCGATCAAAGCAGGCGCGAGACCCACGCGTGCGGAGGCCAAGGCGGGTTCCCGAACGGAGCGGACTGCAGATCTCCTTGGCTCGTGCGGAGCGGCCAGCTCCGCTCCATTCATGAGAGAACGACCTGCGGGCCGGCGTATGTGAGGGAACGATCAACGCCTTGGTCGCAGCATCGGCTGAGTGCCGCGGCGCCCGTGGCCGCGAGCCAACTTCCCCGCGGGCCACGACGACTCGCCCGGCCTCGACGGGTCCCTTCGACTGCCCACTCGAACGGACTGCGCTCAGGGACCCTCGGGGGCTTGCCAGGACCAACATCGCCCGCGCCTATCTCTCCAGTCCTGCATGCGGCCACCCGCGCCGCCGGGCTCGATGCCGAGGGTCGAGACGCTTCGTGTTCGGCACCGCGGGCCACCACGAAGATGCCCGCGTTCTCGACGCGATCTCGGAGATTTCGCGGATGGAAACGGGTTTTCACGCT
>JAGNNV010000026.1:12271-26147 GCA_017990495.1 Vicinamibacteria bacterium
CTAGGCCCCCGGTTTCCGCCCGCCAAACGGAGTGGCTACACCGGGGGTGACGTGAGTATCTCCGAGCGAGGTCGGGGCTCCGGGTGGCGTCGCCGCGATACTCCACTCAGCGGTCGCTAATCGCGCGCTACGCGTCGATGGCCAGGCCGTACACCGATTCCGCGGCTTGCATCATCGTCTCGCCGAGGGTGGGGTGCGGGTGGATGGTCTTCGCGATCTCTTCGGTAGTGGTCTCGAGCTGAAGAGCCACGCAGGCTTCGGAGATCAGGTCGGTAGCGTGCGGACCGACCATGTGCACGCCGAGGACCTGGTCGTACTTCTTCTCCGACACAACCTTGATGAACCCGCCGTCGTGGCCGATGATGCGCGGCTTGGCCAGATTGCCGAACGGGAACTTGCCGATGACCACGTCATACCCGCGCTTCCGCGCCTCGGCCTCGGTCAGGCCCACACTCGCGACCTCGGGCTGGCAATAGGTGGCGCCGGGGATGCGGTCGTAGTCGATGGGATCGAAGTGCTTGCCCGCGAGCTTCTCGGCCACGCGGATGCCTTCGGCCGAAGCCATGTGGGCGAGCTGCGGATGCGGCTTGCCGTCGACCGTGATGAGGTCGCCAATCGCGTGAATGCCGGGCTCGTCGGTTTCGTACCGGTTGTTGACCCGGACGAAGCCGCGCTCCATGCGCACGCGGGTGGCTTCAAGGCCGAGACCGTCCGAAACCGGGCCGCGGCCGGTGGCCACGAGCAACAACTCCGCGATCAGCGTCTTCTTCTCTCCCGACGCCAGCGTCACCTCGACCTGAACCCCGCCCTGAATCACGGTGGCCGACTCGGTGCGCGCTCCGGTGAGGAAGGTCATGTGCTTGGCCAGATGCTTCTCGGCCTCGCGCGAAATGTCCTCGTCCTCGATAGGCAGGATGCGGGGCATCATCTCGATGACCGTAACCGCCGCGCCAAACCGGCCGAAGATCGACGCGAACTCAACCCCCACCGCGCCCGCGCCGATGACGATCAGGCTCTTGGGCAGTTCCTTGAGTTCGAGGATCTCGTCGGAAGTGATGATGCGCTGGCCGTCGATGGCGATGTTGGGCAGGCTGCGCGGCTTGCTGCCGGTGGCGAGCATGATGTTCTTCGTCGGAATACGCTGGGGACCGGCGTCGCCGGTGACGAGCACGCTGTTCGGATTCTCGATCCTCCCCTGCCCCTTCACGAACGTGATCTTGTTCTTCTTGAAGAGGTAGCTCTCGATGCCCTTGGAGAGCCGGTTGACGATCCGGTTCTTCCGGGCCATGAGGGCGGTGAAGTCGATGCCCACGTTTTCGGCCACGATGCCGTAGTCCTTGCCGTTCTTCAGATCCTCATAGAGGTCGGCGGTGTGGAGGAGGGCCTTGGTGGGGATGCAGCCACGCTGAAGACAGGTGCCGCCCGCTCCCTTCGGGTCGCGTTCGACCACCGCGACCTTGAGCCCTAACTGGGCGGCGCGAATCGCCCCGACGTACCCGCCGGGGCCGCTGCCAATAACCGTGAGATCGAACTCGTTCGACAAGGTGTCCTCGCTTCTTTCGATTGGATCAAGGGGCGCCTGGCGGTCTTGCCGCGCGACCAACGGTGGACGCTATCACGAGGTCGAAAAGAGCCGGGACTCCGCCTCCTCACCATCACGACCCGCCTGATAGATTCGCCGACCTGATGACGACCGCCCTCGACAAGATCCTCGCCACCTTGAACTCCACCGAAGTGGGGGCCCTCGAACGGATCGCCGAGAAGATGAGCCTGGTGGCCGCCGAACTGCGAGCCTTCGACCAGCCCGAACTCGCGGGCAAGGCCGATGATGCGGTGGCCGCCCTGGGACGGGCCGATGTGGCGGAGTTCAAAAGACTGCGCGCCTTCATCCAGTCGAAGGTCGGCCACCTGCGCTGATCGGGCCCCCCAAGGAGCATTTCAGACGAACGGGGCGGGTCGGTATACTCCTTGGATCTTCGGGGAGCTCCGCTCCACGTGTACTTTGTAGAGATTTCAACAAGAGGCTTGCGATTGTGAGAAAAACTTTTCTTGGGGCGACTTTAGCCCTCGCGTTCATGGCCGTGACGAATATCAGTTGCGGCGACGGTATCGGCGATGTCACCACCGGTTCCGGTCCTTCCGCAACCCCCACCCCGGCAACGGTTACGGCAACCCCGGCCCCGACCCCGGTGCCTACCGCAACCCCCTCGACGCGGGCCACCTGTGCGCTGCCTGCTCTGCCGAACTGCGACGCCCAGTGCTGCCGTGAAGGCGGCTCGGTGATCTACGCGAGCCAGATCGACTCCGCCCAGGCCAGCCTGCGCAATTCCCAGCCGGGTCTCTTCTTCTCGAACGGCGACGTTCGCGACAACCTCGAGTACATGAGGCAACTGGCCCAGGAGATACTGAACCGCAGCAACGGCCAGATCTGTGCCGAACCCCTCGGCCACGACGAAATGCGGGTCAAGGGCGACCAGAACGTCTCGCAGCATGTCGATGTCCTGATCTCCGACCGCACGCCCTGGGTGGGCGGCGCTTACACCTGCCGTCCCGCAAGCTTCTAAAGCAAACCTGGCGCGACGTCGTGAGGGCGACCCCCGTGGGTCGCCCTTTCTTTTTGCCATGCGGCTTCAGGGTTCCCTGGTGACGCGACGCCCTCGACTGATCGAACTTGAAAGGCCGCGCGGATCAGGCGATGCCCTTGCCTGGATTCATGATGCCCGCGGGATCGATCGCCTGCTTGATTCTGCGCATGAGGTCCAGCTCGACCGCGCTCTTGTAGCGACGACCCTCTTCGCGCTTGAGCACCCCGATGCCGTGCTCGGCGCTGATCGACCCGCCATGGGCGACAACGATGTCGTGAACCACCCGGTTCAGGTCTTCCCACCTCGCGAGGTAAGCGCGCGCATCGGCGCCTCCGGGTTGGGTGAAATTGAAATGCAGATTGCCGTCGCCCACATGACCGAACGGAACCGGTCGGATCCCAGGGATCAGCTTCTCGGCGGCGGCCAGGCCTTCGCGGACGAAGGCGGGAATGCGGGATACCGGCACGGAGATGTCGTGCTTGATGCTGGCTCCCTCATGCTTCTGTGCCTCGGAGATCGATTCGCGCAGCCTCCATAGCGCCCTGGCCTGTTCCGGGCTGGCGGCCAGCACCGCATCGGCGACCAGCCCCTTTTCGAAGGCCGCGGCCAGAAACGCCTCCGCCTCTTCGCGCCCGACCGTCAAGTCGGTCAGGACATACCAGGGCGCCTGCTCGGCCAGCGGATCCGATGCTCCCTGGACGTAGCGGGTCACCAGGGACAGCGCAAAGCGCGAGATCATCTCGAACGCGAAAACCGCATCACCCGTCATCTCGCGGGCCAGTTGAAGCAGAGCCAGCACCTGGTCCGGATCCGCGCAGGAGGCGAAGATGGTCGCCACCTCGCGCGGTCGCGGGTACAGCTTCAGCACCGCGGCGGTGATGATGCCCAGCGTGCCCTCGGCGCCGATGAAGAGGTGCTTCAGGTCGTAGCCGGTGTTGTCTTTCCGCAGAGCGCGCAGGCCATGCCAGACGTTCCCATCGGGAAGAACGACCTCGAGGCCCAGAACCGCATCACGGGCGTTGCCGTACCGAAGCACGTGGATGCCGCCGGCGTTGGTGGAGAGATTGCCCCCCACCTGGCTGGTTCCTTCCGCGGCCAGACTGAGGGGCAGCAGCCGCTCGACCCCGGCCGCGGCCTGCTGCGCCGCCCCCAGGGTGCAGCCCGCCTCCACGATCATGGTGTTGTCGGTGGCGTCGATGTGGCGGATCCTGTTCAGTCGTCCCAGGGTCACCAGCACATCGCTCCCTTCGGCGCGCGGAATCTGCCCGCCCACGAGGCCGGTGTTGCCGCCCTGGGGAACGATGCCGACCTCGGCCTCGGCGCAGATCCGCACGATGTCGGCGACCTCGGCGGTGCTCGCGGGTTTGAGCAGAAGCGGCGTCTTGCCCACGAAGCGGTTGCGCCACTCGGTCAGGAGAGGGGCGAGCTCGTCGGGATCGTCTGAGAACCCGGATGGACCGAGTATTTCCTTCAGCCGAGCCAGGACTTCGGCGGTGGGTTTCCGAGGCATGGGGCTCCCGATTCCAGGTAGATCCGAAGGGGCTGCGTTCCCGGTCTACCGAGCGGGCATCGGGCAGGCCACACCCGTGCCCCCGAGGCCGCAGTAGCCGTTCGGGTTCTTGGCCAGATACTGCTGGTGATAGTCCTCGGCGTAGTAGAAGGCCGGGGCGTCGAGGATCTCGGTGGTGACTTCGCCTCGGCCCGCTCCGCGCAAGGCCTCGGCATAGGCGCTGCGCGCGGACTCGGCGAGGGCGCGCTGCGGCTCTGAGAAAGCGTAGATGCCGGAACGGTACTGCGTGCCCACGTCGTTCCCCTGCTTCATACCCTGGGTCGGATCGTGGGCCTCGAAGAACACCTTGACCAGAGTGGCGTAGCTCACCACTTTCGGATCGAACACCACCAGCACCACCTCATTGTGCCCGGTCTTTCCGGAACACACCTCGCGGTAGGTCGGGTTTTTCGTGAAGCCGGCGGCGTACCCCACCGCGGTGGTGAATACGCCCTTGATCTTCCAGAACTGCTTCTCCGCGCCCCAGAAGCACCCGAGACCGAACATCGCCTGCTCGAGATGCGCCGGGAAGGGTCCGCGCAGGGGAGCGCCAAGGACGAAGTGCGCGGGTGGAACCTCCATCTCCTCGTCGCGGCCGGGCAGCGCGGCGTCGGGAGAGGGCATCTTGGTCTTGGAGGATGAAAAGAACATGGAGGTTTGGTGAACCGTGGGGACGCCTCAGGTTACTGGAGGGTTCCGTTGAAGGACTGGGTGACTTCGACCGGCGCGGGTGAAGCGTGGTGCAGGATCATGCGCCAGCCCTCGTCGGTCTGGCGAAAGACGTTGGTGGCCATGGTAACCGCCACTCCAACTTCGTCATCGTGTTTGGCGGTGATGTTTTCCGAGCAGTACACGAGCCCGAGTTCGCCCAGCCGCCAGGTCGAGACATCGGTCGGGGTGACGCGCATCCAACCTGTGTTCCGGAAGACCTGGTCCCACGACTCGATCACCGCGTCATAGCCGTTGATGGCATCCCACCCGGGATGGATGCAACGCACCCCTTCGCCCCGGAACCACACGGACTTCATCTTGCCGAGATCGAAACTCTCGAGCGACTCGTAGAAACGGTTGTTCGCGCCCAGAAGCTCGCTTCGCACGCCATCGCTCTCGGGCGGTCCGTCGGTTTTCATCACCCCGCGATTGTAGCCGCCCGGCCCGAACAACCAGGGGGCCTTGGACGCGAGGGGCCTTCCGGGGTGAAAATGCCCCCATGGAAGCAAGTTCGACCCTGCAAACCGACCAGGCGGGGCCGCAGGGCGTGGTTCACTCCATCGTCTCCGGCGCCCGCGTCCCTGGAAACGACGGCGTTCAGGAAGCGGTCTCGCCTTCGAGCGGGATGGTGGTGGGCTCGTTCTCTCGACTCGACGGCGCGCAATCCGCGGCGGCGGTGTCCGCGGCGACGTCGGCCTTCCCCACCTGGTCCGCCACATCGTTCGCCCATCGCCGGCAAATTCTCGATCGCGTGCGCGCGCTGATCCTGGCGGAGGCGGAGAGCCTCGCCGATCTCGTGGCCCGCGAGCAGGGAAAGCCCGTGGCCGAGGCCCATCTCGCGGAGATTCTCCCGGCCCTCGATCACCTGAAGCACATGGCTCAGACCGCGGAGGAGACACTCGCTCCGAGGGAAACCGACCCCGCGGTGTTTCTGATCGGGCACAAGCGGGCCCGCATAGAGTTCGCGCCGCTCGGACCGGTCCTCATCATCACTCCCTGGAACTACCCGTTCTCCATCCCCATCACCGGCATCGCGGCCGCCTTGATGGCCGGGAACACCGTGGTGCTCAAACCGGCGCCCGCCACAACCTTGATCGGCCTCGCCATCGCCGACATCTTCACCCGCGCCGGGCTGCCCGAAGGGGTGATGAATACCGTGGCCTGTCAGGACGGCGTCGCTGCCGCCCTCGTGGCCGATCCGCGCTTCCGCAAGGTCCTGTTCACGGGCAGCGTGCCCACCGGCCGCAAAGTGATGGCCAGCGCGGCCGCCCAGGGAACCCCGGTGACGCTGGAACTCGGCGGCAAGGACCCGGCGGTGGTCTGCGCGGATGCCGACCTCGAACGCGCCTCCTCCGGCATCGTGTGGGCGGCCTTTCTGAACGCGGGCCAGACCTGCGCCTCGGTGGAGCGCGTCTACGTCCTCGAGTCGGTGGCCGATGATTTCATCGCCCGGGTGGTCGCGAAAGCGAAGGCAGTCAAGTACGGCGATCCGCTCGACGGAAATACCGACATGGGTCCCCTGACCATGGAGCGTCAGCGCGGCATCGTCGAAGCCCACGTCGAGGATGCCCGCGCCAAGGGAGCCCGCATCGAGACCGGAGGCGTCCGTCCCGACGGCCCCGGATGGTTCTATCCGCCCACCGTGCTGACCGGCGTCGATCACACCATGACGATCATGCGCGATGAGACCTTCGGGCCGGTCCTGCCCATCATGCGGGTGAAGTCCATCGACGAGGCCATCCGCCTCGCCAACGACTCCCCTTACGGCCTCACCGCGAGCGGCTGGACCACAAGCGAGGTCACCGCGGCCCGGCTCGAGCGCGAACTGCAGGCCGGGGTGGTCACCATCAACGACCACGTCTACACCTTCGGCGAGCCCACATCGCCCTGGGGAGGGGTCAAGGCCTCGGGCATCGGCCGCACTCACGGCGCCCTCGGCCTGCTGGAGATGACCGAGCCCAAGTACGTGGCCCGGGACATGTCGCGCGGGGGCGAGGCGTGGTGGTATCCCTACGGCCCCGAGTTCAAGTCGATGATGGCGGGCGCCCTGCGGGCCTTCCACGCGTCTTTCATCGGGGCCAGGCTTTTCGCCCTGGTCCGGCTTTCGTTCTCGAAGCGTTACCTCACCCGGGGTCGCGTCCTGCGGGTGATCCCGGACATCTTCAAACTGTTCTCGTGATCCGTAAGGAGGGCGAGGTCCGCACCGTGGCCGAAGCTCAACTCTCCGCCCCGAGGCGAAGGACGTGGTTTCACATCACCATCGGGGTGTCGTCCCTGCTGGTGGCCATCGCCCTCACCGTGGGCTGGCAGCTCATCGGCAGCGAGACCGCCCTTCTGGTTTCGCCTACCGCGCGCTACCTCGTCTATTTTTTCGGACTGCTCCTCTTCCTCCTGCTGATCTCGGGCCTTGGCCTGATGTTCACTCTGCTCCTGCGCGAGGTGAGGCTCAACGAGCGCCAGTCGAACTTCGTAAGCGCCGTCACCCACGAACTGAAGACCCCGGTGGCCTCCCTGCGTCTGTATCTCGACACCCTGATGCTGCGCGCGGACACTCTGTCTACCGACCAGCGCGACGACTTCTACCAGACCATGCGGGCCGATCTCGACCGCCTGAACGGCACCATCAACAACATCCTGAACGCCGGTCTCTACGCGGACCGCGCCGTGATCAACCCGCCGACCATCGACATGGCCCGCCTGGTGCAGCACGCCTGCGCCCTGACGAGAACCCGTAACCAACTGGCGGAGTCGGCGCTCGTGTACGAAGGTCCGGCCACGCTGCTTCTCAAGGGCGACTCCACCGCCATCGAAACCGCGGTGCTGAACCTGCTCGACAACGCAGTGAAATATTCGACCGATCAGGTGCTGGTCAAGGTCAGGCTGGGCGAGGAGTCAAACGGTCTGGCCCGGCTGTCGGTGGAGGACCGCGGCGTGGGTCTGAACCGCGCCCACCTGCGTTTCATCTTCAACCGTTTTTATCGCATCGGTTCCGAGGTCCGCCGGTCGCGGACGGGAACCGGCCTGGGTCTGTTCATCGTCAAGTCGGTGGTGAAGGCCCACGGAGGCACGGTGCGCGCCGAGAGCGACGGCGAGGGCCGCGGCGCCACCTTCACCCTCCATCTCCCGAGGGTGGTGAAAGAAAGCCTCGCCGAATCCCACGAGGAGGTGGCCCATGCCTGAACCCTCGGCGATCGCGCGGATCCTGGTGGTCGAGGACGAATTGAACCTCGCCCGCGGCATCGCCTTCAATCTCAAGGTCGAGGGCTATGCCGTCGACTGCATCGCCGACGGCCAGGAGGCCAGCGACCTGCTGTCGGTCCAAAGCGCCCAGTCGCGCGAAGGCCACGACCTGGTCCTGCTCGACGTGATGCTGCCGAACATGGATGGCTTCTCGGTGGTTCGCGCCGCCCGGGACGCAGGCAACCGCACCCCCATCCTGATGCTCACCGCGAAGGGCTTGCCCGAGGACGTGGTCGAGGGGCTGCAGGCGGGAGCCGACGACTATCTGGCCAAACCCTTCGACCTGACCGTGCTGCTCGCGCGGGTGAAGAGCCTGCTGAGGCGTCGCGAGTGGACCAAGACTCCGCCTTCTCCGGGAGGCCCCACCACGGTATCGATCGGGGAGAACCGCGTCGACTTCGCCAACTTCGAAGCACGGAGGGGCGAGTCACTCATCCGCCTCACCCTGCTCGAGGCCGGACTCCTCCGCCTGCTCTACGAACGCCGAGGCACGGTGGTGACGAAGGGCGAGATCCTCGAAAAGGTCTGGAATCTGCATCCCGACACGGAAACGCGGGCGGTGGACAACTTCGTGGTCCGCCTCCGGAAATACCTCGAAACCGATCCCTCGAATCCGCGCCTGCTGCTCACAGTACGCGGAGCGGGTTATCGGATGGAGGCCGAGCCGACGACGGACGCCTGAAGCCGCGGTCTCAGCAGCGCGGCTTTTCGGGCGTCGTGTCGTCGGTGTCTTCCCGCGACACGCGCGGGCGGGGCACCGCTCAGGTAGGAACGCCCATGCGCGGCAGAATCCACACCTGGAGCGCCACCCAGACGGCCACAAGCGCCAGACCGGTCAGAAGATCCTGCATGCTTTTCTCAAGGCCGGTCAGACCGCGGCGAGAGCCTCCACGAAGACCTCGGGCTGCAGAGTCACTGCGGTGCGCATTGAACGGCTGATGAGGCACGCGGCTTCTGCCTTCTCGATCAACCGCAGCGCCCTCTCGCGGTCTTCCTCGCGGTGGATGGTGACCCGCGGCATGAGGACGATGCGCGGAATCCAGAAGCGGCGATCCTCGCCCTTTTCGAGGTCACCCTTGCCCGCGCACTCGACGGCGGCGACCTCGAGCTTGGAGGCCTCGGAGACCGCGAGGAACGTAGTCATCCAGCAGGTGGCGGCGGACAGCACGAACAGATGTTCGGGCGACCACACGCCCGCGGGCCCTCCAAACGGCGGCGGCGAGGCCACCGACAGGTCGGGCAGGCCGTCGGAGCTCGTGGCGAGGCCTTGGCGTCCGCCTTCCCAGCGAACGGCGACGGGGTACGAACTGTGGACTTCTGACATCGACATCACCTCTCGTCGCGGAGTATGCGCCTCGCGCCTGTAGCAGCCTATGAGGCAAACGAACCAGGAAGGGAGCGCGGGCGAAGGGCCGCGGCTCAGCCGTTCGCGAGCTGAACGGCCAGGCGCATGGCGGCGAGAAGGCTGCCTTCGTCGGCCTTCCCCTGGCCCGCGATATCGAAGCCCGTGCCGTGATCGACCGAGGTGCGGATGAAGGGCAGGCCGATGGTCACGTTCACCGCCTCCCCAAAAGCCAGCAGCTTGACCGGGATGAGGCCCTGGTCGTGATAACACGCGATCACGCCATCGAAGTCGCCGCGCGCCGCGCGCACGAAGAGCGTGTCCCCCGGGAAGGGGCCCTCGATGTCGACGCCGCGCTCCCGCAGAGTTCGGAGGGCCTCGGGGAACACGTCCTGTTCCTCGGAACCAATGTGGCCATGTTCGCCGGCGTGAGGGTTAAGACCCGCGATGGCGATTTTCGGCCGGGCGCCCGTCGGACCGAACCGGGGCAGGGCTTCGTGGACGAGGGTGGCCACCCGGATGATCTCCTCTCCCGTGACGAGACGCGGAACGTCCTTGAGCGGAGCGTGGATGGTGAGCAGCGCGACCCTGATTTTGCCGCCCACGAACATCATGGCCACGTTGGGCGTCTTCGCCACATGAGCGAGGAGTTCGGTGTGCCCGGGATAGTCGAAGCCCGCGATGTGCATGGCTTCCTTATTGAGGGGCGCGGTGACGAGGCCGCGAACCACACCCTTGAGCGAATCCTCGGCGGCCTGCATGACGGCGATGGCGGCCTGCCGACCTGCCTCGGCGGACACCACGCCCGTGGTGACGCGCGCGCCGCCGACATCGAGAAGAGTGGCGCCGGACGCCTCCAGCGACGGGAGATGCAACGAGGCGGCGCACGCCTCCATGACCGCTCGCGCGCCATAAACCACCCACTCGGCCGCGGGAACCTCCGGCGAGCCCAGCGCCTTCAGGATGATCTCCGGGCCGATGCCCGCGGGATCGCCGACGGTCAGGGCGAGGCGAGGAAGAGAGGGCGCCATTACTTCCCTCCCGCCGAGGCCTGCAGGACGGGAGCCACTCGGGCCACGAAAAACTCGCGAACCTCGGCATCGAGCTTTCGGGTATTGGGCACGGGGGCCTCACCGTTTGCCTCGGTGTTGAACGAGACCACGTAGCCCGCGCGGGCTTCGGGGTCGAGGTAGAGATGGGAGATGAAGCCATTCTGGCTGCCGCTGTGGCCGATCAATCGACGGCCGCCGCGCATCTCGATGAAGAAACACAACCCCATGTCCACTCGGTCCTCGCCCACGGTTTCGACCAAAGCCATCGGCTGCCACATCTCCTCGAGCGATGGGCGCGCCAGCACGGCCCGCCCCTCCGCGGTTTCCGCCGCGCCGAGGAGGAACCGAACGTACTTCTCCATGTCGCCGAGCGGTGCGTTCAGTCCCCCGTTTGAAACGGTGACGCCGGTGTCGAAGTCGAACCGCGCCTCCTCGATCTTCCCGTCGGCAATGGTGTAACTGTGCGACCGGTCATCGAGGAGGTGATACGGGGCGCGATCGAAGAAGCTGCGGGTCATGCCGAGAGGCGTGAGGATGTTCTTCTGGATGTAAAGCTCCCACGCTTCACCCGAGAGCTTCTCGATGACCCGGCCCAGATAGACGATGCCCGGATTCGAGTAGCTGTACTTCGACCCGGGCGCGAACTCGACCGCGGTGTAGGGCATCATGGCCACGAGCTGCGACCACTCGGTGGGTTCGTGGGGATGCCACGGCCTGTCACCGCCGAAGGGCCAGGTGCCGGCGCGGAACCCCGCGGTGTGCGAGAGCAGCTGACGCAGGGTGATGGCGCTCGTGGGCCCGAAGGGGTTGTGCACGGCCTCGAGCTCGGGGACGTACTTGAGGATCGAGTCGTCGAGGGAGAGACGCCCGCGGTCGCGCAATTGCAGGATGGCGATGCCGGTCAGGGTTTTGGTGATCGAGGCCCAGTGATAGATGGTGGCCTCGTTCGTGGGCCGGCCGGTCGCCCGGTCGCGCAGTCCGAACGAGGCGTGATGAAGCGGTCCGCCCGTCCCCACCACGCGAAGGCTCGCGCCGACGATGCCGTGGGCCGCCGATCGTTCCTTGAAAAAGCGCGCGAGTTCATCGAGCGCCTCATCACGTGATGAGCGGGCGACGGCGGGAGTTTTCTCTACTTTCATCACCGTCTCCGCGAGCGGCGTCGCCTGCAGAGGCGACGGCCCGGACAAACCCAGCAGCAGAGCCGAAAAAAAAGGCCCGCCGAAGCGGGCCCTTGAGGTTCTGGCCAAGAGACCTTACTTCTCGTAGAGGGCGGCGATGAGGGCGCCGCGCGCGGTGGCGGTGACGGGATCGGCGGCCACCCGGATGTCGGAGATCTCGACCGGGAAGGGCTTCGACTTCATCGACCGTTCGAACAGCTCCTTGAAGCCCTTGGGCTTTGATGTGCCGCCGGCGATGACGATGGGCAGCGGGCGATGGGCGCGCGGCAGCTTGTCGGCCTTGGCCACGGCCTTGCGGATGGAATCGACCAGGCTCTCGACGAGATCCTCGTAGTAGATGTGCAGCGCCTTCTCGAGCTTGTCGGTGGGAGCCTTGGTGAGGTCGAGCTTCTCTTCCTTGATGGTCTTGATGCGGGTGGCCGGTTCGTTGACGACCGAGCCCACCGAGGTGTCGATGTAGTCGCCGCCCTTGTTGATGCCGAAGAGCAGCGAGGGAATCGACAAATACGCGAGGGCCACGTTGCACATGCCGCCACCGCAGGAGATGCCGATGCCGGTGAAGTTCTGGTCTTCGAGTTCGGAGAAGATCACGGCCAGACCTTCATTGATGGCCACCGCGCGGTAGCCAAGGGTCTCGAAGAACCGGCGCAGGCTGGCCTCGTGGTACACGAGTTCGGCTTCACGGCCCTCGGTGGCCGCGGGAACCGAGAACGAAAGCACTTCGCCCTGGTTCTTGGCCTTGGGAATCAGGCTCTTCATGATCGACTCGAGCACCACCGTCCCCATGCGCTCCTTGGGGTTCAGCAGACCGTCGGCCATGGGGCGGCGGGTCTCGACGTTGAACATGTTGGCGAAGCGTTCGGTGGCCCCGCCGAAGATGATCAGTTCGTCGCCGTCGCGGAAATAGGGAATCTCGTTCTGGCCGAGGATGGTCTCGGTGAACCGCGAGAACGGAACCGGGATGAAGGCGTTCAGCTGCATCGAGGTTTCGGTGCCCTTGCTGCGCCGTCGCGCGGCCACGATCTTGCTCGTGCCCACGTCGACCCCGAGGGGCATGCCGCGGGAAGCGTCGTCACCGGCGGCTGCCTCCGACCCTTCCTGCACCTTCCACAAGTGATCTTTTCGCTCATCCATGAGATTCAATTGACTCCAGGTCCTGCGGGGGCAGGAGGTGTGATTAAGGCGCTCGATGCGCTCTTGGCGGCTTGACTTTGTTCTTCGAACCAGAGATCGAAACGGCGGGCCAGAGAGAGCCGCAGTTCAGAGGTGGACTGCCCGGCCTTCGACGCGGCTTTCTCCAGTTCCGCTTCCGCTTTGAAGACGCCCGGCCACGGCTCGCCGATCGCCTTCGCGAGGTCGTCATCATAGCCGAAGCCAAACAGCCTGACACTCGCGGGCTCCACATCGTACGCGTCGGGCAGGCCGAAGGTGTGGAACGGGAAGTTCTTCGCCCAATCGACATGATGGCCGATCTTGCGGGTCTTCGGATTCACGCTCACGATGCCGTGGCCCACACACAGCCGCGGGTCGAGTTCGTAGCGCCGGACCAGATGCTCGGTGAGCAGTCGGCCGGCCTGAAGCTGGGCTTCGGTGAGGGGCAGGGGGCCTTCCGGAGCGAAGCGCGACTCGAAGGAGACGCCGAAGAAGGCGTGGTTCAGGTTCATGTACACCTTCCCCGCGTTCGACCAAACCGAGTGGCCGGCGTGGTTCGCCCGGGAGTCGTCGTTCAGGATCTGGAAAACCCGGCCGAAGCGGTCGATCAGGTAGTGGTAGAACTCGTGGCGCTTCACGTAGGCCACGAGGTTCTTCGAGTTCCGGATCAGGGAAGCGTTGTTCTCGGGCTCGAGCGACTGGATGTCGCTCTCCGTGGTGTGGAAGACGATGCCCACGGGCCGGGTCTCAGTCGCCATGGCCGAACCAGTGGCCTCGTCGATGGGCGCGAACATCCGCCGCGTGCCCTTCACCCGGTGGGTCGTGTCGATGCGGAGCCCGTTGCTGTAGAGCTCGTGATCCCGTCCCGTCTCAACGAGCCAGATCGATTGGGGCCTTTGGGTCAGGACCTCGGGTTCCCGTGGCTCCACCCGGGCCGCGGCCCGGGGGACGGCGGGAGTGCCCGGATTCACACGGGCCTGCACCGTGGGGGTCTTGCGGCTCAGACTCGCGGCCAGGCGAATGGTGCCGTAGGGGGCCCCCAGCAGCAAAGCCCCACCGGCGAAGGC
>JAGNNV010000191.1 GCA_017990495.1 Vicinamibacteria bacterium
CGAGGAAGCGAAAGCGTCGAGTCGAACAACGTCTCCATGGTTTCGAACCGCACCGGCACGCTCGGATTCGCGCCGTTCAGGATCGCGCGAAGGGTTGCGGCAATCGCTCCCTCGTCCACCGATGTCCTGGCCAGGATGGACAACGAGTTGCCCCAGTCCTGGGTCGACGGCACGAAGACCACCGGGGGCGCCTTCTGGCTCGGGTCCTGCCATCGCGTCTCGCCCACCACCCCGACAATCTCCATCCAGGGAGCTCGGCTGTTCGCCCGAATGCGCTGGCCCAAAGGCGAAGCGCCGGGGAAAGCCTGGAGGGCAAGGGCCTCGTTGATCACCGCGACCTTGGGTCGATCCGGCGTGTCGGCTCCATCGAAATCGCGCCCGACACGAAGGGGAATCTGGAGCGTCTTGAAGTAGTCGGCCGTGATCGCGTGAAGCTCGGCCTGCGGGCGTTCGCCGGGTTGACCCTCGGGCCGCCCTTCAATGAAGTAGTCGCGAGGTGATCTCGGCTCACGTCCCATTCCAAGGTACGCCACACCGGACGCGGCGGTGACGCCGGGGGTCGCGCGCAGGCGGTCGAGCACATCCGAATAGAAGCGACTCCTCGCTCGGATATCCGAAATGTCGTCCTTGACCGCGTACTCCGTGTAGGCGACCATCACACGTTCCGTCGAGAAGCCGAGGTCCACATTCTGGAGGGCGTGGAGCGACCGCGCCAGCAGCCCGGCGGCGGCGAGCAACACCACCGACAAAGCCACTTCGGCCACCACCAGGGTGGAACGAAGGCGCGTCCCGCCGCTTGCGGCCGTGTCCTTGGAGCCGCCCCGCTTCAGTGCATCCGAAAGGTCGAGCCGCGACGCGTGGAACGCGGGCACAAGCCCGAAAAGCAGGGTTGAGCCGAGCGACAGCAAGAGCGCGAACAGAAGCACGGTAGCGTCGACCTGCACATCCTGGATGCGGGGCAGATCGGCCGGCGACGAGGCGACGATCGCTTGCACCAGCAGGAACGCGAGGAGCAGACCTGCGAGGCCCGAAAGCCCCGCGAGCACGCAGCTCTCGGTGAACAGCTGAACCGCCACGCGACCCCGACCGGCCCCGAGCGCGGTACGCAGCGCGATCTCACGGGTCCGGCCTGCGGCTCGCGCCAGCAGGAGGTTCGCGATGTTGGCGCACGCGATGAGCCACACGATGGCGACGGCGCACATCAGCGCCCACAGGGTCACCTGAGCATTGCCCGTGATGCGCTCCTGCAGAGGAGTGAGCGCCACGGTCTTTTCGCGATTCTCGGGATGCTGGCGGGCGAGATTGTCGCCGATAGTCCGCATCTGCGCCCTCGCGCTTGCGAGTTCCACGCCGGGCTTCAGCCGTCCGACCGCCTGATAGTGGTGTTGAGTCCGGCTTGACGCCTCGCTTCCGGTCCGTTCGGGCGCCCAGATATCCGTGGCCGCGGGATAGCGAAAGCCGGGCGCCGCCACTCCGACGATCTTCATCGGATTGCCGTAGACCGTGATTGTCTTTCCCACCGCGTTGGCGGCGCTCCCGAAGTGCGTGCCGGCCCAGTCATGCGCCACCACCGCGACCAGCGGATTCGCATCCCCCGCCGGCACGTCGGACTCGCGCAGCAGACGTCCCTTCGCGGGAGCCTGTCCGAAGACGTCGAAGAAACCGATCGACACGTACTCAGTGTTGGCGAACAAGGCGCGGTCGGAAACCACCGTGGCATCATCCTTGTTGCTGTACGACACTGCCATCGCTTCGAAGACGTTGTTCTGAGCCTGCCAGTCAAGGAAGTCGGGGCCCGATACGCCGTCACTGCTGCGTCCGGTGTTCGTCCAAAACGTTTCGACCGACATGAGGCGCTCGGCGCCTTGGTACGGCAGGGGTTCGAGCAGCACGGTGTTGACCACGGAGAACATGGCCACGGTGGCGCCGATGGCGAGGGCCAGAACCGCGCCCGTCCCAAGCGCGAACCTCCAACTTCGAAGCAAACCCCGGATGGTGTAGCGGACGTCGGACACGAGAACATCGAGCCACCGCCAGACCCAGGTGTCCCGAACCTCTTCCTCGATTCTGGACACGCCGCCGAACTCGAGGCTGGCCAGCCGGCGCGCTTCGACCTCACTCAAGCCGCTCTCCATCATGTCGTCGACCCGCCGGTCGATGTGGTACTTCAGCTCTCGCTCGAGGTCCCGGTCCAGGCGGTCACGGCGGAAACGAAACAGATTCAGGAATCTCGACAAGGCTCAGCTCCCCTCGTTGAAGATGAGCCGGACCGAGAGAGCCAGCTGATCCCAGCTCGCCTTCTCCACCGCGAGTTGCTTGCGCCCTGTGCGGGTGAGCGCATAGAACCTGGCCTCCCGACCGGTTTCCGAGGGGCGCCACTCCCCCTTCAGCCAGCCCTTCTGTTCAAGGCGATGCAGGGCTGGATACAGCGAGCCCTGGTTGACCTGAACGACCTCGCGGGAGATCTGCTGGAGCCGTCGCGCGATGGCATAACCATGGGCGGGCTCGAGCGAGAGCGCCTGCAGAATCAGCATGTCGAGCGTGCCTTGCGGAATGGGGAACCGAGCGGATGCCATCGTGGAGCCTCTATTGCCTCAACCTTCGTTACATCAACCTTCGACACATAGGCTAACCCGGGCCCAGGTCTCCGTCAAGGCGCCTTCACAATACGAAGAGCTTCGTATTGACATACGAAATGATTCGTATATTCTCCGGGACGTCAGATCGCGCCGTGGCGTGATCGTGGAGGGCGAAAATGGCAAGAACCAACGACGTTCCCAAGCCGACCAACGCAGAACTCGCGATTCTGTCGGTGCTCTGGCAGAACGGGCCCAGCACCGTGCGCGAGGTCTTTGACCGACTGCCGGAGCGCGAGGTGGGCTACACGACCGTCCTCAAGCTGCTTCAGATCATGACCGACAAGGGCCTGGTGCAGAGGGACGAGAGCGCGCGCTCGCACGTGTATCGGGCAACGCGGCCCGCGGCCGAGGTGAAGCGGAACCTCGTATCGGATCTTCTGGACCGTGCCTTTGGCGGCTCGCCCGCGGGCCTCGTGATGCATGCCCTCCAGAACCGCAAGGCTTCCGCCGCCGAGCTTGCGGAGATTCGTTCCCTGCTCGACTCGCTGGACGCCAAAGGAAAGAGGAGGTAGCCATGGATGTCACCACCCTGATCGCATGGGCTTTGCTCCATTTCCTCTGGCAGGGCACGCTCGTGGTCGTGGGAGCCGCGATCGCCCTTCACCTGCTGCGGGGCAGCTCCGCGACGAGCCGTTACAACCTCGGCGTCACGGCCCTCGCTCTCATGGCGGCGGTGCCGTTCGCCACGGCCGTTCGGCTTCAGGAACGCGCCGAGGCCCCGGCCGCGCGCCTCGCCTCGTCGGGAGCGGCGGCAGCGAAGCCGGCGCCCCTCGAACCGAGCCTCGCGGGCGTGACCCCGCGCGACGGCAGCCTCATCAACATCGGTTCGCAGGGCGCGGCATCGGGAATCGCGGACGGGGGCTTCGCCGATCGCATGAGGCTCGTCGGCGAAATCACGGCGCCACAACTGGTGAGAGCCTGGCTTCTGGGCGTCTTCGTGTTGTCGGTGCGCCTGCTCCTTGGATGGTTGGGGGTAAGGCGTCTCACGCGTATTGGGGTTCAAGTGCCGGCCGAGACGGTCCGCGCGCGGTTCGAGGAGATGTCGAGCCGCGTCCGCGTGTCGCGGCCCGTGCGTTTGATCGAGTCGGCGCTTGTCGCCACGCCGGCCGCGATCGGCTTCCTGCGGCCGGTCCTGTTGTGGCCGGTTTCGCTTCACAGCGGATTGACGGTTTCGCAGATCGACCTGCTGCTGGCCCACGAACTCGCCCACTTGAAGCGGCACGACTACTTCGTGAACGTGCTGCAGACCATGGTCGAAACCGCGCTCTTTTACCATCCCGGCGTCTGGTGGCTGTCGAAACGCATCCGTCACGAAAGAGAGTTGTGCTGTGACGACGTGGCGCTTGAAGTCGCGGGCGATCCGCGCGAATACGCCGAGACACTGCTCACCCTGGAGACGTGGCGACAAAGGCCACCCGCCTTGGCCGCAGCCGCTTCCGGCGGCGACCTCATGGCCCGGATACAGCGGCTCGTTGGCGCGCCGGCCGGTGATGGCGTGAGCCGACCCCGCTGGGCCGCGTTCCCGCTGGCCCTGGCCGCGATCGCGGGTGTTCTTGGCCTGGCGCCCGCCGCTCCCGCTCGTACCGCGCCCGAAGGGCAGGCCGGTTTCGCGCCGAAGATGAGGGCAACAGCCAGGACGCCGACGGGCCCCGCCGAGCCGGGCGAGGTCATCCGTTTCGATGGAAGCGGGACTTTGGAGGCACGGATCGGCCGCGCCGAGAGAGACGCCGCGTCGAAGCGATGGGCGAGGTATTGGATCGGCTACGCGGTGGCTGCGCCTTCCGGCGGACCGCTTCTTTACATCGATCGCGTCGTTCCCGTCTCCCTCGGCAACGGCTCGATCATCACCGGGCACGTCAAGTTCAAGAGCGCCGAGGGCGTCAAGCCCCCGGGCGTCCCAGTAGAGAGTGTCGCGGGGCCGAGGACGTCGCAGGAAACCGTCGTATTCCTCGGCATGAACACCTCCGCGCCTGGCGCGATCGACCGCGTGCACGCGGCGAGCGCCACCCTGCCTGTGCATCTCGAAGGGCGTCCGGTCTTCTGGCTCGATTCCGCCGACGATGCGGCGAGCCTGGCCTGGATCCGCCGCGCCTTCCCCCGTGCCGCGAGCGACGACCTTCGCCGCGACCTCGTGGCGCTCGCGGGGGCCCACACCGACTCTCGCCTCGTTTTCGAAACCCTGAAGGGGTGGATTGAGTCGGAAGCGCGCGACTCGATTCGGGCCTCCGCGGCGGAGGAGCTCGGCTCCGTCCCCGTGAAAGAGGCGGTGGTCTTCCTCGACCGGACGGCGCGCAACGACCGCTCGCGCGAGGTGCGAGTCGAGGCCGCCGAAGCGCTGGGCGAACATGGGGATCCCCTCGCCACCCCCACCCTCGGAACGCTCGCCCGCACCGCGCGCGACCCCGAGGTGGCGCGCGAAGCCGCCGAGAGTCTGGGCGAGCGACAGTCTCCCGACGCTCTCGAGGAGCTTGTCTCGCTGATCTGGGGTGAGACGTCCCTGGATGTCCGTCGCGAATCTGTGGAGAGCCTGGGTGAGTTTGGAACCCCGCGAGGCGTCGACGAGATCGCCCGTATCGCGAAAACGCACCCGGTCGAGGAGATTCGCCGGGAGGCCATCGAAACCCTGGAAGACATCGATGGACAGAGCGCCCTGGCCGCCCTCAAGGATCTGGCCGCGCTTCATCCCGAAGCCGACGTGAGGCGTCGTTCGATCGAGGCGCTCTTCGAGAAGGGTGCGCTCGCCGACGGCCTCGGCGCAGTCGAACAACTCATGAGGTCAAACGATCGCCGTTCCGCGCAGACCGCGGTGGAGTTGCTCGGCAATCTGGAATCCAAGGCCGCGATCGAGCGTCTTGGTGAGATCGCTCGACTCGATGCGCGGCCGGAAATCCAGCGCCTGGCCGCGGAGTCGTTGGGCGGCGCGGCTCCATCAGAGTCGGCGCTCACAACGTTACTGGGCCTCGTCGAGAACCATCCTCGGGAGGAGGTTCAGCGACAGGCCGTGGAATCGATTGGACAAATCGAAGGACCGGAGACCGCGCGCGCGCTCGAGCAAATTGCCCGGACGCACCGGTCGGAGCAGGTTCGTGTGACCGCCGTCGAGGCCCTTGATGAGCACAGCCCGGCTATGCGCGAGGTCCTGCTCCGCCTTCTGAGAGAGGCGCCATCTCTGGGCGTTCGTCTGGCCGCCATGGAAGCCCTGCGCGACACCCCCGTGCCTGCGGAAGCGTGGGTCTGGCTCGTGGAGCGGATGGCCAGTTCGAACCCCTACGAACCCCGCGAGGCGACGATCCGTTCGCAGCTCGCGTTCCTGGACGTGATCGAGGAGAAGGGCGATGCCGGGATCGACGCTCTCATACAGATCGTTCAGAGGAACAAGGACAAGGAAGTCCGCCGTCGCGCTCTCGAAATCCTGGCCGAGAGCAAGGACCCGCGCGCGAGGAAGGAGATCGCTCGGATCCTCGAGAAGTAGGTCCCGGTTACCCGGGGTCCACCCCTTACCCTGGCGGGAGTTGTGCCACGGAAGCCCCAGCGCGCCGGGCGACGTGCCCCACCGCGAGAGCGGTCACGAGGCTCAGCACGAGCGGAGCCGGAAAGAACCAGCGAACGCACATCGCGGCCAGGGCCAGGAACGTGACGCTCAATCCGACGAGAATCGGTCGCGCGTTGGCAGGGTCGACGCGGAGGATGGGAATCATCCACTGCATCAGGGCCGCACAGAAGAGCAGAAAGAGGGACATTGAGAAGCCCATTCCCTGGTAGAAGTCATAGTGGCTGCGCGAAACACCCATGATCGGGAACACGTAGGCCTGAAGAGTCTCCATCGCTTGGCGCTCGGCCTCATCTCGAAACCCCGTGTTGAGCATGCCCCCGGTATGAGCGAGGGCGAACAGAAGCGTTGAGGCCTGGGCAATACGAATCGCGATCATGAGACCCTCGGGGGAAGAAGTGAGGATGGAGCGTACGTATGCCCAAATCGTACATCGATGGCTCCAGTCGAATTGCGTTCGCTTCTACCGGCGGGTCTGGTGGAGGAGATCCGGGCCCTATCCTCGCCGCCAATTCCGGGCGAGGCACAACTCGACGCGCGCACGTTTGGCGAAGTGCTGGACACCTCCGGCAGCATGTGGTGGAGGGTCCGCGGCAGCGCCTTCCGAGTCTCGGTGACTGCCAGTCGGCGAAGGATGTGCGCACCCGCCTCGCACTTGTGC
>JAGNNV010000192.1 GCA_017990495.1 Vicinamibacteria bacterium
AGAATATCGAGGCCCATGAACCTCCCTTCTCTTCGCGCCGTCGGCCTGGCTCTTGGGCTGACGATGGTTGCCGGCGATGCCCTCGCGGTCCCTGCGTTCGCCCGTCGCTACGAGGTGGCCTGCTCCGCCTGCCACCAGATCTTCCCCAAGCTGAACCGGATTGGTGAACGGTTCAAAGAGCGCGGTTTCCGCTTCGAGAACGAGAAGTCCTTCGATCGCAGCGCCTGGCTGAAGAGCGCGCCGATCTCCGGCCGGCTCCAGGGCACGCGGTACATCCCCGAGGACCGGGACCCGAGCAACGCGGGCTATCTGAAGGTTCTCTCCGCCGGTAATGTGGGTCCCCGCTTCTCCTACTGGATTGATGATGCGTGGCGGCGGTCGGGTGGGTCCACTCAGCACGTGGAGCCGGACAACGCCTGGGTCAGGCTCGACCTGAAGCCGGCGGGGAAGCTCTACGCCCGAGCCGGCCGCTTTGAACTGGATGTCCCCTTCACTCAGGCACGGACGCCGCACCTCCTTCCATATTCCGTCTACGGGATCAACACCGGTCTCGAGTCGGACGCGATCGGGTTCCACCAGCAGGGCCTGGAAATCGGTGGAGAACTGGGCCGGACTCACCTCTCGGCCGCGCTGGTTCAGGGTCGGAATTTTCAGCCGAACGTCGACCTCGCGAAGGCATCCGGAGTGGGCGATCCGGGGCGGTTCGATGCGAACCTGTTCCTGCGCGCGTCGCGCCAGATTTCGCAGAGCCGCGTCGGTGCGTTCGCCTACATCGGCCGGAACGACATCGTGGCGCGGTTGAACGCCACCCAAGTCGGGGTGGCGCGCGACGGGATCCTGCGCTTCGGCGTTGATGGCAACACCTGGATCTGGAAGATCAACGTGTACGGCGTCGCGGTGTACGGACGGAACAGCAACTCAGTGCTGTCTCTGGCCGCCCCCGCGGGAACGCGCGACGCGCTCGGCTTCGCCTCGGGTTTCCTCGCCGCGGACTATCACCTCCGGAAGGACATGGCCGTCACCGCGCAACTTCAGGCGAGCACCGTTGATCAACCGGGGACCCTGCCCCGGTACACCCTCAGTTCCTTCCTGCCGGGAGTGCAGATGGTGATCTGGAAAGTGAAGATCTCGGGTCAGATGAGCCTCACCACCAACAACGTGGGCCGGTTCGGAGCGCTGCAGATCGAAACGGCGTTCTAGGCGGTGGCCCAGGCGCACCCGCGGGGCTGGGCGGGACTCTTCGCCCTCACCCTGGTGGTGGCGCAGTTGCCGGTTCTGAGCCGCGCCGCCTTCGACCCCAACCAGAGCGACTTCGCGAACTACTTCGTCCCTGCCTTCGTGCTGGGCCGGGGCGGCGACCTCGGGGCCTTGTACCAGGCCGGTGCGTTCGACGAGGCGGTTCGCCTGGCCTCGCTGTCGACCCTCGGGTCGTTCGTGCCGCACCCTCCGGCGAACGCACTGTGGCTGCTGCCCTTCGCTGGGTTGAGCCCGGCAAACGCGAAGGGGCTTTGGACGATCACACTGCTGGTGGCTCTCGGGTTCAGCATCGGGATAGTCAGGAGTTTGTGGCCCGGTGCATCGCCCTCGCTCGCCGCCTTGGTGGTGCTGGCGCCGACTCTTTCGATTCGCAACAGCCTCGCCTTTGGGCAGCCATATCTGATTCTGAGCGCCCTTCTCCTCGCCGGCGTTCTCCTGTATGGGGCCGGCCGCCCCTTCGCCGGTGGCTTCCTGCTGGGGCTCGGCGCGGGATTCAAGCCTTACGCGCTTCCCGTGGGCGTGCTCTTTCTTCATCCCGGGCGGCTCCGCGCGCTCGCAGGATTCGCCTGCGGTGCGGCCACGCCCTCGCTCGTGTTACTCGCGCTGGCCGGCGTCGGACCGTTCCTTGAGTTCACCACGAAGGTGCTGCCGTGGATGATGCGGGGCGACATTCAGGACCCGTTCGCCGCGGGATGGGGAAGCATCGGTGCTCTGGCGAATCGGCTCTTCCGCTTCGAGCCCGATCTGAATCCTGCGCCGTGGGCGAACGTGCCTTCGGCTGCCCGGTTCATAGGCGCCGCGGTTCCTTCCGCTCTCCTGGCCCTCGGGGCGTGGTGCGGCTTTCGGGCGCTCAAGCAGCAGAAGGTTCAGGACGCGGTGGCCGTGGTGGTGGCCCTGGCTCTGGCCGCGTCACCCTTCGTCGCTTCGTACCATCTTGTCCTTCTATTCCTTCCCGTGGCCGCGGTGGCGCAGCGGCTGACCGGGCGTCCCCTGGTCCTCTGGCTGCTCGCCTGGGCCGCGCTGGGGTCGCCGTTGATGAACGTGTTTCGCTCCGCCGACGGCATTCTGGCCCCCCTTGCCTACGGCCGCTTCTTCGCTCTTCTCGCTCTGTCTCTCGTGGTGGCGTGGCCCTGGCTGAGCCGCTCGATGCTCGTGCCCGTCACGGTGATGGGCACGCTTGTCGGAATCGGCGCCATGTCGCGACCACTCCATGAAGAGAGCTGGCCGCGCGTGGAGGCCGCGCGGGGCTACTCGATGGCCCGCCCGCACTTCTGTGGCGAATCTCTCCGCTGGTGGTCGCCATCTGCGGATGGCCGGCGGATGGAGAGTCGTGGCGAAGGCGAGGCCTGCGCCGTCAGTCGGCCCGCACGCTCGACCGGCTGGGAGGTCCACTCGCGCTTCACCAACGGCTCCTGGAACCTGTTTCTTCGCTCCGCGAAGAGTGTGGCAGAACATCGGATCACGTCCTCGGATGCGAACGAGTTGGACCCTGTGCTATCGCCCGATGGATGCGCCGTGGTGTTCGCTTCTGATCAGGGACGCGGACTCGGCTCGACCGCCCTTTATCGTCTTGACTTGGCACCGCTCGTTGCAGGGTGCGACGCCTTCAGTTCCGCGCCATCGCCTCGCTGACGGGTGGGCCGTCCGTGGCTCGGATGCTATGCTTTTTCCGTGGGTCGGCTCCGCCTTCTGACCACTCCCTGAAGCCCAAATGAGCAACATCGACGCCCGTCTGGCCGCCAAGCTCGCCACCCGCGCCGCCGGGGTGGATCCGAAGGAATTCTTCCTCGAACTCGTCGATATGGTGGCCCGCGATGCTTCCGAGGAGCTTGGGAGGCAGATCGACGAAATCGGCATCCTCATCGTGGGCACCGAGGGCAAATACCTTCGCTTCGCCGCTCCCCGGAAGCTGTGCGACCTCGGCACCATTCCCACCACGAAGCGCGATTCGATCGCCGTGGCCGTGTTGACCCGCAAGAACGCGGAAGCCAACAACAATGTGCCTCTGGCGCGCCATGTCGCGTTCTTCGAGAGTGTGAAGGTGCGGGAGACGGCGCAGCCCATCATGAAGATGGTGACCGCCCCCATCATCGCCGACGATGTGGTGGTGGGCATCGCCCAGGTCAGCAAGAAGGGCGACAGCCTCGCCGGCGCCGGGCCCGACTTCAACGCCGCCGATGTGCGGCGCGTGAAAGAGTACTTCGAGAGCAAAGCCGGTTTCATCCTGGCCGCCCGTCCCCCGCAGTTTTAGGGCAGCAGTTCCACCGCGCGTAGCGCCTTGCGGGTCAACGCACCCATGGGCAGTCCCGCGATCTCCTCGAGCTTGTGAAAGACGAGCCCGGGCACTGGAGCTTCCTTGCGCAGCCTGGCCCGCCGGACCACGGCTTCGATCCGATGATGAGTGACGGAGTGGCGAAGGGAGGCCACAACTTCGGCGTCGATTTCGAGAACGTCGCGGTAGCGAGTGGCCAGGTCGACGAGGGGTTCACCCTTCCTTGGGAGTCCGGAGTGGGGAAGTTCGTCCAGGCCGCCGAGCAGTTCGCCCCGCGGGACGCGGCCGAGCAGAACGCGCCCTCGGTCGACCACGAGCGCCATCTCCACGAAGGTCCTCACACTGGCGCGACGGGCTTTGCCTTCGCTCCAGTATTCGGGGCGGTCACGGCCCTCGCAGTCCGCGGACACGGGGCACCGCGCACAGTCGGGGTTCCGCGGTGTGCAGACGGTGGCTCCCAACTCCATCATGGCCTCGTTCCAGGTCCCCGGCGATCGCGGCGACAACAAGGCGTCGGCGAGGTCCTGCGCGCCGGCCACAGTGAGATCCCTCTCCGCGTGCAGCCGGGAGAGGACACGGCGGACATTGCCGTCCACCACCGCGGCACGGGTTCCCCACGCCATCGACGTGATCGCGCTCGCGGTGTATCGCCCGATCCCCTTGAGGCGTATGGCCGTCTCCACATCGCGGGGAAAGACGCCGGCGTGGTTGTCGACCACGTCCCGCGCGGCGAGACGCAGATTGCGGGCGCGCGAGTAGTAGCCGAGCCCCGACCACAGGCTGAGAACCGCATCCTCGTCGGCTGCGGCCAAAATCACCACCGTCGGAAAGCGCTTCATGAAGCGCTCGTAGTAGGGGATCACTGTGGCCACCGTGGTCTGCTGGAGCATCATCTCCGAGACCCAGATGGCGTAAGGATCGCGCGTCCGCCTCCAGGGCAGCGGTCGTTTGGCCCGAGCGAACCAGCGAAGCAGCGAGCGCCGGACGCGGGCGGTGTCCATCAGAGGCGGCGGCCCAGAACCACGCGGGGGATCGAGGCGAGATCGTGTACGGTCTCGATCGCCGCGAACTCTGCAGTGGCCAGAAGTTCCGCCACCCCAGCGGCCTGTCCCTGGCCGACTTCGAAGGCGAGCCAGCCGCCGGAGCGAAGGCGGGCCCCGAGGCCGGCCACGATCGCACGGTAGGACGAGAGATCGTCATCCGGTTCGGCGAAGAGAGCAAGAGCGGGCTCGAAGTCTCGGACTTCGGCCGCCAACGCCGCGGCATCAGCCCGCGCGACGTAGGGTGGATTGCTGACGATGGCGTCGAAGGCCTCGTTCTCGGGGATCGCCTCGAACCAGCGCGATCGACGGAACTCGATCCGGTCACTGAGGTTCAATCGGGCGGCGTTCGCCATCGCCACCACGAGGGCCTCCTCGGAAAGGTCAACCGCCATCGCCTCGGCTGAGGGGACTTCGCGCAGCAGCGAGAGCGCGATACAGCCCGATCCGGTCCCCAGGTCGAGCAGGCGCGGGCTCGCGACCGCGTGGAGTCGCGAGGCCACGGCTTCGACCAGCACTTCCGTGTCCGGTCGGGGAATGAGAACCGCCGGCGTCACCACGAACTCGTCACGCCAGAACGCGGCCACGCCGAGGATGTACTGGATGGGCTCGTGGCGTTCGCGCCGGGCGACCGCGGCTTCGAAACGGGCAGCGATGGCCGGATCGACGGGAGCGTCGCCCCGAGCCAGAAAGTCCGCGCGGGTGAGTCCGGCGAGGCCGCGGAACAGCAACTCGGCGTCGAGTTCAGGATTGGGCAGCGACGCCAGCCGCTTCGCCGCCTGCGCGATCAAACTGGCCGGGGCGGCCATCAGCGGAGCGCTAATTCGCGGCCTGGACGCGTTCGGCCTGGTGGGTGGCCACGAGTTGCGCGATCAGGCCGTCGATATCGCCTTCCATCGCGGTCTGCAGCGTGTGGAGGGTGAGGCCGATACGGTGGTCGGTGAGACGAGACTGGGGGAAGTTGTAGGTGCGGATCTTCTCGGAACGATCCCCGGTGCCGACCTGAGACTTGCGGGTCTCGGCGATTTCCTTGTTCTGCTCGGCCTGGGCCACCTCGTAAAGCCGCGAGCGCAGGACCTTCATGGCCTTCTCGCGGTTCTTGATCTGGCTCTTTTCGTCCTGGCACGAGACCACGGTGTTCGTGGGCAGATGAGTGATGCGCACCGCGGAGTAGGTGGTGTTGACGCTCTGGCCGCCGGGACCGGATGAACAGAACGTATCGATCCGGATGTCCTTGGCTTCGATCTTGACGTCGACTTCCTCGGCCTCGGGCATCACCGCCACGGTGATGGTTGAGGTGTGGATGCGGCCCTGGGCTTCCGTTGCCGGAACGCGCTGAACGCGGTGAACGCCGCTCTCAAAACGCATCTTCGAGTACACCTTGTCGCCCTCGATCATGGCGATGACTTCCTTGATGCCACCGGCGGTGGCGCGGGAGACCGAAACGATGTCGACCTTCCACTTGTGGCGCTCGGCGAAACGCTGGTACATGCGCAGCACTTCCTGGGCGAACAGGGCGGCTTCGTCGCCGCCGGTGCCGGCGCGGATTTCGAGGATGACGTTCTTGTCGTCGTTCGGATCCTTGGGGATGAGCAGGGGGCCGATGGCAGCGTCAGTCTCATCGCGCTTCTTCTGAAGCTCGCGCAACTCCTCGAGGGCCATGGCCTTGAGTTCGGGATCGGCTTCCGCCTTGACCATCTCCTCGACTCCGGCAACCTCGGCCAGAAGTCGCTTGTACTCCGCGAACATCCTGACCACGGGCCCGATGTCCGATGCCTCTTTCGCGGTTTTGGTGATGCTCGACACGGCGCCGCTCGTGGAAGCCAGGCGGAGCATCTCCGATTCGAGGACGTGGTGCCGCTCCTCGATTTCCTTCAACTTCTCGAAAGTGATGGCGTCCATGGTTTCAGGGCTTTCGTGCTTCGTTCCAAACGTATCGACGGACGGCGCCCGCCCGGGCGCTTCGAGTTCTGGAAGAAGGACTCCGGGCGGACGTTTCGCAGGAGACGAGCCGCGGGGGCTAGGCCGTGGGGGCGCCGGCGCGCTTCGCGAACTTCTTGGTGAAGCGTTCGATGCGGCCCGCGGAGTCGACCAGGCGCTGCTTACCGGTGAAGAACGGGTGGCAGGTCGAGCAGATTTCGACGCGGATCTCGGACTTGGTCGACCGGGTGGTCCAGTTCGCGCCGCAGGCGCAATGGACGGGGGAGTCGTTGTACTTCGGATGGATATCGGGCTTCATGGCGAAACGTTCCTTTGG
>JAGNNV010000027.1 GCA_017990495.1 Vicinamibacteria bacterium
TGAGGACGAGCTCGTCCCCGACGTGGGCGCCCGCGTTCGTCAGCAAAGCCGATTCTTCGACCACGCCGGTGATGGCGTATCCGAACTTGATCTCCGGATCGCGCACGGTGTGTCCGCCGAGCAGCGCGCAGCCTGCCTCTTTCAGTTTCCTGGCCCCGCCCCGGAAGATGGCGGCCGCCCACTCGGGCGGGAAGTCCTTGTCGGGAATGGCGGCGATGGAAAGAGCGGTGAGCGGTCTTCCGCCCATAGCGTAGACGTCGGACAGTGCGTTCGCGGCCGCGATCGCGCCATACTCCTCGGGGTCGTCCACCACCGGGGTGAAGAAGTCGACGGTCTGCACGAGCAGGGTTCCGTTGTCGAGACGATAGACGCCGGCGTCGTCGCCGGTTCGATAGTCGACGAGAACGCGGGGGTCATCAAGGCGGGGGAGTTCGCCCAGAACCTGGGCGAGTTCGGCGGGGCCGAGTTTGCTCGCTCAACCAGCGCTTTTCACCCGTTCGGTGAGGCGCAGGATCCGTTGGCGGTCGTCGGTCATGTGTGCTGGCTTCGACCCTTATATGGTTTCTTTACTACAGATCGCGGGCGCCCACGTCGGTCTGTCCGGCGAGGCTCGCCCCTTCTTCGACCACCAGGCGCGGAGAATCCAGAGTGGCCTCGACCCGGGCCCCGGCCAGAATTTCGATGCGGTCGCGGGCATGGACGTGGCCGCGCACCCGGCCGCGAATGGAAACAACCCCGCAGTCGATCTCCGCCTCCACGAATCCGTGTTCGCCGATCACCAGCATGTTGTCGGAGACGATGCGACCGCGCACCGTTCCGTCGATGCGGAACGTATCGCGGAAACGCAACTCGCCCACGAACTCGGTCCCCTGGTCGATGAAGCCGTTCAGGTTTTCGGAGAAGAAGGAGGGGCGGGCCATATCGATGTCAGCCTCGCACGATCCAGAGATAGAGGCGATTCAATTCGGCTTCGTTGTCGAAGGCGATCTTGATTTCGCCCTTCCCCCGTTTGCGGAGGATCTCGACCCGGGCCCCGAGTTTGGTCCGGAGTTTTTCTTCGGCGGCGCGGGTGTTGGCGTCGACCTTGCGCGTCTTCGGCGCCTTGGGATTCCGGGCCGACTGGACCTTCGACTCAACCTGGCGGACCGACCACCCGCCCTTGATGGCCTGGGCGGCCAGGTCGCGAACAAGACTCTGGTCCTCGAGCGCCAGCAGGGCGCGGGCATGTCCGGCCGACAGTGTGCCGCGCTGCAACTCCTCGCGCACCTCGGCGGGAAGCCGAAGGAGACGGAGGGTGTTGGCTACAGTGGCCCGATCTTTCCCGACCTTGCCCGCGAGCGCCTCCTGCGTGAGGCCGAGTTCGTCCTGGAGGCGTCGCAGCGCGTGGGCCTCTTCAATCGGCGTCAGTTCCTCGCGCTGGATGTTCTCAACCAGTGCGAACTCGAGGACGCGATCGTCGGCCACCGTACGCACCACGGCCGGTATGGTGGGCAGGCCGAGCTTCTCGGCGGCTCGGAAACGGCGTTCGCCGGCGATGATCTGGAACCGGCCGTTCGCGACCGGGCGGACCAGAATGGGCTGGACGACGCCACTTTCCTGGATCGACCGCGCGAGCTGCTCGAGCGCTTCGGGGCGGATCGTGGTTCGAGGCTGGGCCGGATTCGCGTCGATGAGCGAAAGCGGGACCAGGGACTCTGCGACCTGCGAAACACTACGGGTTGGGGGTGCCGGCGGGCCGGCGGCTGGGGCTTGGGGGATGAGGGCCGACAGACCCCGACCCAAAGCCATGCGCTTGACGCTCACTGGACGACCACCTTGGTGTGCGTGTTGCGATCCAGGACTTCCCGGGCCAGGGTGAGATAACACTCGGCGGCCTTCGACTTGATGTCGTAGAGGAGCACCGGCTTCCCGAAACTGGGGGCTTCAGCCAGGCGGATACTGCGGGGGATGGTGATCTTGAAAACCTGGTCGCCGAAGTGCGCCCGGACGTCTGCCGAGACCTGCTGGGAGAGATTGGTGCGTTCGTCGGCCATGGTGAGGAGAACCCCTTCGAGGGCCACGCTCGGGTTGAGGGCGCCACGAATGCGATCGAGGGTGGTGAGAAAAGCGCCCAACCCCTCGAGGGCGAAATACTCGCACTGGATCGGCACGAGCACGGAGTCGGCCGCGGTCAACGCGTTCACGGCCAGAAGGCCGAGGCTTGGGGGAGTATCAAGGATGATGAAATCGTAGTCCGGGCGCAACGCGTCGACCACGGCGCGGAGTCGGAACTCGCGCGTCTCTCCGGCGGCGAGTTCTACCTCGAGGCCGGCAAGGTCGGCGTCGGAGGGCGCCACGCGCAGAAAACCGAGGGCGGTTTGGGCGGGCTGCGGGAGGGGGGCGCCTGAGAACAGCGCGTCGTAAAGCCCGGGGGCCTTCTCGAGGCCAAACCCGGAGGTCAGGTTGCCCTGGGGGTCGAGGTCGATGGCGAGCACCCGCTTTTCGGCGACGGCCAGGCTGGCGGCGAGGTTGATGGCGGTGGTGGTCTTGCCGACCCCACCCTTCTGGTTTGCTATAGCGATGACGCGGGCCATTGGAATCGTCAGAATATCACCCCGCCCGCGCGGTGTTTCACGTGAAACATCGACGTTGGACGCCGGAACCAGACGGCAGGCGCAGGGCCTGGGTCCCGGGAATTGGAGGGCCGCCGAAGACCAGTACAGACCCGCCCGCTTCGAGCAGCGGCTTGAGCACCTCCGGGTCGAGGCCCACCGCCCTCATGGTGACGGTCGCCGCCACCGCGCCTCGGTAGGTGTCGCTCCGTGCTCGCTCGACCCGAACGTTGGCCACGCCCATTTCCCGCGCCGCCTCCCTCAGAAAGGCCCAGCGTTTGGCCCGCGGTTCGATGAGTGTGAACTGAAGATCGGGCCGAAGCGCCGCCAGAATGAGGGCGGGGGATCCGTTGCCCGAGCCCACATCGATGACGTGACCGGAAAGCAGCGACTCGGCTCCGAGCACGGGGAGCACGAGTGTGTCGAAGATGGCGTCGCGGGTCTGGGCCCCGGTCAGATTGATTCTCGGGGCCCAGCGTTGCAGACAGTCGAGGTACCGCTCGAGTTGCGCACGCGCGCCCGGGTCGGTGATCGCCTGGAGTCCGGGGTGCAACGGTGGTGCCTGTGCGGTAACCCTTGGGTCAGGGGGTGCTCTTGGCCTTCGGAAACAGGTGCGGGGAGAAGTACATGGCCAGACCCTGCTGAACCATGGCGGCCAGGTTCGACACGAACCAGTAGAGGTTCAATCCGGCGGGGGCCCAGGCGAACATCCCGGAGAAGATGATAGGCATCAACATCATCATTCTCTGCTGTGCGGGGTCCATGGCCGGGGCGGGCATCAGGCGCTGCATGGCGATCATGGAAAGCCCGGAGAGAAGGGGCGTGATGAAGAGCGGATCCTTCAGGCTGAGGTCGGGAATCCAGAGAAACGGAGCGCCCTTCAGATCGACCGAGATATCAAGCATCCGGTAGAAGGCGAAGAGAAAAGGCATGGTGAGCAACGTCGGCAAACAGCCGGCCGCGGTCTGGCGCACCATGTCGATGCCGTTCTTCTGATAGACCTCCGCGATCTCCTGCTGCATCTGTTGCCGCTTGGGGTCGGTGAGGGACAGGCGTTTGTACCGCTCTTGAACCGTGCGAATCTGCGGACCCACCTTGGCCATCTTCGCCGAAGAGAGGATGGCATAGTGCCGCAACGGCGCCATGGCCAGGGCGATGGCGATGGTGAGGAGAATGATGGCCACGCCGTAGTTGCCGACTCGGGCGTTCACCGCACGCAAGGCGCGGGTGAGGGGAACCACGATCGGCCCGATCCAGCTGCCGACCGGCACCACCTTCTCGGCTCCCAGTTCCAGGGCCTGCAGGCGGTCGTGATCCTTGGCCCCAACCGCGAGGAGAACGGGCGGAGGAGCCAGAACGTGGACACTCGCCTGGCCCTCATGGGTGGATGCGCCGGTCACCACCTCGAAGGCGGTGCCGTCTTCTCGGGTCAGGATCGCGGCGAAGTATTTGTTCTCGACACCCACGATCCGGGCGCGGCTGGTGCGTGGCGAGGTCAGGGCGCCCGGCGCCTGTCGGATTTCTCCCCCGTTCTCATCAATCTCCACCACCTGCGGGGGGATGTATCCCTGGAGGCTCTTTTCCTCGTCGGTCGGCTGACCGAATCCGGGACCCCAAAAAAGCCGAACCGGCACGGCGACGCCGTTCTCGCGCACGTCCGCCTCGACCCTGAAGGCCCGGCCTCCCTTGATGGTACGAATGGTCTTGCTCACCACCAAGGCGCCGTCGGAGTATTCGAATCGCGCGCCCTTCTCGGATCCCTCAACGAGATCGGTGGCTTTGAACTGCGCGTCGCGGAGCCGGGCATCGAGGTCTGCCCTGCCGGTCACAAGATCGAGGGGTCCGGGAATGGGATTACCCCCTGGGTGGGCTTCCACAGCCTTGCCCCGTGGGTCCTTGTACTCGAGAAGTTTCCAAGAGAGCAGTCGAGCGCCCCGTGAACTGAAGGCAACCTCGGCCTCGCGGGTGGCGATTTCGACGCGGCGCTCGTCGCCTGTGACCACCGGGGCCGCAGGGATCACGGGCGCGGCGACGACGATGGGATCGGGCCGCGTGGCCGCCGGTGACGCCGTTGGGGCCGGGGACGTGGCCGTGGCAACACCAGACGCCGCGGGCCCCGCCGCGGGTGTCTGCTCGACCGTGGGCTGGGGATAGCGCGAGTTCGTCCACATACGGAATCCCAGCAGGACGGCGAACGACAGCGCGAACGCGAGTATCAAACGTCTTTCTTCCATGGTCTTTCTTTCTCGCTCGGGGCCGACCTTAAGGGCGGGCCTTCGTTCGCTCGATCACTTCGGGTACGGGGTCGGATCCAGAACCCCCAAAAGGCCGGCATCTGAGAAGACGTCGCGCGGCGAGATAAACACCGTACGCGCCGTGCTTGATCAGGGCCTCCCGGGCGTACTGGCTGCAGGAGGGGTGAAAGCGGCAACTCCCTGCAAATAAAGGAGATAGTATAGCCTTATAGGCATCAATGCACAGGACGAGGACGGCGACCAGTGCGCTTTCCAGCCGCGATCGCTTTGGAGAGGGCTTCATCAAGTGCATTCCTCGCTTGCGCCGCGGTCAACTCGGCGAACCCGGGCTTGAGGTTCACCACGATGTCATAGGGGACCTCCCGCGGATCTAGCCGCCGGTAGATTTCCCTCACCAGGCGTCGGGCCCGGTTTCTCTGCACTGATCCGCCTACCTTGGTGGAAGCGGAAATTCCAATGCGCCCGGGCCCTGGCGCGGGAACGACGGCGGCACTAAGAAGAGCGGCGGCGCCGCGACTCCCAGACTTCAGGATGGCGCCAAACTCGTCGCTCTTCCGAATCCGCCGGTCCCGGCCGAATCGGGCGTCACCGGTGGACATTTGGGCCAATGGGTTACTTCGGGCCTCGGGGGTTTTACGCCCCCAGGCGCTGCCGGCCCTTGGCCCGGCGCCTCTTGATGACGAGTCTCCCGCCCCGCGATCTCATGCGGACGAGGAAGCCGTGTGTCCTTCTTCTGCGACGATTGTTGGGCTGGAACGTTCTCTTCACTGTTTTTTGGAGTCCTTGCCAAAAGGTTGGAACCTGCGATGTTATCGGTTATTGCCGCGATCGTCAAAACGGCTTCCGGGCGGAGGATGCGCCGGGGGTCTACGTGTTATGGTTACCGTCTCTCGCGAGGCAAACTTCTTGCCCGATACCGAGCTCACTTTTCACGGGCTCTCTGGCTGATCCGGTAACCCACTCTTGACGATGCGCTTTGGTTTCTAGTCGATGACCGTTTGGGATCGTGTTCTGGATCTGGTCGAGAAGGAGGGGCGCGTGAGCTCCCATTCCTTCGTGACCTGGTTCAGGCCCACCACGTTTCGAGCCTTCGACGGTTCGGTGCTTTCGATCACCGTCCCTAGCGCGCCTTTCAGGGACTGGTTCTTGAAGAACTACTCGAGCCTTGTCTCCGAAATGTTGTCGAACCTTGGCCATGGCAACGTCCGGCTCCAATGCGACGTCGAGACCTTCGGCTCCGGCGAGGCTCTGCCTGTAATCGAAGCCTCTTCGCTCAATCCAAAGTACACCTTCGAAACCTTCGTGGTCGGCGCGTCGAACCAGATGGCGCACGCCGCGGCCAAGGCAGTGGCGGAGGTTCCCTCGAAGTCCTACAACCCCCTCTTCATTTATGGCGGTGTCGGCCTTGGAAAAACCCATCTGCTCCAGGCCATCGGCCACTACCTGCTGAAGCGAAATCCAAAACTCGCCCTCACCTACGTTTCAAGCGAACATTTCGTGAACGAAGTGGTCTCGGCGATTCGCTACGAGCGCATCCTTCCCTTCCGCCAGCGTTATCGCGCCATCGATGTCCTGGTCATCGACGACATCCAGTTCCTGTCCAACAAAGAACGGTCGCAGGAAGAGTTCTTCCACCTCTTCAATACGCTCTACGAGGCGGGAAAGCAGGTGGTGATCTCCGCCGATGTGCCCCCCAAGATGTTGACCGGCGTTCATGAACGGATGCAGAGCCGCTTTTCCTCGGGAATGTCCGCCGACGTGGGACCACCTGATATCGAAACCCGGGTAGTGATCCTGCAGCGCCTGGCCGCGGCCGAAGACATCATGTTGCCCGATAACGTGGGCCTGTTCGTGGCCTCCAAGGTTCGTTCGAACATCCGCGAACTCGAGGGCGCGTTCAATCGCATCGTGGCCCACGCGAGTCTGCGCGGGGTCGATATCGACATAGATGTAGCCCAGGCGGCCATGAAGGATCTGATGGACGCCCCGGAAAAGCGGCTCTCCATTGAAACCGTGCAGAAGTTCGTGGCCGACCACTACAAGGTCAAAATCTCCGACTTGAAGGCCCGAAACAACTCACGCAGCGTCACCACCCCGCGTCAGGTGGCCATGTATCTGGCCAAACACCTCACCTCTTCGTCGCTGCCGGAGATCGGGCGGGGCTTCGGTGGAAAACATCATTCAACGGTGATTCACTCCATCCGCAAGGTCGAAATGGACCGGAAGGCCGACAGTGAATTCGACAGGCTTCTCAACAGCCTTATTGCTTCACTCAAATAGCCTTGCCCCACGCAACCGCCCATTACCAACAAGGAAGCCCTGTGGGGCGGTTTCGCATCATCGAAGATCGCCTTTCCATGAACAGTTTCAAGGCGGCGATGCACAGAAGAATCAACATCGTTTAGAATATCGTAACAAACTGAAAATAAAAGACATCTATCAGTTTTCATCGCTCTTGTGGATTCAACTCTAACTAGATATCCATCTGTTCTTGATCTCAAGTAGAAGAAGAAAGAACGTTCGCTCAAGCAGTCTCTTGGAAAGCAGGCCATGGAAATAACTGTTCGCCGTGAGGATCTCGTGCGGGATCTTCAAGTCATTCAGGGAATCGTCGACCGTCGTGGCGCCATCGCGATTCTTTCCAACGCGCTTCTGGTCGCCTCAAACGACTCCCTGGCGCTCTCCGCCACCGACCTCGATGTCTCGGTGAAGACGGTGTGTCCGGCGCGGGTGAAGAAGGGCGGGGCCACCACGCTTCCCGCGCGAAAACTTCACGAGATCATCAAGATGCTTCCTTCAGGCTCCGACATCCTGCTCAAGGACGACGAGGATGGCTTCGTCACCGTGCAGAGCGAGCGCACGAACTACAAGGTCTCCACGCTGCCCAAGGACGACTTCCCCACCCTGCCCGAGAGCAAGGGAGGACAGGAAATATCCCTGCCCGGCGCGGTGATGGGACGCCTCATCGGAAAAACCAGCTTCGCCATTACCGTGGAAGACGCGCGGTATTACCTCGGCGGCGCCTTGCTCATCCTCCAGGGCGACACCGTGAGCATGGTCACCACCGACGGCCATCGGCTCTGTTTTGCGCGCGAAAAAGTGGAAGGCGCCAAGTTCAAGGACGAGCGGGTCCTGATTCCACGCAAGGCCATCCACGAACTCAAGCAAGTGACCGAAGGAGAGGAGGCCGTCTTCTTCTCCCGCACCGACAATCATCTGATCTTCCGCACCACCAGGCGCACCCTCACGAGCAAGCTGGTCGAAGGACAGTTTCCGGCCCATGAAAAGGTCATCGCGGCCAAGGGTCCCAAGGTCGGTCAGGCCAAACGCGTGGAACTGCTCGACGCCCTGCGGCGCGTGAGTCTCCTTTCCACCGAACGTTCACGGGCCATCCGTCTCACCATGAAGCCGGGTGAAATCGAACTTCACGCCTCTTCTCCGGATCAGGGAGAGGCGGTTGAAACCTTCGCCGCCGAGTACAGCGGCGAACAGGTGGACATCGGTTTCAACGCCCAGTACCTGATCGACTTCTTGTCCGTGATCACCGATCCCGACATCGCCATCGAACTCAAGGACAGCGACGCCCAGGGAATCTTTTATCCGGCGAGCCAGAAAGACGGCGACTCGATGCACCGCTATGTCCTGATGCCGATGAGGCTTTAAGGAAACGCCGGCGCGAAGGAAACTCCCCAAAGAGGCATTGGCGGGAGACGCGAACCCATCAGTGAGATGCGACGCGCGGAGTTCTTGACCGCGGCCGGATCCATGGCCCCGCCGCGGCCACCCAAAGAACGGAAAACAAGCTCACACCCATGATCGAAAAAACCGACGAGATCGCTTACGGCGCAGACACCATCAAGGTCCTCGAAGGACTTGAGGCGGTGCGTGTCCGTCCCGCGATGTACATCGGCTCCACCGGCGAGTCGGGCCTCCATCATCTGGTCTACGAGATCGTCGACAACTCCGTCGACGAGGCCCTCGCCGGGCACTGCGACACCGTCGAAGTCTTCATCCACATCAACAACTCGATCACCGTCATCGACAACGGCCGCGGCATTCCCACCGGGCCCCATCCCTCTGGCTTGGGCGACACCGCCGAGGTGGTGCTCACCAAACTGCACGCCGGCGGCAAGTTCGAAAAGAAGGCCTACCAGGTCTCGGGTGGTCTGCACGGGGTCGGTGTGTCCGTAGTCAACGCCCTCTCGGAGCGGCTCGACCTGACGATCTGGCGCGAAGGCAAGACCTTCACCCAGAGCTACGAACGCGGGATCCCCGTGACCAAGGTGCTCGAAGTGGGTCCGGCCGACCGTCGCGGCACCAAGGTCACGTTCAAGCCCGACCTCACCATCTTCGAGACCACCGTCTTCTCCTTCGACACGCTGTCGCAGCGGCTGCGAGAGCTTTCGTTCCTCAACCGCGGCATCCAGATCAACCTCATCGACGAGCGCGACGGCAAGGCCCACCGGTTCAAGTACGAAGGCGGCATCGCCTCCTACGTCGAACACCTCAACAAGAACAAGGCTGTCATCACCCCCGAACCGGTCGAGGTGGGCGGGACCAAAGACGGAGTCATCGTCGAAGTGGCGATGCAGTGGAACGACGGCTACGCCGAGAACATCCACAGTTTTGCCAACAACATCAACACCCACGAGGGCGGCTCCCACCTCATCGGGTTCAAGAGCGCGCTCACCCGCACCCTGAACAGCTACGCCCAGTCGAAGAATCAGCTGAAGGAAGGCGAAGCCTTCCAGGGTGAAGACACACGCGAAGGGCTGTGCGCGGTCATCAGCGTCAAGGTCCCGAACCCGCAGTTCGAGGGCCAGACCAAGGGCAAACTCGGCAACTCCGAGGTCAAGGGCCTCGTCGAGAGTCTGGTGAACGAGAAACTCGGGTCCTTCCTCGAGGAAAACCCGGGGCTCGCCAAGAAGATCCTGCAGAAGTGCGTCGACGCACTGCGCGCCCGCGAGGCCGCGCGCAAGGCCCGCGACCTCACCCGTCGCAAGGGAGCGCTCGACAGCGCCGGTCTGCCCGGGAAACTCGCGGAGTGCCAGGAGAGAAATCCCGCGCTGTGCGAGTTGTATCTGGTCGAAGGCGAGTCGGCCGGCGGTTCGGCGAAGCAGGGCCGCGACCGGGTTTTCCAGGCCATCCTGCCGCTCAAGGGCAAGATCCTCAACGTCGAGAAGGCGCGGCTCGACAAGACGCTCGCCTTCGAGGAAATCCGGAACATCATCGCCGCCCTCGGCACCGGTGTGGGCGCTGACGACTTCGACGTCACCAAGCTCCGCTATCACCGCATCATCCTGATGTGCGACGCCGACGTCGACGGCAGCCACATCCGGACCCTTCTGCTGACTTTCTTCTATCGCCAGATGAAGGAACTCATCGAACGCGGCCACCTCTACATCGCCCAGCCCCCGCTCTACAAGGCGAAACACGGCAAGTCCGGGCGGTACCTGAAGGACGAACACGCCCTCGACAGTTATCTGCTCGACCGCGCCCTCGACGGCCGCACCATATCGAATGCCTCCGGAGCCACCGTCGACCCAGCCAAGGTCCGCCGATTCGTCGAACGCCTCACCGGAGTAGCGAAGCTTCTGGCCAAGATCGAACGCCGCGGCATCTCTCGGAAACTCGCGGACATCCTGGTGCGCCAGGGCGCACGGGACGCCGCGATCTTCAACGACCGGGCCGCCCTTCTGGCCGCGATCCAACCCTATCGGGACGCGGGCGACGACATCGGCGTGGAAGCGCTCGAGGGCGAGTCCGGCTATCAGCTCACTTTCGAAGACAAGAGCGTGTCCCCGCCCCGTCGCTCAACGGTGAGCGCCGACTTTATGAGTACCCCGGAGTACAAGGCCCTCTTCTCCGCCTTTGAGGACGTCAAGGAATTCGACCAGCCCCCCTTCGAACTCCACCAGGGCGCCAACACCGAGAAGGTCTTCGCCCGCGACGCACTGGTCGCGAAGCTGATGGACGAAGGCCGCAAGGGCCTCCAGATCCAGCGCTACAAAGGCCTCGGCGAAATGAACCCCGAAGAGTTGTGGGAAACCACCATGGATCCCACCCAGCGGACCCTGGTTCAGGTCCGGCTCGAGGATGAAGAAGTGGCCGAGGTGATGTTCTCGACCCTCATGGGCGACGCCGTCGAACCGCGCCGCCTCTTCATCGAAGAGAACGCGCTCAACGTTCGCAACCTGGACGTCTAGAAAGACGACGACACCTTGACTCAGACCGACTTCGCCCTCGTCACCATCCCCATCAACATCGCCGACGAGATGCGGCAGTCCTACATGGACTACGCGATGTCGGTGATCATCGGCCGCGCCCTGCCCGACGTGCGCGATGGCCTGAAGCCCGCCAATCGTCGCGTGCTCTTCACCATGTACGAGATGGGCCTCATGCCCGGAAAGGCGTTCCGCAAGAGCGCCGGCATCGTCGGCGACGTCATGGGTAAGTACCACCCCCACGGCGACACCGCGGTCTACGACACACTCGTGCGCATGGCCCAGGGCTTCAACATGCGCGCCATCCTGGTCGACGGCCAGGGAAACTTCGGCTCGGTCGACGGCGACCGCGCCGCAGCCATGCGTTACACCGAGGCCCGGCTCACCAAGATCGCCACCACCATGATGGCGGACCTCGACAAGGAAACCGTCGAGTACCAGCCCAACTACGACGACCGCCTCGAAGAGCCCACTGTCCTCCCCACCATCCTCCCCGCTCTGCTGGTGAACGGATCCTCCGGCATCGCCGTAGGCATGGCCACGAACATCCCGCCCCACAATCTCGGCGAGATCGTGGACGGGCTCGTCTATCTGGTCGAGAACCACGGCCTCTCCGCGGACGAACGCACCGCCGGTCTACTCGAACGCGTTCTCGGCCCTGATTTCCCCACCGGCGGCTACATCCTCGGCAAGAGCGGAATCCGGCAGGCCTACCTCACCGGACGCGGCTCGGTCACCATGCGGGCGAAGGCCGAGATCGAGAAGCGCAAGGGCGACAAGGAAGCGATCGTCGTCACCGAGATCCCCTACCAGGTCAACAAGGCCCGGGTCATCGAGAAGATCGCCGAGTTGTGGCGCGACAAGAAGATCGACGGCATCACCGAGGTCCGCGACGAAAGCGACCGCCGGGGCATGCGCATCGTGGTCGACATCCGTAAGGGCGAGTCGGCCCAGGTCATCCTCAACCAGCTCTACAAGCAGACCCAGCTCCAGGACACCTTCGGCATCAGCATGCTGGCCATCGTGCACAAGCGGCCGCGTGTGCTCACTCTGCTCGAGACCTGCGAATACTTCATTGGCTTCAGGCGCGAAGTGGTGCGCCGTCGCATCGAGTTCGAGCTGCGCAAGGCCGAGGCCCGGGCCCACATTCTGCGCGGCTACGTCATCGCCCTCGACAACCTCGACGCGGTCATCGCGCTCATTCGCAGCGCGCCCTCTCCGCAGGAGGCGCGCTTCCAGCTCATCGCCCGCTTCGCCCTGTCCGAAATCCAGGCCATCGCCATTCTCGAACTCCAGCTCCAGCGCCTCACCGGCCTCGAGCGCCAGAAGATCATGGACGAACTGGCCGAGATCGAGGCCACCATCGCGCGGCTCAAGAAGATCCTGGGCAGCAAACACGAGATCGATCTGATCGTGGTTTCGGAACTGAAGGGCCTTCGGGAGACCCACGCCGACGCGCGACGCACCGAACTGATCGACGCCCCCGACGACATCTCCATCGAGGACACCATCGCCGACGAGGACGTCGCGATCTCCATCACCCACGACGGGTACATCAAGCGCACCCCGATGACCATCTACCGCAGCCAGAGGCGCGGTGGCCGGGGTCGGGTGGGCATGAAGACCAAGGAAGAGGATTTCGTCGAGAACCTCTTCGTGGCTTCAACGCACTCCTACGTCCTCATTTTCACCAACCGGGGCCGCCTCTACTGGCTCAAGGTCCACGAGATCCCCGACGTCGGACCCCAGGCCAAAGGCAAAGCCGTGGTCAATCTCATCCGTCTCCAGGACGGCGAGAAGATCGCGGCCTTCGTGGCCTGTCGCGACTTCACCGCGGAGGGCTACATCGTCCTCGCCACCCGCAAGGGAGTCATCAAGAAAACCGAACTCGCCTCGTTCTCGAATCCCCGGCCGGGCGGCATCATCGCCCTTTCCGTGGAAGACGACGACGCATTGATCGACGCCATGCAGACCACCGGAACCGACCAGTTGCTGCTCAGCACCCGCGGGGGCATGGCCATAAGGTTCGAAGAGACGGATGTCCGTCCCATGGGCCGCACCGCCTACGGGGTCAAGGGTGTTGACCTCGACGAAGGCGACTCGGTGGTTTCGCTCGAAGTGGTGCGGGAGGGCGGGCGCATCCTCACCGTTTGCGAAAACGGCTACGGGAAATGCACGCCCATCGAGGAATACCGGATCCAGGGCCGGGGCGGTAAAGGCATCATCAACATCAAGACCGAGGGCCGCAACGGTGCGGTGATCGGGGTGAAGTTCATGGCCGGAGATGAGGGCGTGATGCTCATTACCGGCAAGGGTATGATCATTCGGACGCGATCCACGGAAATCTCGACGATGGGCCGGAACACGCAAGGCGTGCGCCTGATCCAGACCGACGACGGAGACCAGCTCGTCTCCATCGCCCGGCTCGCCGAGAAAGACGAGGGCGCGGAGACAACGGAAACGGCCGCGGACGAGGCCCCAACAGAGACGCCAGGGAGCGAATCATGAAACATTCTTACGCCGGTTTCGCCGCCGCCGCGGTGGCAGCATTCACCATCGCCTGCGGCAACCAGGAAACCCAGGTCATCGAAAACTTCTTCCGGGCCGTCCAGGCCAAGGACAACCAGACGGTGACGAGCTTCTCGGTGGTGCAGTTCGACCAGGAAGTGAAGAGCTGGAAGGTCAAGAGCGTCGGCGAAGAGCAGCGCAGCCCCGCTCCCCTGGCCGGCATGGCCGCCGCCCTGAAGACCGCCGACGAAGCGGTGGCCCAGAACAAGAAAGACGCCGGGGCCTACTTCAACGCTCATCCCCTCGAGGTCGACAAGGTGAAGCCCCTGGTTGAAAACGGCGGCGCCATCCCCAAGGGTCTGCAGAAGACCGCGGACGACTGGAAGAAATTCAACGACGCCGACAAGGAACTGAAGGCCGCGGCCGCGAACGCCAAACAGGCTTACGAGCGCGAGAAGCGTCTGGTCACGATGTCCACCGGCCAGGGCGGCGAGGCCGACACCCTCGTGGGCGATCTGATCACGAAGGTGGCCATGGTCGAGGTCGAGGCGGGCGGAGACGTGAAGACCTACGCCATCCAGCTGCGCAAGTATGACGTCGCCCCCGCGGGCCAGACCGCCAAGGTGATGAGCCGCTACCTCATCCAGTCGATCACCCCGCAGTAAGCGCCCATCGCCCGCTTCTAGGCGGGCTTGAGTCCGGCGAACTTGGCCAGCAACCGTGTCGCGCCCCGTCCGGGGAACGACACGGTGAGTTTCGCGTCCGCGCCCGCTCCCTCCACCCGAAGCACGGTTCCGTAGCCGAACCGTTCGTGGACCACACCCTGGCCGGGGCGAAAGCGTGGTACCGCCGGGACCACCGCGCCGGGCTCACGCACGGGCGCCGGAGCTACCGGCGTACGACGCCGGCTTCCGTCCAAGGGCCCATCGAAACACTCCTCCGGGATCTCGGAGAGAAATCGGCTGGGCATGGTGATCCGGCGATCGCCAAAGTACGAACGTTCGCGCGCCCGGGTGAGGACCAGGCGGTTGCGGGCCCGGGTCATCCCCACGTAGCACAACCGCCGCTCCTCCTCCATCTGTCCCTCGTCCTGAACCGCGCGCATGTGGGGGATGAGACCCTCCTCCATGCCCACGAGGAAGACGGTGTCGAACTCCAGTCCCTTCGCGGCGTGCAGGGTCATGAGCAGGACCGGCGCATCGTCACGGATGGAATCGGCATCGCCGAGCAGGAACGTGCGGTCGAGGAACTCGCGGAGGCCAAGGCCTTCGCGCTCTTCGAAGTCAATCGCGGCCATACGCAGTTCCTTGAGGTTCTGCAGCCGGTCCTCACGAACCGGGGACGGCTCCTGGTCGATCAACTCCTCGTAGCCGGTCTTCGCGATCACCTCGTCGACCAGCGATCCCGGGCCCACCGTGGAAGAAAGATCCTTGAGCTCCCCGACCAGGGTAGTGAAACGCGCGAGCGCGCCCCGTGTGCGCGAGGGCAGCCCCTCGGTCGCGAGCACATCCTTGAGGCCCTCCCACAGCGACACCCCGCGGCGCTGGGCCGCGATGGTGATGGCGCCGAGCGTCTGTTCTCCCACGCCGCGAGGCGGCACGTTCACCACGCGACGGAAGGCCGAGTCGTCGTCGGGATTGAGGCTCAAACGCAGGTACGAAACCACATCGCGGATTTCCCGACGCGCGTAGAACCCGACCGCGCCCACCACTTGATATCGGATGCGCGCCCCGGCCAGAGCCTCTTCAAGGGCACGGCTCTGCGCGTTCATCCGGTAAAGGCAGGCGATGCGTTTTCCTTCGCCGTTGCGCTGGATATCGGTCGCGACCTTGAGCGCTTCCTCGTATTCGTCGCGCGCCACCAGGTTCTCGACGCGTCCGCCGCCGGTGCGCATGGCCTTGAGCGTCTTGCCGATGCGGTTCTCGTTCTTTACCACCAGGCCGGAGGCGGCGTCGAGAATGGCCTGGGTCGAGCGGTAGTTCTCCTCGAGGCGCAGGATCGAGGCTCCCGGGAAGTCGCGTTCGAACTCGAGGATGTTGCGGATATCGGCGCCCCGCCAGGAATAGATGGATTGGTCCTCGTCGCCGACCACGGTGATGTTCTTGTGGGTGGAAGCCAGAGCGCGCACGATGCGGTACTGCAGCCGGTTCGTGTCCTGGTATTCGTCGACCAGGATGTGCCGGAAGGCCAGTTGCGCGTCGCGTTCGAGCACGTCGCTTTCTTCGAGCAGTCGGGCGGAGAAGGCCAGCAGATCGTCGAAGTCCACCGCGTTGGCCGCCCGCAGCCCCGTGTTGTAGCGCCCCGAGAGTTCGTTCAGGACCTCGATGCGGTAGTCGCGCACATCGGCCTCCGAGTAGGGCCGCCCGTTCTTCTGCATGGAGAGCAGAGAGAGCACGCGCCGCGGGGCGTAGGTCTTGTCGGACAGGCCCACCGAAGCGATCGCACGCTTCACCAGCGCGAGAGATTCATCCTGATCGTAGATCACGAAATCGCGATGCAGGCCCGCGTCTTCGGGGTGCCGGCGGAGGATGCGCACGCACAAGGCGTGAAAGGTCATGATCCAGGCCGAGCGCGCCTCGGGTCCGAGCCGCTCCTCCATGCGCCGCCGCATTTCGTCCGCGGCCTTGTTGGTGAAGGTGACGGCCAGGATCTCTCGGGGGTCGACGCCCAGATCGGTGACCAGGTAGGAGACGCGCTCCGTGATCACGCGCGTCTTTCCGCTGCCCGCCCCGGCCAGGATCAGCGCCGGGCCATGGGCGGCGCGGACCGCGGCGGTCTGCTCCGGACTGAGCGAGATGGAACTCAAAGAATCGCTTCGAGCTACTCGACGGTGACGGACTTGGCGAGGTTGCGCGGCTGATCGACATCGCGGCCGGCCCGGAGAGCCACGTGATAAGCGAGCAATTGGAGCGGGATCACGGTGACGAAGGGCGAGAAGATCTCACTCACCCCCAGCACGTCGACCTCGACGCCGGGTACTTCGATCATCAGATCGTCCTTGCCCAGGATCTTGCGCACGTGCTCGTCTCCGGCATTGATCACCGCCACCACCCGACCGCCCCGCGCCTTCACCTCCTGCACGTTCGACAGGATCTTCTCGTAGCCGCGTCCGCGCGGGATCAGGGCGACCACGGGAAGCGACTCGTCGATCAGGGCGATGGGACCGTGCTTCATCTCTCCGGCCGGGTAACCCTCGGCGTGGATATAGGAGATCTCCTTGAGCTTGAGCGCGCCCTCGAGGGCGATCGGATACTGAACTCCCCGGCCCAGGAACAGAAAATCCGTGGCCTTGAAAAGGGTGCGCGACATCTCCTCGACCAAGGGAGCGCAGGCGAGGGCGTGATCCATGAGCTGGGGAACCCGGGCGAGGCCGGCGAGGAGGTTCCGCCCCGCCGCCGCGGAGAGAGCGCCCTTACGCCGGCCGAGAAAAATCGCGAGAAGGGCGATGGCCGCCACCTGGGCGGTGAAGGCCTTGGTGGATGCAACGCCGATCTCCGGGCCGGCGTGAGTGAGCAGCGCGCCGTCGGCCTCGCGCGTCACCTGTGACCCGGCCACGTTGGTGATGGCGAGCACCGAAGCGCCGCGCGAACGCGCTTCTTTCATGGCGGCCAGGGTGTCGGCGGTCTCGCCGCTCTGGCTGATTGCGACCGCGAGCGTCCCCTTTGAAACCACCGGATCCCGGTAGCGGAATTCACTCGCGTAATCGGTGCTCGCGGGAATCCCGGCGAGCTGCTCCATGAAGAACTGCCCGATGAGCCCGGCGTGCCAGCTTGTCCCGCAGGCGAGGAACTGCACGCGCTCGGCCGAGGTGATGGCCTCGATGGCCTTCTCGCCCATCTCCTCGAGCCGCACATCGCCCGAATCCAGGCTCATCCGTCCGAGCAAGGTATCGCGCACCGCGCGCGGCTGCTCGTGGATCTCCTTCAGCATGAAATGCCGGAAGCCTCCCTTCTCCGCCTGGACCGGATCCCAGGAGATGGTCTCTTCCTTGAACGCCTCGGCCTTGCCCTGAGCGTCGACGATGCGCACTGAGCCTGCTTCGATCACCGCGATAGTCCGCTCCGGCACGAAGACGAAGCGGCGCGTGTGGGCGAGGAGGGCCTGGACGTCGGAAGCGAAGAACTGCTCTCCGTCGCCGAGGCCGATGACGAGGGGCGGACCAAGGCGCGTGGCCACGAGGCGGTCGGGCTCGCGGCGGTGCATCAACACGAGCGAGTAGATGCCGCGCAGCTCACCAGCGGCTCGCGCCGTGGCCTGCTCGAGCGAGCCCTCGTAGTAGGAAGCCACGAGGTGGGCCACCACTTCGGTGTCGGTTTCGGTTTGGAACACGACGCCTGCGGCGACCAACCGCTCTTTGAGCTCGAGATAGTTCTCGATGATGCCGTTGTGAACCACCACAAGCTGACCCGAGGCGTCCGAATGCGGGTGAGCGTTCTCTTCGCTGGGGCGACCGTGTGTGGCCCAGCGAGTGTGGCCGACGCCTATGTGTCCGGAGACAGGCTGCGACTCGAGGACCGCTTCCAGGTTCTTGAGCTTGCCGGAGGCGCGGCGACGCTCGAGCTCGCCGGCATCAGAAATGACCGCGATGCCTGCGGAGTCGTAGCCGCGATACTCGAGTCGACGGAGGCCCTCGACCAGGATCGGAGTCGCATTCCGAGGACCGACGTAACCCACGATGCCGCACATAAAGACCGCCCTCGCCTTCCTACTGCTTGCGCGGCCGGCGGCTTGCCCAGCCGGCCTTATTCTCTTGCCGAGCGCGTCCCACACCCAGCGCCCCTTCCGGGACGTCCTTGGTGATCACGCTCCCGGCGGCGATGTAGGCGCCCCGGCCGACCCTCACCGGAGCGACCAGGATGGAGTTGCTCCCCACGAAAGCGCCTTCCTCGATCGTGGTTGGATTCTTCACCACGCCGTCGTAGTTGCAGGTGATGGTTCCTGCCCCGATGTTGGCCTTGTCTCCGATGGTGGCATCGCCGAGGTAAGAGAGATGTGGAGCCTTCGCCCCCGCGCCCAGCGTGGTCTTCTTGAGCTCCACGAAGTTGCCGACTTTCGCGTTCTGACCCACCACCGAATCGGGCCGGATATGGGCGAACGGGCCGATGGAAGCGCCAGCCATGATCTTCGAATTCAGCACCAGGCACGAGTCGAGAATGGCGGCGCCCTCCCCGATGGTTGAATCCACGATGCGGCAGAACGGTCCCACCACCGCGCCCGCCTCCACCCGCGTGCTCCCCTCGAGGATGGTGAAGGCACGGATGCGCGCGCCCGCAACGATGGCGACTTGGGGCCCAACGAGCACGGTGTCGGGTCGTTCGATCGAAGCGCCCGCGAGAATCATCTGGTTGGCGCGTCGTGCGTAAAGCGCGGTTTCGACGGCCGCGAGTTCGGCCGGCGTGTTGACCCCCACCGCTTCTGACGGGTCGTCGAGCACCAACGCCTCGACTCGCTCTCCCGCCGCCACCAGAAGGCCTACAACGTCGGTGAGATAGAACTCGCCCTGCGCGTTGTCGGAGCGCACCCGGTCGATTGTGGCCAGAAGCCGCGCGCCGTCGAACACATAGATACTGGCGTTGACCTCGTTGATCGACTGCTCTTCGGGGCTGGCATCTCTGGCTTCGACGATTCGGGCCACTCGCCCCGAGCCGTCGCGCACGATGCGGCCATAGGCGCCGGGCGAGGGAGTCCTGAAGGAGATCAACGCGGCCGCGGCCGAGCTCTTCCGGCGAAGATCGCAAAGCGCGCGCAGTGTCTCCGCACGAAGCAGAGGGACGTCGCCGGCCAGCACAAGTATTGATGCGGGCACCTCCCCGGCCGACTCATGAAGGGCCACCTGAACCGCGTGGCCGGTGCCGAGCTGCGGTTCCTGGACGGCGAATCGCAGGTTCGGGAGGGTGGCGCACGCCTCACGCACCTTCTCGGCCTGATGCCCCACCACGACCAGGGCCTGGGCGCCGAGTTCGCGGCAGCCGTCGAGGACGTAGTGGAGCAGCGGCCGACCCGCCGCAGAGTGCACAACCTTGGGCAGCGCGGAGTTCATCCGTGTGCCCTTCCCGGCGGCCAGAACGATCGCCCGGAGAGAAGAGGTCATCGGTGAGGTGTTAAAGGGTGAGGGGTTTAAGCGAACATCCAGGGCTCAGGCCGCGGTGAGGGTTTCAAACGCCGGGTTGCCGAGGAGCGATGCGAACTCGCCGTCCAGAGGAGCCTGCGCCTTGCGCTCGGGAGAGAGGGTGCAAGCCGTCTTGAGCGCAGCCAGAGCCTCGTCCACCTTCTCGCGGCGCGCCAGAACCACGGCCAGGGCGTAGTGCGCGTTGGCATCCTTGGGCTGGTCGGCCACAACCGCGTTCAGATCCTTTTCGGCCGCGTCGAGGTCGCCGGCGTTGAGGGCGACGATACCGGCCAGAAGGAGATCGGCGGGCTGGCTGGACCGGCCGCGTCCGGTGTCTTTGGTCGGGGTGATGGCGGCGAATCGGCGGGCCCGATCAACGATGTCGATCTCTTCACCGAACTGGGTTTCGATGACGGCCAGGGTTTCCTGGGCCTTGTCCGCCTCGCCCTTGAAGGCGGCGCGCACCAGTTTTGCAAAGGCCTCGGTGGCCAGTTCTCTCCGACGGTCGTCCGCAAGGGGCTTTTTCGACATGTCTTTACGATCTCTTTTCTAAATACTTTTGAGCCAGTGAAAATCCACCGCAAATCGCCTTGTTCCGCTAAGAAAAAGGATGCGACGGGACCGATAAATGTACCACATCAGGGTTCTTACTCCCGGTTTGTGTCCGGGAGAACCGGGGCGTGGCACCAGAGACACGAGGCCTCCCACCACAGTGGTGGCGAGTCCACACCACCGGATCGGATGCCCTTCTCATAAATCCTTGCTTTCCATCGCGTTATGATCGATGACCGACTCTCGTCCTCCAAGGGAACAGCAATTGCAAAGCCAGAAGTACCTGTGCGCCAACGCACCATTCAACGATCAGTCGAAACCCAAGGGGTCGGACTCCATTCCGGTCGCCTCGTCTCTCTTCGGCTCCTTCCCGCCCCGGCCAACAGTGGCATCGTCTTCGTTCGGACCGACCTCGACAACCGCGAGGTTCCGGCGCGGGTTGAATGGGTGGCCCAGCAGGAACTGGCCATGTCGCTGCGCCGTGACGGCGCCCAGGTCCTTACCGTCGAGCATCTTCTGGCAGCGCTCTACGCCACCGGCGTCGACAACGTTCGGGTGGAACTGAACGGCCCGGAGATTCCCGTCTTCGATGGCTCGTCGCGGATGTTCCTTCACCTCATCGACGAGGCGGGAGTCAAGAATCTCGCGGCTTTCCAGAGCACACTGGTGGTCCGACGCTCGGTCCGCGTGGGTTCCGCGAATGATGACCGGTTCGTTCTGATCGAACCCGCCGATACTTTCGAGGTCGACTACACCATCGACTTCAACCACAGCCTCGTGGGCCGCCAGCGCGTGGCCCTCGATATCACCGAGCAGAGTTTCCGGAACGAGTTGTCCTCGGCGCGGACCTTCTGCTTCCTGAAAGACGTCGAGGCGATGCGCGCCCGCGGCCTCGCCCTCGGCGGGTCGCTCGAGAGCGCGGTCGTCATCGGCGAAGAGGGTTTCCTCTCGAACCCGCGCATGCAGGACGAGTTCGTCCGTCACAAAGCGCTCGACGTGGTGGGCGACCTGGCGCTCATCGGCTTCCGCCTTCGCGGTCGCGTGGTGGCCCGTTGCGCCGGCCATGCCCTTCACGCGGAGCTGGTGCGCGCGCTCCTGCGCGACCATGCGTCCTGGACCATCGAAACCACCTCGGCCCATATCTCGGGCTTCGAGCAGGCGGTCGTCTCGGCCTGATTCTCTCCATCCCGGCAAAGAAAAAGCCCGCCTGAACCAGGCGGGCTTTCTTTGTTGGTTGGGAGGTGACTACTGCGCGGGGGCAGCCGGAGCGGCGGCGCCGCCGGAGATGATGCCCACCCGCTCGACGCCAGCGCCGCGGGCGATGTCCATGGCCTCGACAACTTTGCCATAGAGCGACTTGGCATCGCCGCGCACGAACATGGTCTTGTCGGTGCGGGTCTGGAAGATGTCTTTGAGCTTCTGGTCGAGTTCCTCGAGGCTGGCCACCGGGAGCTTGTTGATGGAGATCGAACCGGACTCGGCCACTTCCATGACGATGGTGTTGTCGGTTGGGGGCTTGATCTCGGAGTTACTGTCCTGAGGCAAGGCGATGTCGACGCCCTTCTGCGCGGTCGGCGTCACCACCATGAAAATGATGAGCAGAACCAGCATCACGTCGATGAGGGGCGTGATGTTGATGTCCGAAACCGCGGCGGGGCCCGCCGCGTAATGGGCGTCCTCGTGCTTGATCTTCTTCTTAGCCGGAACTTGAGCCACGGTTTAGCCCTCCACCTTGGGTTCGGAGATCAGTGCGATCTCCTCGATACCGGCCTCGCGGCAGACGTCCATGATCTTCATGACCTCGCCGTACTCGATGTTGATGTCGGCCTTGAGGTACGCCACCCGGTCGGTGTCACCGCGCTCGTCGAGGGCGCTCTTGAGGCGCTCCGCAAGTTCGGTGGCCCCTCCTTCAAGCTTGACGCCCTTGAAAAAGATGGTGAGCCCTTTGGTGAACCCGATGGTGATGTTGTCGGGCTGGTCCTTGCGCTCTTTGGTGTTCGCCGCTTTGGGGAGATCGACCTCGATACCCTTGTTGATCAAGGGCGTGATCACCATGAAAATGATCAGAAGCACGATCATGATGTCGGCCATGGGCGTCACGTTGATGTCCGCGATCGCTCCGCCTTTTTTTCCGCCGACTGCCATCGACATGGTTGTTTACCAGTCCTCAGTTGAAGTTCAAGGGAGCCGCAAGGCCCCTCAGCCGTCCGTTCGACCTCGGTTTTCGGGGATCGTGAACGACTGGGGGGCGTTTGGGGCCGCTATCAGGCGCTCTTCTTGACGAAGTCGAGAAGCTCCGAACCGGAGTTGTCCATCTCGACGGTGAAGCCGTCGACCTGGCCGGAGAAGTAGTTGTAGCCCCAGACCGCGAAGATGGCCACGGCCAGTCCGAGGGCGGTGGTGATGAGAGCTTCCGCGATACCGGCGGAGATCGCCGCGATGCCGCCCGACCCGGTGAGAGCCATGCCGGAGAACGCGTTGATGATGCCGAAGGTCGTTCCGAACAGACCGACGAACGGCGCGGTGGCGCCGGTGGTGGCGAGGAAGGAGAGGCCCTTCTTCAGGTCGGCGAGGTTCACGGCGGTGGCGCGCTGCATCGCGCGCTTGGCCGCTTCGAGCGCCGCTTCACGGTCGGTTTCGCCGGTGGCGCCCTGGAACTGCCATTCCTGGAGGCCGGCCAGAGAGACCTTGGCGAGGTGGGAGGACTTCATTCCGGCAGAGCTCGAGAGATCGACCGCTTCCTTCAACTTACCGGCCTTCAGAAGGCGGGCCACGTCGGCCGCGTACTTCCGGGACTGCTGTTTGGCGCTGCTGTACAGCTTGTAGCGGTCAAACATGATCGCGATGGACCAAATGGACATGATGAGCAGGGTGAAGACAACGCCCTTCGCAATCCAGCCCATGCTGGCCCACATATGTGCCATATCGAATTGCATCTTGAGACTCCTTAAGGTCGGTTTATTGAGAGATCGGGTGCGCCGAAGAAACGAGAGAGAAGGGCTTTCGCCTTGGGGGGTAGGGGACGGCCGAAACGGCTAGTTGAGCCTGAAGTTCACCGTCACCGTCATGATGACGGGAACCGGCACGCCGTTCAGGAGCGTCGGAGTGTACTGCCACTGCTTGACCGCATCGATGCCGGCCTGGTCGAGCAGGGGAATCCCGCGAAGGACCTTGACGTCGGTGACGCGACCCTGCGGAGAGATGGTGCATTCGAGAATGACAATGCCCTGTACGCGCGCCTGTTTGGCGATATCGGGATAGACCGGAGCCACGTTCTTGGTCTTGGTGGGTTCCTTGATGTTGCCGCCGACCCGAACCGCCTGGACCGGCGCCGGGGGCTCGGCGGGCAAACCGCCGACGATGCCGCCGGCCACGCCACCAGCAACGCCGCCCTCAACACCGCCTTCCTGACCACCTTCGACGCCAAGGTCGATGCCGGCCGAAGGCTTGATCTCCTGGGGCACTTCCACGGGGGCCACGAACTTGACCTCCTGGGGCACAGGCTTGGGGGCTTCCCTCACCTGGGCTTTGGGGGCCGGGGGTGGGGGAGGAGGAGGAGGAGGAGGAGCGGCCGCGGGTTCGACGAAGAACGCCTTGACCGCGGCGGCGGGCTCGGGCAGCTCCTGGGCCTGGAGGAGGGGCACGATGACCACGGCCAGAAGGCCGATCACATGGAGCGCCAGGGACACCGAGAAGAACAGGCCACGCTTGGGCTTGTGCCCCTTGGTGTCCGATTCGACTAAATCTGCGAAAAGTTGTCGTTCCATCTGTCCCCTCGCTCTTGTCTTGAGAACATTCCCCGATCAAGAGACGTTACGTAAGGTGGATGAGGTCTATGAAGAACCAAGTGCCGAAACGGTTCTCGTCGAAATGAGTGCGGGGGATTCTAGACACCGCGACGAAACGCTGTCAACGAACAGTCTCGCATTGTCTGCCCGCATTTCGGCACGCCTTGGATCGTCAACGCTCAAGCACTTAACATATAACGCCTGACCGTACAGACTAGAGACGCGCCACCTTGATGAATCGTTGACGTAACTTTGATCGCTGCCCTACAATTCAGCGGAAACCGTCGCCATTCTTCTGAACCATTGATCCATCCTCCCCGCGGCCGGACCTTCCTGAAAACAGGGCTCCCGCTTGGAGAACCACGCTTCCCCTAAAAACCGCTTCCGCCCCTTTAGGGACGGCGCGAGGATAAAGCCCTTGAAAGACACCCACATGAGGCACGCGATTCGGACCCTGGTCGTTGTTCTGCTGGCCATTCCCGTCCTGAACTGCGCTCGCGTTCAGGAGCAGACGGCGCTTCGCGAGGGCCACCGGCTCTACAAAGATGAGAGCTTCCGCAAGGCCATCGACCAGTACAACATCGCCCTCGAGAAGAATCCCGGCAACATCGAAGCCACCTTCTACCTCGGAAGCTCCTATCACCAGCTCTTCCGTCCCGGCAAGGAAGAGTCGAAGGTCAACCTCGAAGAAGCGACCAAGCACTACAAGACCGTTCTCGCCGCCACCGCCTCCCCGGATGACCAGAAGTATCCGGTCCTCAAGAGGAACGCCCTGTCCGCCCTGGTCGGGATCTATGCCGACGACCCCTACCGCGACTTCGACACTTCCATGAAGTACGCGAACGAGCTCACGAGTTCTGATCCGGGGAACCTCCAGAATCTCTTCGCCATGGCGAACCTCTACGAGAAGTTCGGCCGGGTGAACGAGGCCGAAGCCTCGTACCGGAAAGCCGCCCTCGAGATTGCCCCCAAGGATCCGAAGGCCTGCGGCGCCCTCGCCGGCTTCTACAACAAGACGCTCTGGGACGAGAAGGGCGTGCCCGTCACCGACGGCAAGCCCGGTCGCGGTCGTTTCGACGACGCCGTCGCCCAGCTCAAGCTCTGCGCCGAACTCGATCCGACCGATCCTAAGGGCTACTACACCGTGGCGACCTTCTATTGGGATCAGTGCTACCGCGGTCCCCTGCTCGACGACGCGCGCAAGAAGAAGCTGGCCGATGAGGGCATGGAGTTCGTCAACAAAGCCCTCTCCATCAAGAGCGACTTCGTGGAGGCCCTCATCTATAAGGGTCTCCTCCTCCGCGAACAGGCCAAGCTCACCAGCAACCCGGCCACCCGCAACAACCTGATGGAAGAAGCGCAGGTGCTTCAGAAGCAGGCGGTCGAACTGAAGAAGCAGCAGGAAGCCGAACTCGCCGAGAAGGCGAAGCAGGCGGCGGCCACCGCCACCAGCTGATTCGTTCCGCTACGGTCCGGTCCTGAAAAAGGCGCGCGTCTTCAGCGCGCCTTTTTCTTTGTCGCTTTTCGAGCTTTGAGCGTCGGGCGCGCGGGCGTGGCCGCCTTCCCTGGCCTGGGTGCCGGCTTTGGTGAGGGCTTCCGGGTCGGGGTCTTCTTCCGCCCGGCCGGCGCGGCCGCCGCCTCGCTCAGCCGGCGCACGTAGGCCGCCAGCATCTCGTTCTCGTAGGTGACCGAGTTCAGGAACAAGGACTCCGCGAGATAGTCGCG
>JAGNNV010000193.1:0-1300 GCA_017990495.1 Vicinamibacteria bacterium
GGTCGGGCACGATACGCACGTCCACGAACTGGTTGTTGAGGTTCTTCACCAGATCGACCATGTCGGCATGGCGATCCACGGGGAGAGCCACATACACCGCGTCGATGGATCTCGATGCTATGACTTCGTTCGCGCGGTCAAGGCCGCCCAGGACCGTGCGGCCGTCGATCTCCGCGCCTTCGGGCGCGGATTCGGAGAGGAAGCCGACCACGTTGAAGCCGAGCCGGTGCTGGGCCCCGAGTTTGCGGGCCACGGCTTTGCCCAGATCGGAAGTTCCGGCCACCAGGATGCGCACCGCGTTTTCGCCCCGGGCCCACGATCGCTCGAACCAGGCGAGGAGGAGGCGGCGTCCCGCGATGACGAGGGGCGCGCCAAACACGACGAAGAGGACGAAGACGCCCTGCGAATATTCCGCCGAGGCCGCTACCTCGGGGGCGTAGCGGAAGTAGATGCGGATGTAGAGAGTGACGCCCAGGGTGAGGGCCGCGGTGACGATGAAGGCAGCGAGAGTGCGGAGCGAGTCGTCGACCAGGCTGAGCGGACGGCGCAGGCGATACAGCCCCTGCAGGGCGAAGGTGATGGCGGACACGATCAGAAGGAGAGGCAAGAGTTCGGCGTAGTCGCGGACCTCGGGCACACCTTTGTAAGGAGGGAAGAGGCTGATGACCAGAGTCGAATGGAACCGGGCGTAATACGCGGCAAGCCATGCCACGGCCACCGCCATCATGTCGACGGCCAGGAAGCTCTCGGTAAGTCGCTGTTTTCGCTTTCGCAAACGTCTGTCCTTTAGGCGTCTTCCGGGGTCAAGACCACGCGCCGGAAACGCTCCTCGAAACTCGCTCTCGAGAACGTCTCCGCCCGCTTCCGGACGGCAAGTCTACTGAAGCGGTTCGGAACTAGCTGGCCGAGGGCCTTCGCCACAGCTTCCCCCGCGGGCTCGACGAAGGTGACGCCGAACTCGCCATGGTTCACGATCTCCGCTCCGCCTCCTTGCGCGTTCACCACCGCGGGCCGACCGCAAGCCAGAGCCTCGGCCACTACGATGCCGAAGTCCTCGACCCCGGGCAACACCAGGGCGCGGCACCCGCGGTAGAGGTGGAGAAGACGGTCGCGCTTGGCGGGGCCGAGGAACTCCACGGTTTTCCCCGCCCGCGCCCGCAGTCGCGCTTCTTCGGGACCGTTTCCCACCACGAGCAGGCGGCGTCCGGTGAGGTTGGCCGCATCGATGGCGAGGTCGATCCGCTTGTAGGGAACAAGCGCGGAGACCACCAGGTCGTAGTCGGGTTCGGCGCCATCCTCC
>JAGNNV010000193.1:1400-6792 GCA_017990495.1 Vicinamibacteria bacterium
GGGACCGTTTCCCACCACGAGCAGGCGGCGTCCGGTGAGGTTGGCCGCATCGATGGCGAGGTCGATCCGCTTGTAGGGAACAAGCGCGGAGACCACCAGGTCGTAGTCGGGTTCGGCGCCATCCTCCTGCCCCGGAGTGAAGAAATCGGTGTCTACCGGCGGCTCGATGACCAGAGCGTCGCGCCCGTAGAAATACCGGATGCGGGCCGCCACCGTCCCGGAATTAGCCACGTACCGGTGAACGTGATGCGCGGTGGCCACATCCCAGGCCCGCAAGCCCTCGGCCATCACCCGAAGGGCTGCGCTTCCCGCTCGCCCCATCCGCGCCGGTCCGAAGTAGTCGTCGAAACGGTCCCACACGTAGCGCATCGGAGTGTGGCAGTAGGAGATGTGGCGGGCGCCAGGCCCGGGAGTCACGCTCTTCGCCACGCAGTGGGAACTCGAGATCACGAGGTCGAACGGGCGAACGTTGAGACCGCGGACGGCCAGGGGGAAGAGGGGCAGGTAGTGCCGGTAGAGCCGACGCGCGAACGGCAGTTTCCCGATGAACGAGGTGTGAATCTCCCGCGACTCGAGCTCGGCGGGCAAGGAGCCCTTCACATGGAGCAGGGTGAAGATCGGGGCGTCGGGGAAGAGGCGGGCCAGCGAAAGCAGGACCTGCTCGCCGCCGCGGAAGCCGGTGAGCCAGTCGTGAACGAGCGCGGTTTTGGGGGCGGTGGTCCCGCTCATTGACCCAGGGCCTCGCGGTATCCCGCGAGTGTGCGCCTGGCGGAGTCTTCCCAGTTGAACTTCTTCGCCTGGATGCGCCCCTTCTCCCGCAGCTCGGCGGCGAAGGCGGGGTTGTCGAGAATCCGCGAGAGTCCGGTGGCGATGGCCTCGCCGTCGTGGGGATCGACCAGCACAGCCGCATCGCCCACCACCTCGGGCAGGGACGACACGTTGGAGGTGACCACCGGCGTTCCGCAGGCCATGGCCTCGAGAGGAGGGAGACCAAAACCCTCATACTGCGAGGGAAACACGAAGACCGTCGCCAATCGGTAGAGCGCGGCCAGCGTTCGTTCCGGCACGAAGCCGAAGAAACGCACGAAGGGGCGCAGGCGGAACGACTCGACGCGCCGCCGCAGCTCCGGGGTTTTGCCGATTTCGTCCCCGATGATCATCAGGTGAACGTCCTCGTGGCCGGGGGTGGCGCGGAGTCGCGCGAAGGCCTCGATGAGGCGGGGCAGGTTTTTGTGGGGCTTGATGTTGCCGGCGTAGAGGATGAAGCGCTGGGCGATCTGGTAACGCTCTTTCACCCGATCGAGTTCATCCTGGTCGGGCGCCTCGAGCAGGTCGGAGTCGATGGCGTTCGAGACCACGTGGATCCGTTCGGGCGATGTCTTCGGGAAGAAGTGCAGGATGTCCCGCTTGCTGGCTTCGGAAACCGTGAACACCACTCGGGCCCGCCGGATCGCGCTGCCCATCATGAAGCGCGCGTAGTGGATGGCGGCGGGGTTCGGCAGGTACTCGGGGAAGCGCAGGTGAATGCAGTCGTGAACCGTGACGACGGACCTCGTTCTCCCGAGAAGCAGGGGAAGGACGTAGTGGGGCTCGTGGAAGAGGTCGACGCCCAATTTTCGGACCTGGGTGGGCAGGCTCCAGTGCTCGCGCAAAGAGTACCCGGGGGACTCGTTGACCACGGGGACGAAGTTCTCCGACAGGTCGTTCAGGGTCGGGACATCCTCGTGGTGGCAGAAGAGGAAGTAGGTGTTGTCGTGGTCGATCAGGGCCAGGGCGCGGACGATGTTCCGCACGTAGGTGCCAATGCCGTAGTCCCGCCACTTGCGGGCATCGATCGCGATTTTCGCCACGGGCCGAAAGTAGCACGGGATCGGTCCAATAAGCGAAACGAAACGGGGCGGTGCGCCCCCCGGGTACATTCGGGAGACGACCGCCCATGTTTACGGCCCTGCGCGTTTAGACGACCTTGATCTCGATCGACCGGGGCTTGGCCTGTTCGGCCACCGGCACGGTTACGGTGAGAACGCCGTCCTTGTAGTCGGCTTTCACCTTGGAGGCGTCAGCCGAACCGGGCAGGGTGAACGCACGCACGAAGGTGCCGAAGGCCCGCTCGGCGCGATGGAGCCCGCCGACCTTGTCGTCTTCGACCACCTCACGCCGGCGCTCGCCCTTGATCGTAAGCGTGCGGTTCTCGACGTTGACGGAGATGGCGTCCTTCGAGATGCCGGGAAGGTCGGCCTCGATGATCAGCGAGTGATCGGCGCCGGTTCGGATGTCGACCGCGGGGAGGAAGTCGAATGCGTCGGTTCCGCCTCCGGTGAAGGCGTCGGCCAGAACGTGATTGATGCGGTTCTGAGCCATGGTGAGTTCGCGGAAGGGGTCGAATCGTACGAGGGACATGGGGTTTTTCTCCTTGAAATCGGTAGCTGTGAGTTCTGACATCGCCCACAAAATGGGTCCGATCCGTGGCGACAAGCGAATAGTAGGTCAGTATCTAACTTCATGTCAATCATATTTTCTAGATTACTTCAATCACATTCAACTCTGATCGGGCTTTGTACTGGCTATCCCGCCCCCATGTCCATGATTTTCAGCTACTTGCCCGTTTGTGGTATGAAGTCCGGGACATGAAGAGAAACGAGACAAGATCCGTGCGGGCCGGTTCGGTCTTCATCGGAGGCGCCCATCGCGTGGCCGTGCAGAGCATGTGCGCGACCAAGACCCAGAACGTCGACGCCACCGTGGAACAGGCCGAGAAGATCCGCGAAGCGGGCGGGGATCTGGTGCGGATCGCCGTTGATTCGCCCAAGGATGTGGAGGCTCTCGCGGAGATCCGGAAGCAGACGAAGGCGAACCTCGTGGTCGACCTTCAGGAGAACTACCGTCTCGCCGCCACCGTCGCCCCGCATGTCGACAAGTTCCGCTACAACCCGGGCCACCTCTATCACCATGAGAAGGAGAAACCGGTGGCCGAGAAGGTTCGCTTCCTGGCCGACGTCGCGCGCGCGAATGGCTGCGCCATCCGGGTGGGCGTCAACTGCGGCAGCGTGGACCCGGAGATGAAGGCGAAGTTCCCGGACGACGATGTGGCGGCCATGGTGGCTTCAGCGCTTGAACATTGCGCCCTGCTCGATGACCTGAAGTTCGATCAGTACGTGGTGAGCCTCAAGGATTCGCATCCCCGCAAGGTCATCGAGGGCAACACCCGCTTCGCGTCCATGCGCAAGGACGTGCCCCTGCACCTCGGCGTCACCGAGGCCGGGATTCCGCCCGAAGGCATCATCAAGACTCGAGTCGCCTTCGAGCAGCTCCTGCCCCGGGGCATCGGCGACACCCTGCGCGTGAGTCTCACTCTGCCCAATCCCCGCAAACACGAAGAGATCACGGTGGGGAAGATGATCCTCGACGACATCGCGGCCGGGCGCTTCCGCTCGGTGCCGGTCTTCGACGACCACACCCTCAATGTCATCTCGTGCCCCTCGTGCTCCCGAGTCGAGAACGAGAAGTTCGTCGAGCTCGCCGAGGCGGTGAAGGAGATGACGGTCTACGCGAAGCCGCACGCCATTACGATCGCGGTGATGGGTTGCCGGGTGAACGGTCCGGGCGAAACCGACGACGCCGATCTCGGCCTCTGGTGTGGCCCCACACACGTGAACCTCAAACGCCAGAAGGCGCCGCTTGGCGCCTTCACCTATGACGAGATCCTGCCCAAACTCCGCGCCGAGCTGGACGCATTGATAGCCGCCCGCCCGTAACGCCATTTCGGGCCCGCGCCCGGGTATCGTCATTGCGAGGAGCCATTCCGTTCGTAGTGCGACGAAGCAACCCCCGCCCACCACTACCCAGCCAATGAAGTCCACCCCCTTTCGGAACTTCGCCCTCGCCCTCGCCTCGACGCTGATCTTCGCGGGGTTCATCGAAGGCGTGGCGCGGCTGATCGAGCCGCCGCCGGTTCAGAAGGAGGAGTACCTCTGGGACTGGAGCGAGCGATTCAAGGACGGCGACTTCTATACCCTCGAAAAGGGCGAGGGTTATCCGCCGGGCGAGGAGACGAGCGTCGACGGTCTGCGTGACGTCACCCGTCCGGTGGAGACGCGCGAAGGTTTGCGGCGCATCGCTGTCCTCGGCGACAGCGTCACCTACGGTCACGGCGTCGAAGCCGCGGAGGCCTTTCCTCAGATCCTGGAGCGGAAGCTTCGCAGTCGAGCCCGCGACGTTGACGTATTCAACATCGGCCTGCCCGGCTGGTCGACCCGCCAGGAACGAATGGCCTACGACCGCATCGCCCGCAAGTACCGGCCGGACGTGGTGGTCCTCGCGGTCTGTCTGAATGACCTGGCGGAGCTGCAGATCAATCTCACCAAGCCGCCGGGATTTCTGTTGAGCCTCTTCAAACACTCGGCCACGGTGCGCCTCGCCCTCGGCGCCTCGAAGCGCGAGATCGGGGCGGTGGAGGAACTCTTCACGGATGGCGATTCGCCTCGGGTTCAGAACGCCTTTCGTCTCTTCTTCGACGAGGTGCGCGCCCTGAAGGCGGATGTGACGAAGGACGGGGCCATGTTCCATCTCGTTGTCTTCCCCTTCCGGTTTCAGGTCGAACCGAACGCGCCTCCGCCCTACGTGCAGAAGCGCATCGCCGACTTCGCCGCGGCTGAGTCGATTCCTTTCCTCGACTTCCTTCCCGAAGCCCTGGCCGTCTCCTCGCCGGCCTCCCTCTTCATCGACTACGACCATTTCAATCCCGCGGGGAACGAAAAAGTGGCCGACTGGTTATCGCGCCTTGGCATCCACGGCGTTCTCCCCAATGGCGACCCGGGGCCCATCGTGGACGATCCCGCGCGGATCCTCTCTCTGCTGAAGACCGCCCGCTCCGAGGCCGAGCGCGAACATCGGCTGCGCCTCATGCCCATCGAGGCCCCGGCGCTAAAAGCGGCAATGCCTTCGGCGAAGCCACTCCTCGCGGCCGTGGTCGACCTCGCGGTGGATGATCCATCTCCGCGGGTTCGTTTCGAAGCGGCCCGGTCTGTGTACTTCCTCGGCCTGCCCGGTGAGGAGTCGGTCGAGGCGCTCGTGCGCGGACTGCGTCACACCGACCCCCGCGTTCGCGCCTTCGCCACCTGGACCCTTGGTGAGATGCGCGAGACCGCGCGGCCCGCGGTGCCCGCGCTGGTGGCCCTGGCTCGCGAGGACGGAGGTGCGGGGAAAACCGGCGCCCTCACCGCGATAGGCAAGATCGGCGGCGACTCGCCGGAGACCATCCCCCTTCTGCTTCAGGAGCTCAAACATCCGAAGGAGAACCGTCGTTACCGCGCGGCGCGGACCATCGGACGCATGGGCCCGGCCGCGGCGTCCGCGGTGCCCGGCCTGGTCGAAGCCTTGAGCGATCCCTCGG
>JAGNNV010000194.1 GCA_017990495.1 Vicinamibacteria bacterium
TGGCTTGTCGTCCGGGAGGGATCGATCGACGCCCGCGCGCTCCGGCCCGCTGCCGGCTGCATCCTCGGCGTCTTGAGCCTCGCGCTCTTGTGGAACCTTCCCGTCCACGGACATCTGGTGCTCGGCGGCTACGACCAGTACGCGAGCGACCGGTTCTTCACTCCGCGTCATCCCGTGGTCGGCGTCGCCGGATTCGCGGGCGCCTTGCTGGCGTGGACACTTCCCCTCGCCTGGCTCACCGCTCGCGGCGGGAAGCGGGTGACCATCGAGACCCTGGCCCTCTTCCTCCCCGCCGTGGTCTTCTTCGGAGTCTTCTCGAGCCCCGAGCCGGCAAGACGTCTTGCTCCCCTCGTCGCGGGATGGGTGATTCTGCTCATGACCCGGGCGGCTCCGGTGTCCGCGCGCACTGCGGGCGCGCTGAGCCTTGTCAGCCTCGCCTCGGCAGTCATCGGGCTCTCGCGCGATTTCGTGACCCTGGTCGAAACTCCCGTCGGGGTTTACGCCGGACCCCATCTCCTCTTCATGAGGATGGCTTTTCTGGATGGTCACCCCTGGTTCGCCGCGGGCAGCGTTGCCCTGCTCGTGGGCACAGCGGTCGTCGCTGCCCGGCGGGTCTTCGGTCTGTTGGCCGAACCGACCTGGGGAGTTGGATCGAACCATGCGCCTGGCCCAGAATTGAAGGCATGAAAGAAGCTCGCCGGTCGTTCCTCGTCACCGCCGGCGCCACCACCGTGGCGGCGCTCGCCTCCCCTGGTCTCGCCCAGACGACCGCGCCCGCCCTGCAAAGGAAACCCATGCCCATCGAACTCCCCAAACTGCCCTTCGAAGATAACGCCCTGGCCCCGACGATTTCATCGAACACCATCGGATTCCACTACGGCAAACACCACAAGGCCTACGTCGACAACCTGAACAAGGCCATCGCAGGCACCGACCTGGCTGACAAGTCGCTCGTCGACATCATCCGCGAAGTGGCGGGCAAGCCGGAGAAGGCGGCCATCTTCAACAACTCGGCCCAGGTGTGGAACCACACCTTCTATTGGAACTCTCTTTCGCCCAAGTCCACCGCGCCTTCGAAGGATCTGGCCGATCGCGTCGAGAAGGACTTCGGCTCCATGGCGAAGCTCAAGGAACAGTTCGCGGCCGCGGCCATGGGCCAGTTCGGCTCCGGCTGGGCGTGGCTCGTGTCCGACGGCGGAGTCTTGAAGATCACCAAGACGCCGAACGCGGAAACTCCCATCACCACCGCGGCCCGGCCGCTTCTCACCCTCGACGTCTGGGAGCACGCGTATTACCTCGACTTCCAGAACCGGCGCGCCGACTACGTGGCCGCGGTGCTCGACAAACTCCTCAACTGGGAATTCGCTTCGCAGAACCTGGCGGGCTGAGGGGTCCAGGGCTTGGCCCCTGGATGTTGTGAAACGCGGGTAGGCTCCAAGGCCAATGCCCGGAAAGCCGCGCCATCTCCTGGGGCTCGCCCTGACGACCGGATTCGTCCTGCTCCTCTACGGGCAGGCCGTCTCCGGGCGCGGCTTCTTCTTCGATCGTGACGTGTGGCTTTACTGGATGCCGCACATCGAGTGGGCGGCCCGTTCGCTCGCGGCGGGCCAACTGCCCCAGTGGAATCCCTTCAGCGCCTTCGGCCGCCCCTTCCTCGCCGATCCGAATTTCCAGTTCTTCTATCCTCCGTCGATCCTCAACTGGATCCTGCCCGCGCCCCCCGCCTTCACCGTCCTGGTGGTGGGGCACGCGATCCTCGGAGCGATCGGGGCTTTCCGGCTGCTGCGCCCCCGCCTTCGTTCGGCTCCCTCGGCCCTCGTGGGCGCCGCCATCTTCACCGCCGCCGGTCCAGTGGCGTCCTCGGCCAATCTGTGGCATCACTTCGCCTCCTTGATGTACCTGCCGTGGATCGTCGACGCGTTTCTTCGTCTACGGGCCGGTAGGGGGAGCGCGCGCCGCCTCGGTCTGCTCACCGGACTGCAGGCCCTCGCCGGCTCAGCCGACGTATGCGTGATGACGGGGATGACTCTGCTCGCACTGCTGCCCGGAAAGCCCGGCCGACTGCTCCGACTGGTTCCAAAGCTCGCGGGTGCCCTCGCCCTGTGCCTGGCCCTGGCCGCCGTGCAGTGGCTGCCCACAGCCAGGCTCGCCGCCCAATCCGCTCGGTCGTCTCTTGGTCCCGAGGTGCGCCTCCATTGGTCGGTATCGCCTCCGACCCTCATCGATCTGATGCTGCCGTGGAGCGCCGTGGCTCATGCCGTCCCGGGCGATCCGGACTTCCGCGAGCAGCGACTCCGCCTGATTCCCTGGATGTACCTGGGCGCCTCGACCCTGCCCCTGTTGATCCTGGGGGTTCGGCGCGCTCCGCGGGGCGGGCTGTTCCTGCTTTTCGTCCTCATTCTCGCCCTCGGACGGCACACCCCGCTTGGCAGTCTCGCGGGCTACCTCCCCGTCGTTTCCTCCTTCCGTTTTCCCTCAAAGCTATTGTGGCTGGTGACGGCGTGCTGGGCCGCCCTCGCCGCCATCGGGGTGAAGGAACTCGGCCGACAGCCGCCACGAGCCAAGGGGGGACTCGCCGCCGCAGCCTTCGCGATGCTGGCCGGGGCGGCCGGTATCGCGACCTCCGGTCCAGCCGCGGGGCTCGATCATGGCGATTGGCAACGTCTCTGGCATCTCACGTTGTGGGCGCCCCTGGCCCTGGGAGCCATGCTGCTCGCGATATCTCGCGGTTCACACGCCCTCAAAGCCGTGACCCTGATCGTGGCTGTGGATCTGCTCGTCCCCGCCCTGGGCTACAACGCATACTCGGCCGGCGCGATGTTCCACATCCGTCCGTCCTTGGTCGACGAACTCCACCGCCAGCAGGCGGGCCGCATCTACGTCTTCCAGAAATCACGGGTCGATAGTCTTGGCTGGAAATCTCCGCACGAGTGGTCGGACGCGGAGGCCTACTACTTCGGCCAGGGACAGTTCCTGGCCCCGCCCCAATCCCTGCGCTGGTCGATCAAGGGGAGTTTCGATGGCGAGTTCAGCGGCCTCGGAAGGCTCGAGTACTCGATCCTCACCGGCGTCGCGGGGAGCGGCGAGACCGTGAACGAACACCTCCTACGCCTCGCCGGCGTCACCCACGCCGTGCGCTTTCCCGGACCGGAACCGCCCGAACTCCCGGTCGTGGCCAGTGTTCCGACCTTCCATGATCGACCCGTTCTCGTCCTCCGGGTCCCTGACCCTCGTCCGATGGCGTACGTGGTGCATCGTATCCACAAGGAGCCGTCGTCCCTGGACGCGATCCGCGCCATGAGCGATCCATCGTTCGATGGCGTGCGCACGATTGTCCGGGTGGACGAAGCTGCGCGCCCGAACGCGGCGCCCGCATCGGACCCTCAACCTTCTTCCGCCAGGGTCGAACTCGAAGAGGCGGGTTGGATGGTGATCCGAACCCGGCTCTCCGCCCCGGGGACACTCGTGGTTCTGAATGGTTTCTCCGAGGGATGGAGCGCCCGGGTCGACGGAAGGCGACAAGAAGTTCTCCCCGCCAACTTGCTCTTCCAGTCGGTGGACCTTGGGGTCGGAGAGCACCTCGTCGAACTCGAGTACCAGACGCCGGGGCTGTGGCCGGGGTTCGCCCTCTCCGTCCTCGGCTGGGCGTTCCTTGCCTTCGCGTCTTCTACGGAAGGCCGGAGAATCGCTCGCGCCGGGGTCTGAGAACGACTAGGCTCGGCGCTCTCATCCCGCGAAGGAGACCCCCGTGCGCCGAACTGTACTGTCGTTCGCTCTCGTCCTCATGACCCTGTCGAGCCCGGCGTGGGCCCAGTCCGGCAAGCCGAAGAAGGCCGAGAGTGCCGACCCGGTCTGGCTCAACCCGTACCGACCCGTCGCGGACCGGATCATCGCCACCACGCGCGACGCTTCAAGCCACTTCGCCTGGGATCGCCTGGCCTTCATGACCGACACCTTCGGACCCCGTCATTCGGGCTCCCCCAACCTCGACGCGGCGCTGCGCTGGGCCGAGGCGGAAATGAAAAAGGACGGCCTGCAGAACGTTCGTTTGGAACCGGTGATGGTTCCCCACTGGATCCGTGGCGACGAGAGCCTCGAAATCGTCGAACCATTTCCCAACTCCGTACCCATGCTCGGCCTCGGGGGCAGCGTCAGCACCCGGCCCGAAGGCGTGAGCGGCGAGCTCATGGTGGTCGGATCCTTCGACGAACTGACCGCGCGCAAGGACGAGGCGCGGGGAAGGATCGTCCTATTCAACGTGCCCTACACCAACTACGGGGCGACCGTGCGCTATCGGGGCGGCGGCGCCTCGGCGGCGGCGAAGGTGGGGGCGGTGGCTGCGCTCGTTCGCTCGGTGGGCCCTCCGGGGATGAGAACGCCGCACACCGGCGGCATGGGCTACGACGAGACGGCGCCGAAGATCCCCACGGCGGCCATCACTACCGAAGATGCTGATCGCTTCGCGCGCATGGTGAAGCGCGGCCAGACCGTCATCCTCCGTCTCAAGATGGAGGCCCGTTTCGTGGCCGACGCCCCTTCCGCCAATCTCATCGGCGAACTGCGCGGCGCCGAGAAACCGGAGGAGATCGTTCTCGTGGGCTGCCACATCGACTCGTGGGACGTAGGCACGGGAGCCATGGATGACGGCGGCGGATGTGTGGTGACCTGGGAAGCGCTGCGTCTGCTCAAGAACCTGGGCCTTCAGCCCAAGCGGACCATCCGCGTGGTTCTTTTCACGAACGAAGAGAATGGGCTCGCCGGCGGAAACGCCTATCGCGACGCGCACCGCGCCGAACTCGACAAACACGTCCTCGCACTCGAGTCCGACTCCGGCGTCTTCAAGCCCCGCGGTTTCGGTTTCACGGGCTCGGACGCCGCGCGCAAGACACTCACCGAAATCGCCTCGCTGCTCAAGCCCCTTGGCGCCGACGCCATCGGCGCGCAGGGCGGCGGAGCGGACATCGGGCCCTCGGTGGCGGCGGGCAAGATCCCCTCCGCGAGCCTCGAGGTGGACGGCTCGAAGTACTTCCTCCTCCACCACACTCCCGCGGACACCGTGGACAAACTCGACCCCAAGGACCTCGCCGACAACGCCGCCGCCATCGCCTTCCTGGCCTACGTGGTGGCCGACATCCCCCAGGCCCTGCCCCGACCGTAGTCCCAAAGAACCCTGCGGGTGGTCAGAGCCGCTCCACCAGGCAGGCAGTGATGGTGTCCTTGCCGAGATACTTGCGGTCCTGATTCATGTACCAGGACCGCGACTTCGGAAGTTTCACGCCAAAACCGCAGTCGATCTCGCCTTGCAGGGTGATGAACTCGCCGTCTCCCTTCTTCTCGTCGTGAAAGAACCGATATCCGGAGAGCGCGTTCGTCGCGGGATCGAAGAAGAAGTCCCATGCGTCGCCCCCGACCTTGGGATCGTAGGTGACCCTCACCTTGTGATACGAGCGGCCTTCGAACTTCACCCCGGGCACGGGCAGGCCCACGATGGCCCCCGGGTCGTTGAGCTTCATGGGCAGGCCGTACAGATACGCGTAGTAGTTGCGCCGTCGCAAAACACCGTCGGAAGTCAGGCCGTACTTCTCGGCCTCGGCTTTCGGGAAGTCGATACGGCCGTCAAGCGACGCGGAGGTCTGTTCCTTGAAGACGCTCATCACGATCTGCCGATCGTCGCGCTTGGTCTTCAGTTCGAAGGCCGATCCGGGGTGGTCGAGGACCACCAGGCTCACCCGGGTGTTTCCATCGGCGCGCTCTTCCTCGACGGTGAGACGGATGCGGGACTTGAACCACACTCCCTGGGGGTCGTGATGCCGCTGCGAAAGGCCCAGAGTCTGGCTCATGTCGTCCGCCCCCCCGGGAGCGGTCAGCCACAGCACAAGGACGATGGAAGGCAAGAGTCGCAAGATCATGGTTCTTCTCCCGTACAGACCGTTAAGTCAAACTATAGGCATGGCGGAACGAAAGATCGATAAAACGGTGCGGGCGGTGGCGACTTCCGATGGCGCGGGCGTGCGACTCAGCCGGGCGATCGCGAACGCCGAACTCGAGCATCTCGATCCTTTCCTGCTCCTCGACGAATTCCGCTCCGACGACCCCAACGACTACATCGCGGGCTTCCCCGATCATCCCCACCGCGGCTTCGAGACCGTCACCTACATGCTGGCCGGGAACATGGAGCACGCCGATCACGCCGGCAATCGCGGGCTGCTCGTGGGCGGAGGCGCTCAGTGGATGACCGCGGGCCGCGGCATCATCCACTCGGAGACCCCTAAGCAGGACGGCGGTCTGATGTGGGGATTTCAACTCTGGGTGAATCTTCCCGCCCGGAACAAGATGACGGCCCCGCGGTATCAGGACATTGCTCTCGAAGCGATCCCCGAGGTGAAGATCGCGGGCGGCACAGTGCGCGTGATCGCGGGGGCCTTCGGCGGCGTCACCGGGCCGGTGCAGGGCATCGTGACCAATCCCGTCTACCTCGACGTGCGCCTCGACTCGGGCTCGTTCGAGACCACGATTCCCGAGGATCACACCGCCTTCGTCTATGTCTACCAAGGCGGCGGATCAGTCGGAGGAACCGCCCTCGAGCCCAAGACCCTCGGCATTCTGTCGAAGGGCGACCGGGTCTCCGCCACCGCGGGCAAGGAGGGCCTCCGCTTCCTCTGCATCGCCGCCCAGCCCCTCAATGAACCCATCGCCCGCTACGGTCCCTTCGTCATGAATACGCGGGAGGAGATCCATCAGGCCTTCGAGGACTTCCGCAATGGGCGGTTCG
>JAGNNV010000195.1 GCA_017990495.1 Vicinamibacteria bacterium
GCAGCCAGCACGCCGGAGAGGGCGAACAGTCCATGCCTCCGCCACCAAGGACGTGCTTCATTTGGGTCCGGGTTCGAACTCGAATCGCACGCACAGTCCTCGCAGGCGTTGCTGGCAGCGTCCTTCTGCGCGGGCTCAGGCACGGCGGCGGGGACCATGCCAATGTCGCTCAACGCAGCGACGATGAGCGCGTCATCGGCGTTGTCGTGGAGCACCGTCAGCCGACGCCCAAGCAGATCGAATCGAAGGTCGGAAATGCCCTGAACTGTTCGAAGGCGTCGACGGATCAACCCCTCCTCGGTGGGGCAGTCCATCGCCGGGATAGTGAACACGCTTGTCGGCACTGGTTACTTCGGTCCTTCCGCACTGTGCGGCTGGGCATCGTACTTGACGCGGACAACTGAGCCTGACGGCGGCAGCCCGGGAAAGCGAACGGAATAGGTGGCATGGCTATCAGCTGGCGAGCGGGATCCCCGGGCGGTTCCCCGAGGGCCGGAGGGTGTCGTGGCCGAGGGCCTGCGGTAGTTGACCGACGCGTCGAAAACTACTGTGCCATCGGGGCCAACGACCTGGACGTCAACGTGACCACCTTTTGTAGCCTCCGCAGAGTCCAGACGGCCGTTGACGACAAGACCTCCGTCTTGCTCGTACACCTCGGGCGGATGTGCGAGTGAGGCGGTTAGCGTGGGCTGGAGAGAGAGATAGCCAGTCTTCACCAGATCCGTGCGATTTGACGCGCAACCGGCGAGCAGGAAGAACAGGGCGACAACGGGGAACATTCGGCGCATTGGGATCTCCATAAACGGGAAATGCTCCGTTCGCGCGTCAGCACGGGCGGAGCGTTGAGGTCATTTGCCCTTCGTGGGCTTGTCGTGGTCGTGCCCGTCGCCCTCCTTGTGGTCGTGGTCGTCGTGGCCCTTGGCCTTGCATTCCTTGCACTCGCCATGCCCAACGACGCGGAGGGCCGTGCCTTCGCGGACCCACAGGTGAGCGCCCTCGCCATCAGCGGTGACGAAGTACTGCGGCTCGGATTTCACGGGCTGGCTCGCGCCCTGCCCCATCATGACGGCGGCCAGCGCCGTGAGGCCAACTCCGGCGGCGAGGCCGACGAACACGGACTTGGAACGGTGAGCGTTGGGAACAGAGGTCTGATTCATCCAGGGACTCCTTCTTGAGAAATGGAACAGGATCGGCCTTGCCCAGCAGTTCCGGCACGCGCCGGATCGGGCAGACCCGATTGGTTACTGAGCGGCACCGCCCGGAGGCGTGCCCGCGCGAGTGGCGGGTGAATCGGCGGGGCCGACGTCGGGCGAGAGAGAACCGGCGGCGGGTGTTGCCTCAGAAGCGGTATCTGTCGGTCGCACCTCCAGCGGGCCAGTCTCGGGCTTCTCCCAAGGCTGCTCGGCGGTTGCCAGTTGCCCGCCGGGCTCGCGGCCGGTGAAGATCCGGTAGAGCGCAGGGAGCACGACCAGCGTGAGGAGCGTGCTGGAAATGAGGCCGCCGATGACAACCGTCGCCAGCGGCTTCTGCACTTCCGAGCCCGTCCCGTGCGCCAGCGCCATCGGCACGAAGCCCAGTGACGCCACCATCGCGGTCATGAGCACCGGTCTCAGCCGCACGAGACAGCCGCGCAAGATCGCGGCATCGCGGCCGAGGCCCTCGCGGCGGAGCTGATTGATAAACGACACCATCACCAGGCCGTTGAGCACGGCCACACCCGAGAGGGCGATGAACCCCACGGCCGCGGAGATGGAGAACGGCATGTCGCGCAGCCAGAGCGCGACGATGCCGCCGGTCAGGCCCAGCGGCACGGCGCTGAAGACCAGGAGCGCATACTTGACGCTCTTGAACGTCGAGAAAAGCAGAAGGAAGATCAGGAAGAAGCAGATCGGCACCACGACCGTGAGTCGCTGCTTGGCCGCCACGAGGTTCTCGAACTGCCCGCCCCAGACGAGCCATTGGCCCGCTGGCAGCTGGACCGAAGCCATCTTCGACTGGGCCTCTTCGACGAACGAGCCCAGGTCCCGGCCGCGCACGTTGCACTGGACGACAATCCGGCGCTTGCCGTTCTCGCGGCTGATCTGGTTGGTGCCCTCGGCCACATCGATCTTGGCGACGTTGCCCAGCGGGACGAAGCCCATTTCATCGATCTTCGCGCCCAGGCCCGTGCCGCCATTCGCACTCACGAGACGCACGGCCTGTCTCTCGTCGTTCGCTTTGGGAAGCGGGATCGGAAGCCGCCCGAGCATGTCGATCTTGCCACGGAGTGCATCGGGGAGACGAACGACCAGGTCGAAGCGGCGGTCGCCCTCAAACACCTGGCCCGCCTCGCGTCCGCCCATGGCGACCGCAACGACCTCCTGAACGTCATGCACGGAGAGGCCGTAGCGGGCGATTGCGGCACGATCGATGTCCACCGTCATGACAGGCAGCCCCTCCGTCTGTTCGGCCTTGGCGTCGGCCACGCCTGGGATGCCCTGGAGCACCGTGAGCACCTGCTGGGCGGTCTTCTCCATCGAGTCGAAGTCGTCGCCGTAGACCTTGACCGCCACATCTCCGCGAACGCCCGAGATGAGTTCGTTGAACCGCATCTGGATGGGCTGCGTGAACTCGTAGTTGTTGCCGGGCACGGCGGCCACGGTGAGCTGGATCAACTGGATGAGCTTGCCCTTGTGACCTTCGATCTTCAGTTCGGCTTCCTCTTCGTGCCCTCCGGCCTCGCCGCCGTGCTCCTCATGCCCGCCGGCATGGGCTCCCATCTTCTCCATCGCGGCCTGCTTCTCAGCGATGAGCCGGTCCAGTTCCGCCTCGCTCCGCCACTGGCTCTTGTCCTTGAAGATGATGAACGTATCGGAGACGTTCGGAGGCATCGGGTCGGTCGCCATCTCCGCCGTGCCGGTCTTGGAGTAGATGAACGCGACCTCGGGGATCGACGAGACGGCCCGTTCCACGTCGAACTGCATGGCCTGCGACTGCGTGATCCCCGTCGAAGGGATGCGCATCGCGTGCATCGCCACGTCTTTCTCGTCGAGTGTGGGAACGAACTCCTGGCCCAGCCGCGTGAAGAGCAGCGCGGAAGCTGCAAACGCCAGAACCGCAGCGCCAGTGACGGGCCAACGGAACTGCACGGCTCTCTTGAGCACCGGTTCATAAGCGGCCTTGGCCCAGCGGATCAGGAACATGTCCTTCTCGGTGACCTTGCCGGTGATGAGGATGGCCACCATCGCCGGCACGAACGTCAGCGAGAGGATGAACGCCGCGACCAGCGCAAAGATCACGGTGAGCGCCATCGGCTGGAACATTTTGCCCTCAACGCCGGTCAGCGCGAGGATGGGGAAGTAGACCGTGACGATGATCGCCTGCCCGTAGACCGACGGCTGGATCATCTCCTTCGCGGCGACCATGACTTCGTGCAAGCGTTCCTGCAGCGTGAGCAGGCGGCCCTTGTGGTGCTGGGCTTCACCCAGCCTCCGCAGGCAGTTCTCGACGATGATGACCGCGCCGTCGACGATCAACCCAAAGTCGATCGCGCCCAGCGACATGAGGTTGCCGCTGACGTTGCCCTTGACCATGCCCGTCGCGGTCATCAGCATGGAGAGCGGGATCGCCAGCGCGCAGATGAGCGCGGCGCGAACATTGCCCAGCAGGAGCAGGAGCACCACGATCACGAGCACCGCGCCCTCGAGCAGGTTCTTCTGCACCGTCGCGATGGTGGCGTCTACCAACTTGGTCCGGTTGAGCACGGTCTTGGCGTTGATCCCCGGCGGGAGCGAGCGCTGCACCTGCGCCATTTTCGCATCAACGCTGGCCGCCACGGTGCGGCTGTTGGCTCCAAGCAGCATGATCGTCGTGGCGACGACCACTTCCTCGCCGTTCTCGCTGGCCGAGCCCGTGCGGAGTTCGCGGCCGATCCCAATCCCGCCGCCTCCATCCTGCACGATGTCCTTGACGCGGATGGGCACCCCCCCGCGTGACGCCACGACGATCTCGGCGATCTGCTCGGGCTTTTCGATCCGGCCCGTGGCCCGCACCAGATAACTCTCGCCCTTGTGCTCGATGTAGCCCGCGCCGGTGGAGAGATTGTTCTTCTCGATCGCGTCGATGACCTCGGCGAACGAGAGTCCGTAGGAGACGAGCTTCATCGGATCGGGCTGAATGTGGTACTGCTTGACGTACCCGCCGATCGCCTCGACGCCCGCCACGTCCTTCACTCCCTTGAGTTGCGGGCGGATGATCCAGTCCTGGACTTCCCGCAAGTAGGAGGCGAGTTCCAGGTCGCTCGTGAGCGTGCGGCCCTCTGGCGTCAGATAGACGCCTTCCTTCTGCCACCCGGCCTTGCCGGGCACGAACACGGCTCCCTTGCCGTGGGGCTTCTCGTACTCGACGGTGTACATGTAGATCTCGCCCAGCCCCGTGGCGATCGGCCCCATGACCGGCTCAACCCCCGGCGGAAGCGATTCCTTGGCCTCGCCCAGCCGCTCGCTCACCTGCTGGCGCGCGAAGTAGATGTTTACATCGTCCTCGAAGACGGCGGTGATCTGCGCGAAGCCGTTGCGCGAGAGCGAGCGGGTGGATTGCAGCCCCGGTATCCCCGCCAGCGCGTTCTCGATCGTGAACGTGACCTGCTTCTCGACTTCGATGGGCGAGAGGCTGGGCGCGACGGCGTTGATCTGCACCTGGTTGTTGGTGATGTCCGGCACCGCATCGATCGGGAGCTTTTGGAGCGAGTACACGCCCACGGCCCCGACCATGACGGTCAGCAGCAGCACCAGCCAGCGGTTCTTGATCGAAAAGTGAAGTATGGATTCAAGCATGGCAAGGTCTCCTTGGTATGGCGCGGATCAATGGCTCAGTGCTCGTGGGCCGCGCTGCCCTTGCCCAGTTCGGCTTTCAGAATGAACGTTCCCGTGATGACAAACTCTTCTCCCTCGACCAGCCCCGCGAGAATCGGGACCAGCCCGCCCACGGAGGGGCCGACCGTGACGGCCCGCTTTGCATACGTGTTCGGCTCGCCCTTCACGGGAACGAAGACCGCCGGGCCGCCCTCGACAGTTTGGACGGCTTCGTCCGGGACGGCCACGGTCGGCACAGGCTCGGGATTCGCGGGGTCCGTGGCTACAACTTCCACCTGGGCGAACATGCCAGGCTTGAGCATCAACCCTCCGCTCGCCGCGGCGGGCACCTCGATGCGCACCTGCGCGGTCCGCGTCCCGGCATCCACCAGCGGAGCGATGAACGCCACCTGACCCTCGAAACGGCGACCCGCCGCGGAGCCCATCATGATCCAGGCCTTCGCACCCGGAGCCACCTCGTGCAGCCTTGCCTCCGGCACGTCGGCGAGTACCCACAGCGTGCTCGTATCCGCCAGCACCATGAGTGCTTCGCGGTCGGGGCTTACCAGTTCTCCGAGCGTGACCTCGCGCTCCACAACCTGCCCGTCGATCGGCGCGTGGACCGTGTAGCGAGGCGCGATCTCGCCGGTCCTGGCGAGGTCCTCGACCGATGCCTGGGACATTCCCAAGAGGTGCAGGCGGTTCTCAGACCCGACGACCGCGGCCTCGGCAGCCCGCTGCGCGGCCACGGCCGCCTTGTATTCCGCCTCGCGCTTCTGCACCTCGGTCAGCGAGATGCCCTGCGACTGCTCAAAGAGGCCCTTGGCCCGATCCCACGCAACCTTGGCCAGGTCCACCGGCGCGGCGGCGGTCTGGGCGGCGATCCGCTTCTGGAAGTAGTCCGCCTGGGCCTCGCCGAGTTCGGGGCTTTCGACGATCAGCAGCGCATCGCCACGCTTGACGGCATCTCCCAGTCTCACCTTGATCTCGACCGCGCGGCCACGCAGCGGCGAGCCGACGTGCGCCATGGCCTCGGTGTTGAACGCGATCCGCGCGGGCGCGGTGAACGTCGGCTTGAGCGCCCAGAGCTGTGCCGGCTGGGTTTTCACGCCGTAGCGTTCGACGGCCTCGGCGGTGAGTGTGACCTCGTCGGTGTGCTCTTCCTTCCCGCCACTTTCAGCGCCGTGGTCGTGGCCCGCGTGCTCGTCGGCCTTGGCGGGTGCCTTCGCGCCGTGATCGTGACCATCCCCCTCGGCGTGCTTCTTGCACCCGGTCAAGACGACCAGCATTACGACGGCGGCGGCGATCGCTGGAGAATGGAAGCGAGTCAGTATTCCGTGGTTCATCTTCATGGTTCTCATAGGTGTTCTCGGGATCTGGCTTTGGGTCTCGGCGGCGGTGTTTGCAGGTGGCTGGCGTTAGCGGTACGGGGACGCGGGTAGGGCTGAGAGCGGCGAAGCACTCGCGCTCCCACTCGCCGGAGCGGATTGCGATGCTGTGGGCGACGAGGGTGAAGTCAGGAGCGGCACGGCCACCCCAGGCCCGCCGACCGCACGCTGGAGACGGACGAACGCGGTTGCGGCCTGCCTCTCGACCTCGATCGCTTTCGCCTGGGTCAGTCGAAGATCCTGCTCGGCCAGGAAGAGTGCGGTCACATCGCTCTGGCCGGCGCGATAAGCGTCCTCCGCGAGCGTGCGACGTTGCTGCTGGAGCGGGATCAACTCATTGCGGATGCGGGCGAGGTTCGCATTGCTGGCGGTCATCGTTTGGTACGCGACGCGAACATCCTCAACGACCTTCCGCCGGGCAAGCGTCAGTTCGTGCCTCGCCTCAAGCTGCTCGGCCGTCACCCGTGCTCGCTTGGCCTGACCCATGTCGAAGATGGGCAACGGCGTTGACACAGACGGACCTGCAAACCACTTGTCGT
>JAGNNV010000196.1 GCA_017990495.1 Vicinamibacteria bacterium
AGCTCTCCCCCGCCATGCCCCCCGTCATCGCCCTCCTCGGGCCCACCAACACCGGCAAGACGTACCACGCGATGGAACGCATGGTGGAGCACGGCAGCGGCATGATCGGCTTTCCCCTGCGTCTGCTCGCGAGAGAGAACTACGACCGGCTGGTGCGGGCCAAGGGTGCGGAGGCGGTCGCCCTCATCACCGGCGAGGAGCGCATTCTTCCGAGCCGGCCGCGCTACTACGTGTGTACGGTCGAAGCGATGCCCGTGCACATCCCCGTCGACTTCCTCGCCGTGGACGAAGTGCAGCTTTCGGCCGACCGGGAACGCGGTCACATCTTCACCGAGAGACTGATGCACGCGCGCGGCGAACACGAAACGATGTTCCTCGGCGCGGACACCATCAGACCTCTGCTGCGGAAACTCGTGCCCGAGGCGGAGATCCTCGCGCGCCCCAGGCTCTCGGTGCTTCGACATGTCGCCCCCCACAAACTCGAGCGCACGCCGAGGCGGAGCGCGTTGATCGTGTTCTCCCTCGCGGAGCTTTACTCGGTGGCGGAGCGCCTGCGCGCGCGAGCGGGAGGCGCGGCCCTGGTTTTCGGCGCCCTCTCACCCCGAGCCCGCAACGCCCAGGTGGGTCTGTATCAATCGGGCGAGGTTGATCATCTCGTCGCCACCGACGCCATCGGCATGGGCCTGAACCTCGACCTCGACCACGTGGCCTTCACCTCGCTCACCAAACACGATGGCGTCGGTCCGCGGAAGCTTCATCCCGCGGAAGTCGGCCAGATCGCGGGCCGAGCGGGCCGCCACGTGCGCGACGGGACCTTCGGCGCCACCACCGACCTGGGCGACTTCGCGCCGGGCCTGGTGCAGGCGGTCGAGCAACACCATTTCGAACCTCTGCGAACGGTCTACTGGCGCAACTCGCGCCTCGCCTTCAGTTCGATTCCCGCCCTCCTCGAGAGTCTCGAGCACCGCCCGCCCGAGCCCTGGCTCGTGCGGATGCGACACGCGGACGATCAGAAGGCGCTCGAGGTTATGGCCCGCGATCCTGACATCACGGCCCTCGCGCGACGCGCCGAAGACGTGCGCCTCTTGTGGGAGGTGTGCCAGGTGCCCGACTTCCGCAATGTGATGACGGAGGCCCACACCCGTCTGCTCTCGCGCCTCTTCGGGCTCCTCGTGGCGAGCGAAGGCGGACTTCCGTGGGACTGGGTCGATCGGCAGATTCGGGCGCTCGACACCACGGATGGCGATATCGCGGCGCTTCTCGATCGCATCGCCGGCATCAGAACCTGGACCTACGTGGCGCATCGTCCGGGCTGGCTCGCCGACCCGGAGACATGGCAGGCGCGCACCCGGGAGATCGAGGACCGGCTGGCCGATGCGCTGCACGCGCGGCTGCGCGAGGAGTACGCGAACCCCGGCGCGACGTTGATCGCCCGTCACGACGGCAGGGAGATCGCCTCCCAGCTCGCCGAGGACGGCTCTCTGCTTCTGCAGGGCGTCAAGGCCGGCCGGCTGACGGGATTCCATTTCGAGCCCCTTCCGGGCGCCGCGTCCCACGCTCTCCGCGCCGCCGCCAATCGCGCCTTGCGGGCAGGGATCGACAATCGGGTCAGCGCGCTGGTCGAATCGCCCGACGAGGGCTTCGCGCTCACCACCGATGGCGCCATTCTCTGGCGCGGAGCGAAAGTGGGTCGCCTGTTGCCGGGTGATCGTCTGATGTCGCCTCAGGCCGAGGCCCTTTCGTCCGACCTGCTCGACCCGCCCCGTCGGGAGCGGGTTCGAAGGCGGCTGGCGGAGTTCGTCGCCGCGCAGGTGGGGCGGGCTTTCGCCCCGCTCCTCAAGTCGCTCGATGACAACCCCGCAGGCTCCGTGCGCGGCCTGCTCTATCGGCTGGCCGAAAGCCTCGGCTCTGCTCCGCGCCGCGGACTACGTGCCGCCATCGAGGCCCTCACTCAGTCGGAGCGCCGCGACTTGGCCCGTCGTGGCGTCGTGCTCGGACGACGTCACGTCTTCATGCCGTCACTGCTGGGCGCCGAGGCGCTGCGGCTCCGCGCCACCCTCTTTCAAGTCAAACATCCCAAGGCGGTGCCACTCCCGGTGGGGCCCGCGTCGCTTCGAGGCGGCGGCAGCCCCGATCCCTCGCGCGACGCCGCCGGCGGCTACGAGGCCCTCGGTGGGATGATCGTTCGCGTCGACGCGGTCGAAAGCCTGCTCGGCGCGGCCCACGCCCAGGCGCGCAAAGGCCCCTTCCACCCCAGTGCATCGATGGCGCGGCTCCTTCAGTGCGGACCGGAGGCCCTTCCCGGGGTTCTCCTCGCCCTCGGCTTCGAGAAGACCGACCACGGATTCCGGGCCCGCGAACCGCGCAAGGGACAGCGCCTCCCCGCTGCCCGACACTGAGGGTCCGATCGGCCGAAAATCGTCCCGGCTAAATTCACGTCCATGCGATTCAACACCGGACGGCGGTTCGCCCGGCCTGGAACAAGGCCGACTCGCGAGGCGGGCATGCGGCAAGCGTGGCGTAATGGAGAGCGAAGCTAAGACGCGGGCTCCTGGCGCCACCATGAAATAGCTTCATGACGCGATCGTTTTTCATGGTGTCGTTTCGGCCATGATCAAACGGGTCACTGAGGTCGAGGGGATCACGCGGGCCCTCCGGCGACAGCGGGTGGTCGTTCTCGTGGGACCGCGCCAGTGCGGAAAGACCACCATGGCCCCCAGATTGTGGATCCCGCCTCCTCGAACTACTTCGACCTCGAAAATCCGAATGACCTCGCGCGGCTGGAGCAGCCGATGACCGCTCTTTCCGGGCTCGTTGGAACGGTGGTCATCGACGAAGTGCAGCGCCGGCCTGAGCTCTTCCCGGTTCTTCGCGTTCTCGCCGATCGGACTCCTCGCAAGGCTCGCTTTCTCATCCTCGGCAGCGCGGCTCCAGCACTCCTCCGCCAGTCAAGCGAGACCCTCGCCGGACGCGCCGAGATTGTCTCGCTCCCGGGTCTGAGCCTTTCGGAGGTGGGGTCGAAGCACCTCGATCGACACTGGCGGCGGGGGGGATACCCCCGGGCCTTTCTCGCGAGAAGCGAGGCGGACTCCACGCAGTGGCGTCACGACCTCATCCAGACCTTCGTGGAACGCGACGCCCCCCTCATCGGCGCATCGATGCCGCCTCCGGCGCTGCTCCGGTTCTGGACCATGGTGGCCACTGGCACGGGGGCGTCTGGAACTCGGCCGACCCGGCGCGTTCGCTGGGCACGAGCGAATCCACGGTGCGGAGATATCTCGACTTCATGACTGGCGCCCTCATGCTCCGGCAGCTTCAGCCGTGGCACGAGAATCTGGCCAAGCGACAAGTCAAGGCCCCCAAGGTCTACCTTCGCGACTCCGGCCTGCTCCATGAGCTCCTCGGCATTCGCACCGATCGCGATCTGTGGAGTCATCCAAAGTCCGGCGCATCATGGGAAGGCTACGCGCTCGAGGAAACGCTCAAAGCACTGCGGCCGGACCAGGCCTACTTCTGGGCCACCCACCAGGGCGCGGAACTGGATCTGCTCATCTTCAAGAACGGCATGCGATACGGAGTGGAATTCAAGCGAAGCGACGCCCCGAGCCTGACTCCATCGATGCGCATCGCGATGCGCGACCTGAAGCTCAAGTCGATGGTCGTGTTCTGCCCAGCGACGAAACCGTATGACCTGGCGCCCGGAATCAGGGTTCGCTCGCTCAACACGGTGGTCGAGGGCATGGACATCTTCCGGTAGTTCGCGACCGACCCTCGATCCACGCAAACGCTTGATCCGAAGGCCGGGTCATTCCGACGTCATGAGCGCGTCGATCCAGGCCACCATGGCCGGAAGCGGTGGCCGAGATCGCCCATCGCCCGCTCGGCCGCGCGGATGCCCCAATCCTGCGCCTCCTCGAAAAGCGCCAGCCCGGAGAGGTCCGTGTGGGCGAAGTGCAGTCGGTCGAGGGACCGGGAAGCGGCCTTGAGCGCGTCGCTCCAAACAAAACCCGGACGGGGCCGGATCATGGCGTGGCCCCACCGCATCACGTCAATTCGATCGACGCACTCTTCAATGTCGGGATGCGCTCGGCGAAGATCGAACAGGATTTCGTCTACCCACTGCTCCCAGGTCCGCGAAAGCATCGCCTCGCGGGTCGCGCGAGGGTCGTCCGAGACGTACGGTCGGTAGTACGTGAACGTGGTGGCTCCCAGATCCTGACCCGACTGATGCGTGGAAACGACGTACCCGAGCGACGGCGAGGCGAAGATCACGTTGTCCCAGGACAGAGGGAAGCCGCGATCGGCGGGCCTTTTCCGAAGGGTCAGATTGGCCACCATCCACGCGCTGTAAACGAACTGCCTCCCCCCGACGAGGGCACGGTCGTCACTTCGAACCACCCGCTCCGCAAAGGGACGCGGCAGAGCGCAGACCGCGGTGCGCGCACGGATCGCGAAGGGTTTTTGGAAGGCGTCAAACCCACGAATCAGCACATCATCCTTGCCGGGGTGAATCTCCGTCACCATCCTTCCGGTTCGAATACGGCCGGCCGCGCGCCGGGCCATCACGTCCACCAGCCGGCCATTCCCTTCGGGCCAGGTGAGAAACTCCGACGCCTCGTCTTCTCCAGGGCTGAGACGAGACACGAAATAGTGCAGCCCGGCCCAGGCGGAGGTCTGGCTGAGGTCAGCTCCAAAGTCGTCGCGACAGGCGTATTCGATCCACCAGCGGAAACGTGCGGCGTGATATCCGGACTGGTCGAGCCATTCCTTCATGCTCAACGCATCCAGTCGCAGGAGCTCCGAATCGGTGGAGGAACGGCGTCTGGGGATGGCGAACGAGGGTCGGCCTCGCCCGTCGCGCCGGGCCGCCATGGCGACCACCTGCTTGTGAAAGCGATCGAGCTGCAGGAGGTCGTCTGCGGTCGAGCCCACGGTTGGAAAGAGGCCCTCGTACCAGCGGTCGTGGATGAAGATCCTCTCCTGCGGGTCGCGACACAGGACCTCTTCGGCGAACTCCGTCCGACCGTTGGCGCGGCTTTTCACCGCGCCCGCCTCATCCAGAAGCGCCAGAAGTGGTTCGTTCTTTTCATCGGGCACGGGAACGTAGTGCGCTCCCCAGGGCGCAGGCATGGGCGTCGATTGAGCGGCCGAGGTGCCGCCCGCCGTTGATTCCATCTCCAGAAGGAGGAAGTTGGAAAGACCGGCGCGATCAAGCGCCCACGCCGCCGATAGCCCAGCGATGCCCCCGCCCACGATGGCGCAATCCGTTCGCTCTTCGGCCATGCCCCCCGCCATCGCCGGCAGACGACCGTCGCGGAGCGCGTGGCCGCGCGCGGCCGAAGGCCCCACCAGGGAACCAGTGATCCGGCGGCCGGCCACCCTTCTCGAACACTGCGGCGCCAACGCGGCAAGGGACAGCATGGAAACCGCCTCGCGACGGCTGAGGCCGAGTCTTTGTCGGCTCACGGCCACGCCGCGAGTTCCTCCTGGTAGTAGCGGACCAGCACCTGGTTATTCAGGCGGTTGATTTCCACGGGGACTTTGGTGAGATCCGGCCCGAACGCGAAGAGCGCGGAGAGAGTGGCGGTATCGAGATACCGCAGTCCGGGCAAGATCGAGATCGGCTGGCTCTGCGGAGACACCGACGCGAGTGCGTAACCCCAGTCGCCAAATGACGGCACCGCGGCGTGCATCGGCAGCACCGAAAAGCCGGCCACCTCCAGCGTCCGATTGATGCACCAGAAGGAGCGGCGCGCGTTCAGCGGTGACGTCGTCTGAAGCGCGGCCACGCCCCGAACGGGATCAAGACGCGCCTTGAGCGCCGAGTAGAAGTGAGTTGAATAGAGCTTGCCGATCGCGAAGTTGTGGGGATCTGGAAAGTCGACGATCGCGATGTCGAACGTCTCCCGCGACTCGCGAATGAAGGAATAAGCATCCTCGTTCCGAACCTCCACGATGGGAGAGCTCAAGGAGCCGTGGTTGAGGGCTTTCAACTCAGGGTTCTCGCGGGCCAGACGCGTCATCTCCGGGTCGATGTCGACCAGAAGAACTCGATTCACCGAGGAGTGCTTGAGGACTTCGCGCACGGCCAGGCCGTCCCCACCGCCGAGGACCAGGACACGCCGGGCCTGGGGATTAAGGGCGAACGCGGGGTGCACCAGGGTCTCGTGATACCGGTACTCGTCCGCCGACGAAAACTGCAAGTGACCGTTCAAGAAAAGCTGGAATCCGCCGGGCGGGGTGCGAGTCAGAACGATCCGCTGATAGGGGGTCGTCCGGGCAAGAATCACCGGGTGCGGATACATCGCTTCCTCTGAAAGCGTCGTGAGCTTCTCTCCGTACGCGAAGGCCACCAGCAGACAAAGGAGCACGAAAACCGCGCGTATGCGGAGGGCCCGGACATTGGCGATCTGTCCGGCGAATATCCAGGTCGACCACAACCCGACAGCGGCGTTGGCGATCCCGAAAAGAAGGGAGGCCCGCACCAGGCCCAGGCGCGGCAGGGCGAACATCGGGAACAGAATCGACGCCGCGAGCGAACCTAGGTAATCGAAGGTCAAGACCTCGGCCACCAGATCCTTGAATCCGACGCTCTCCTTCAACAAGCGCAGGGCCAGCGGGATCTCGAGACCCACGAGGCATCCAGTTACAAGCACCAGACCGTAAAGCGCCGGCCTGAACCAGCGCTCCGCC
>JAGNNV010000197.1 GCA_017990495.1 Vicinamibacteria bacterium
CGTACATCATGCCCGCGATGGGCTGGGCCGAATTGAGCCGCGCAGTCAGCAGCACGGCGCCGAGGGCGGCGGTGACGCCGGAGATCACGTAAACGAGCGTCTTGTGGAAACCCACAGCCACACCGGACAGACGCGCCGCTTCCTCATTGCCGCCGATCGCGTACACGTAACGCCCGAACCGGGTCTGGTTGAGCAGGACGATGGCCAGCACATAAAGAAGGATGGTGAGGAGCACGGGTACGGGAACGCCGAGGATCCGTCCGGTGGACAGCCATCGCAAGGACTCGTCGAACCCGGAGATCGGGCGGCCGTCGGTGAAGAGAAGCGCTGCGCCTCGGGCCACGCTCATCATGCCGAGGGTGGCGATGAAAGGCGGGAGTTTTCCGCGGGTGATGAGCAAACCGCTGAACCCACCGCACAACGCGCCGGTGAGAACGCCGGCGAGGATGGCGGCGCCCAGAGGCCAGCCCGCCAGCAAACGGTTGGCCATCACCACACCGGAGAGCGCGGCGATCGAACCCACCGACAAGTCGATGCCCGCGGAGAGGATCACAAAGGTCATCCCCACCGCGATCACCGCGTTGATCGCGGTCTGCTCCATCACGTTGAGGAGGTTGGAGGTGGTGAGGAAGAAGGGCGAGAGATACGACAGCAGGGCGCCGAGCAGGAAGAGGCCCACCAGGGTCCCCACCCGACGGCTGTCGGCCAGAAGCGTCATGACCTTTTTCACGATGCCTGCCCCAGCGCGGCCCCGAGCAGTGATTCCTGGGTGGCGGACCGGCCCAGAAACTCCGACACCAGTCGGCCGCCGCGCATCACCAGAATCCGGTCGCTCATGCCCAGAATTTCCGGCAGTTCGGATGAAATCATCAGGATTCCCGCTCCCTCCGCGGTCAGTCGGTTCATCAGTTCGTAGATCTCCACCTTGGCCGCTACATCGATGCCCCGGGTGGGTTCGTCCATGATCAACACGTCCACTCCGGTGGCCAGCCACTTGCCGAGCACGATCTTCTGCTGATTGCCGCCGGAGAGCGCCCCGGCTCTCTGCTCGATGCCCGGCGTCTTGATGCGCAGTTCGTCGACGTACTTGCGCGACAAGTCCGATTCGCCCTGGGCGTCGATCAGGCCGAAACGCGAGAGCCGGCGCGCCGAAGTCAGAGCCATGTTCTCGCGCACCGATAGCCCGAGGATCAGGCCCTGAGTCTTGCGGTCTTCAGGAAGGAGGCCCACTCCGGCCGAGATGCCTTCCGCGGGAGAACGCACCAGAGCCATGCGGCCCTTCACCGTGATGGTTCCCCGGTCGGACCGGTCGGCGCCGAAAAGTGCGCGCGCGAGTTCGGTGCGGCCCGCTCCGAGCAGGCCGGAGACGCCCAGAATCTCGCCGCGACGCAGGGCGAAGCTCACGTCGTGGAGCACCCCGCGACGGGAGAGGTTCTCGACCCGCAACACCTCGGCCCCGGGTTCGATGCTGCGCCGCGGGAAGTGATCACCCACGGGCCGTCCCACCATCAGCCGGATCAGCTCATCAAGGGACACTTCCTTCGGGTTGTACGTCCCGATCTTCTTTCCGTCGCGCAGGACGCTGACCCGGTGGCCGATCCGCTCGACCTCGTTCATCCGGTGCGAGATGTAGATGATGCCCACGCCGCGCGTCAGCAGACGAGCGATGGCGGCGAAGAGCTGGTCGATCTCGCCCGCGGTGAGCGCGGAAGTTGGCTCGTCCATCACCAGGATGCGTGCGTTCTCGGACAACGCCTTCGCCACTTCGATCATCTGCTGTTCGGCGATGCCCAGCTTCCCCACCGGCGCGTCGAGATCGATGGTGATGCCGAGACCGGTGAGCAATTCGCGGGTGCGCGTCTTCATGGTCTCGAGGTCGAGCAGACCGAAGCCGTTCGTTGGCTCCTTGCCCAGAAAAACGTTCGCGGGCGCGCTCAACTGAGAGACCAGCGTCAGTTCCTGATAGATGATGCTGATGCCGAGGTCGCGGGCGGCCTTGGGCGAGTGGATGGCCGCCGGTCGACCGTCGACCTCGATCTCCCCCTCGTCCTTCATCTGCGCGCCGCTCAGGATTTTCATGAGCGTGGACTTGCCCGCGCCGTTCTCGCCCAGCAGGATGTGTACCTCGCCCGCCATCAGGTCGAGATCCACACCGTCGAGCGCGACCACGCCCGGAAATCGTTTCCGGACGCCGGTCATGCGGAGGAGAGGGGCGACTGCGCTCATCGGGCCTTCGACGCCACGCGGGCCCCGCGCGCCGGAGCGGCCTTGGCTCGGGCCCGGGCTACGCGTTCGCGCGGCGGCGGCGCAGTGGTGGAACGCACCACCAGGCTCGGGGCCAGCACCACCCGGCGCGACTTCACTCGCACTCCATTGATGCGCTCGACCAGCAGGTCCATGGCCATCTGGCCGATGTCGTGCCGGGGCTGGTGGACCGTGGTCAGGGAGAGATGGCGCATGGCCGCCAGCGAGGTGTTGTCGTAGCCGATGAGCGAGATGTCCTGGGGCACACGCAGGCCAACCTCCTCAATCGCGTTGAGGGCCCCGATGGCGGCGAGGTCGTTGGCCGCGAAGATGGCGGTGGGACGCGGACGTCGCTCGAGTAGTTCGCGCGCACCCTGAAATCCGCCGGCTTCGGTGTAGGCCCCTCGTCCCACCACGATTTCACCGGCGAGCTTGAGCCGGCGCATGGCCTCCTCGTAACCACGACGGCGTTCGATGGCCCCCGCGCCTTCGCCGCCATCGATATGGGCAATGCGGCGATGCCCGAGTGAGACGCAGTGCCGGACCACGGCCAGGGCGCCCGCGGCATCGTCATCGGCCACACTGTCGACGGAGGCGGCGCGCGCCGGACGTCCCACCACCACCACCGCAACCTCCCTGCTCGCCCGCACCACCAGCGGGCTCTCCATCATGGGCGAGCCGAGGATCAATCCGTCCACGCGCAGCTGAAGCAGGGTTTCGATGGCCTCGTCCTCGTGCGCCTGCACCCGATCGCCGGTGTTCATGAGCACGCGATAACCAAGCGCGCGCGCCCTTGCCTGGATGCCCGCGATGACGTCGGCGAAGAAGGGATTGTTGAGATCGGAGACCAGCACGCCCACGATGCGGGTGCGCTTCTGCACCAGACCCTGGGCCATGGCATTAGGCCGATAGCCGAGTTCGGCCACCGCGCGCAGGGCGGCGGCGCGGCGTTCCGGGCTGACGTGGCGATCGCCCCGGACCACCAGGGAGACCAGGGACTTCGACACACCGGCGTGCCGCGCCACGTCGTCAATTGTCGGTCTTCGTCCACTCTTCATGCTTGACACAAAGCCACCCGCGTCGCTAGCTTAGTAGCGATGGAACGTTCCAAGGCTAGCATGGCGTCCACCCTCCATCGCCCCAAAGAATCGCTCGCCGCACCCGGCTTCTCCGCGATCATCACTCCCGAAAACGCGGGTTGGTCCTTCGCCGGTCTGCGGGTTTTGTCCCTCGCCGCGGGCGAGGGGCGCGTGCTCGAAACCGGCCCCGATGAGATGGTGATCGTGCCTCTGCGCGGCGGCGTTTCGGTGGAATGCGAGGGGTCGCGGTTCGAGCTTCAGGGTCGTCGCTCGGTGATCTCGAGGGTGACCGACTTCGCCTACGTGCCGCGGGACACCACTTTCACCTTGACCTCGGCTGCGGGTGGCGAGTTCGCCCTGCCTTCCGCGCGCGCTCGGCGCCGACTTCGCCCGGCCTACGGTCCGGCCGAGAAGGTGCCCATCGAGATCCGCGGTCGGGGCGGGGCCACCCGTCAGATCAACAACTTCTGCGCTCCCGGCGTGTTTGAAACGGACCGGCTCACCGCGGTGGAGGTGCTCACCCCGCCCGGCAACTGGTCGTCTTACCCGCCCCATAAACATGATGAGGAAGGCCCGGGCGAAGCCATCCTCGAAGAGATCTACTACTTCAGGCTCGAGGGCGAAGCGAGTTTCGGCCTGCACAAGACCTACGCGTCGGACGGCGCGTTCGACGTCACCTCGACGGTGCGCGACGGAGACGTCTTTCTCGTGCCGCGCGGTTACCACGGCCCGTCCATCGCTCCGCCCGAACACACTCTTTGGTATCTGAACGTGCTGGCCGGTCCGGCTGAACAACGTTCCATGACCTTCTGCGACGACCCGAGACATCACTGGATCCGTGAGTCCTGGCGTAACCAGGCCATCGACCCGCGCGTGCCGATGAGCGGATCCGTCGAACATCCCTGACCAACATCCTTCCACCCGAGGAGCCAAGCCCGATGAAGACCCGACGACTCACCACGGCTCAGGCCCTTGTCCAGTTCCTGATCCAGCAGCATTCGCGGCGGGACGGCGTCACCCGGCGTTTTATTCCCAAGATGCTCGGCATCTTCGGACACGGCAACGTGGCGGGCCTCGGCGAGGCTCTGCTGGCCGCGGGGAATGATCTGCCCTACATCCCCGGCCGCAACGAGCAAGCTCTGGTACACACCGCCGCCGGTTTCGCCAAGATGACGAACCGATTGCAGACGTTCGCCTGCACGAGCTCGGTGGGACCGGGAGCGACCAACATGATCACGGGGGCGGCGGGCGCCACCATCAATCGCGTGCCCGTGCTGCTCTTGCCCGGCGACATCTTCGCCACCCGGCAGGTGGCCCCGGTGCTGCAGCAACTCGAGTCGAGTGCTTCGGGCGAGGCCTCGGTGAACGACGCGTTCCGGCCGGTCTCGCGCTACTGGGATCGGCTGCAGCGTCCAGAGCAGCTCGTCACCTCGGTGATGGAGGCCATGCGCGTGTTGACCAGCGTGTCCGACACGGGCGCGGTCACATTGTGCCTGCCCGAAGATGTCCAGACCGAAGCCTGGGACTTCCCCGAAGCGCTCTTCGAGCGACGGGTGTGGGAGATCCGGCGGCCTCTTCCCGATGCCGAGGCTCTCGGTCGCGCGGTCGAACTCATCCGCGCGGCCCATCGACCGCTCATCGTGGCGGGAGGGGGCGTGATCTATTCCGAGGCCACCGAAGCGCTGGCGCGTTTCGCCGACGCCACGGGCATCCCGGTGGCCGAAACCCAGGCGGGCAAGGGCGCCTTGCCCTTCGACCACCCGCTGTCGCTCGGCGCGATGGGGGCCACGGGGACTCGCGGCGCGAACGTGATGGCCCGCGAAGCGGATCTCGTCATCGGCATCGGCACGCGTTACTCCGACTTCACCACCGCTTCGAAGACCGCGTTCCAGAACCCGGACGTGCGCTTCGTCAACATCAACGTGGGTGAGTTCGACGCGTTCAAGCACGGTGGCGTGGGCCTGATCGCCGACGCCCGCGAGTCGCTGCTGGCGCTTTCCTCGGCCCTCGCCGGGTTCGAAGTGCCCGCGGCGTGGCGGGCCCGCGCGGGCGAGGCCAATCACGACTGGGACAGCGAAGTCGAGCGCATCACCACCGCCTTGTCCCCCACTCGCCCCAGTCAGGGCGAGGTGATTGGCGCGGTCAACGACGCGGCGGGCGACAACGGCGTGGTGGTCTGCGCGGCGGGCAGTCTGCCCGGCGATCTGCACAAGTTGTGGCGGTCGCGTCATCCGAAGAGTTATCACATGGAGTATGGCTATTCCTGCATGGGCTACGAGGTTGCGGGGGGCTTGGGAGTGAAGATGGCGGCGCCCGACCGCGAGGTGTTCGTGATGGTGGGCGACGGTTCGTGGCTGATGATGTCCTCGGAGGTAGTGACCGCGCACCAGGAGGGCGTGAAGCTCATCGTGGTCTTGATCGACAACGGCGGCTACGGCTCGATCGGAAGTCTGTCGGCCTCACTCGGATCAGGCGGTTTCGGCACGCAGTTGCGATACCGCGACGACGACGGCTCGATCTCGTCGCGTCAGGTTCCCGTCGACTTCGCCGCGAACGCGCGCAGTCTCGGACTTCACGTGCAAAGCGCCGACACGCTGGCTGATCTTCGCCGCGCCCTCGCCGAGGCCGCGGCCTCCCCCGAGATCACGGTGATCGTCACCCACACCGACAACACGGTGAAGGTCCCGGGTTACGAATCGTGGTGGGCCGTCCCCCCGGCCGAGGTTTCAACAAACGACGCGGTGAAGGCAGCAAGAGCCGCGTACGAAGTAGCGCGGAAGAAGGAGCGCTGGCACCTGTAACCGCACGTGTAGGGGCGGGCCTTGTGCGCGACCGACGCCTGCTGATGGAACTCAGCCACCGGTTCACCGTCGGTCGCTGAGGGCGGTCCGTGCTGCGAAGCAGTCGAGCGCGCAGCCTGGCCTAGGGCCAAGCGACCGCGAGGTGGCTTCGACTGTGCGCCTTCCGACGGTACTCAGCCACCGGTTTCGGTGATCAGCCACCGGCTGCGGTGATCAGCCACCGTCGGTCGCTGAGGGTGGTCCGTGTTGCGAAGCGGTCGAAGCGACCCCCAACACCTTCCCCCTCAACTCCGCCGGGTCGGTGATCGGGGCTTCGCAGGCGTAGCTGCGGCAGAGGTACACCGCGGGGGTGCCCTTCACCAGGCTCTTGCCGCGCAGGAGCGGGTGCGTCGAGGGTGTCACACCGTCACCGCGGGCCAGCACGCGCGGAGAGATAAACGTCTCGGCTAACACGCGCTCGAGCGCGCGGGTCCGCTCGTCGGCGGGGTCGCCGACGAGGGCCACCTCCACGGGTCCGGTGCGCAGAAAGTCGAGGACGAGCAGCGAAGTCGGAAAGGCCCGC
>JAGNNV010000198.1 GCA_017990495.1 Vicinamibacteria bacterium
CAGATGGTTCATCCGTATCTCGATCGGCGCTCCGGCCGCAAGCCGGTGGAGTATGCGCATCCCTCGCTCGAGCCCATCCTGAAGCGGACGTTAGGCGTGCCTTTGTTTCAGGAGCAGTTGCTTCGCATGGCCATGACCGTGGCGGGCTTCACCGGAGGCGAAGCCGAGGAACTGCGTCGCGCGATGGGATTCAAACGATCCGAGAAGCGCATGGCCGAAATCGAGGCCAAGCTCCGCGTGGGGATGGGAAGGAACGGCATCGAGGGAGCGGCGCAGGATCAGATCGTGAAGTCGATCGCGTCTTTCGCGCTTTACGGCTTCCCCGAATCGCATGCAGCGAGCTTCGCGCTTCTTGCTTACGCGAGCGCCTACCTGCGCGCCCATCATCACGCGGCTTTCGTCTGCGCCTTGCTCAACAACCAGCCCATGGGCTTCTACCATCCGATGACGCTGGTGAAAGACGCGCAACGACATGGCGTCAAGTTCCTGCCTGTCGATGTGACGAAGAGCGATGTCGTCTGCACCCTGGAAGCGGCGACTCGCCCCTCGCACCAGTTTTCGGAGCGCGATTCACTCGCGCGAACGAAGCAAGACGAAGAACCGAGGGGCGAAGGGGAGGCGCGGGTTCGGCTTGGCCTCAATTACGTGACGAGTCTCCGCGCGGCGGTGGCGGCGGCCGTGGTCGAAGAGCGCACTCGCCGGCCGTTCGCCTCCATCGAAGACTTTTCCCGGCGTACGAAGCTCCACGCCGACGAACTGGAACGCCTCGCCTCGATCGGCGCCTTCGCGGCGTTGGGCCGAACCCGCCGCGACGCTTTGTGGCAGGTGGCGGCGCTGGGCCGATCTCCCGGCCCGCTCTTCGAAGCGCTACCAAGCCAATTGGACCGCTCGTCATTGCGAGGAGGCCGTCAAGAAGCGTCTGAGCGCGAAGCCTCCCCGAAGGGGGACGAAGCAACCCCCTCGCATTTACGAGGTGTTGATTCCGAAGCAATCTCCCCGCTCCCCGAGATGTCCACCCTCGACCGCCTCCGCGCCGACATCATGGGCACCGACCTCACCATCGGCCCCCACCCGGTCGCCCGTTTTCGCGACATGCTGAAGGAGGCAAAGGTCCTGCGTGCGGTCGATCTTCCTCGTCAGCGCGATGGCGATTTCGTCCGCGTGGCCGGTGCGGTGATCTGCCGCCAGCGTCCGGGGACGGCCAAGGGTTTCTTGTTCCTCACTCTTGAGGATGAAACCGGCCTCGTCAACGTTATCGTGCGCCCCGATCAGTTCGACCGCTTCCGGGACCTGCTCACCAGCGCCCCGCTCCTCCGGATCGATGGTGTCCTGCAGTCGAAAGAGGGCGTCACTGTCCGGGCCATGAACGTGAGCCTCATCAACGAAGAACCGGACGAAGCGCTTCCGGATATCCCCGTTCGAAGCTTCCGGTGAGCGACCGCAACGACGATAGTGGTAGAAAGCGCCCCCCCTTATGACCAAATTCAGATCCGTCTTCGCGTGCCAGGCCTGCGGCTTCCAAAGCTCCAAGTGGCTGGGTCGGTGTCCTGAGTGCGGCGACTGGAACACCTTTGTCGAAGAGCGCGAAGAGATCCAAAGCGCCAAGGCGAGCAAGCAGCAGCGCTCTCTCTCTGAAACCCAGGCCCGTCCCAAGCCCTACGAGACGGTCGACGCCGGCGACGCGCCGCGTTTCCCCTCGGGCATCGGCGAGTTCGATCGCGTGCTCGGCGGGGGAGTGGTGCCGGGGTCCCTGGTCCTCATCGGAGGGGAGCCCGGCATCGGCAAGAGCACGCTGCTGCTTCAAGTGGCGCAGCTTCTGGCCCGCACCGGCGGCGCCGTGCTCTACGTCTCGGGCGAAGAGTCGGAGCGCCAGATCAAGCTGCGGGGCGACCGTCTGGGTCTCGCCGGCGGCGCGCTTTTCCTGATGTCCGAGACCTCGCTCGAGAACGTTCTCGAGCAGGTCGATGTGCTGAAGCCCACATCTCTTGTCATCGACTCCGTCCAGACCATCTACTCGTCGAAATTCGCTTCCGCGCCGGGCTCGATCTCTCAGGTCCGCGAAGTCGCAACTCAGCTTCTGTTCCTGGCCAAGGCCCGCGGCATCACCACCTTCATCATCGGCCATGTCACTAAAGACGGGTCGCTCGCCGGGCCCAAGTCCCTTGAGCACATCGTCGACACCGTGTTGTACTTCGAAGGGCAGAAGAACCATCACCATCGCGTGGTCCGTGCGGTGAAAAATCGCTTCGGCTCCGTGAGCGAACTCGGCGTCTTCGAGATGACGGGCGCCGGCCTCATTCCCGTCTCGAACCCCTCGGCCCTCTTTCTCTCCGAACGCCTTCCCGGATCACCCGGTTCCTCGGTGGTCGCCACCGTCGAAGGCACGCGGACCATGCTGGTCGAAGTCCAGGCCCTGGTGACGAGCGCCTCGTTCGGGTCGCCTCGCCGCATGGCCCTGGGTCTTGATCGCGATCGAACGTCGCTTCTGCTCGCGGTCCTCGAGAAACGCGCGGGATACCCTCTCGCCGATCAGGATGTGCACGTGAGTGTGGTGGGCGGGCTCGAGGTGGAGGAACCCGCGGTCGACCTCGGCATCGCCGCGGCCGTGATCTCGTCCTTCACCAACAAGCCGGTGCCTGAGAAAACCGCGGTGTTCGGCGAGATCGGCCTCGGCGGGGAACTGCGATCGGCCGGTCAGGCCGCCCTGCGTCTCCGCGAAATCGCCCAGATGGGGTTTGAGCGCTGCGTGATCCCCGCGGCCGGCGGGGCCATCCCCGCCACCGATTTCCCCTCATCGCTCAAAGTCCACGCCGTCCGCTCCCTCGACGAAGCCCTGCAGACAATCTTTGACTAGCGAAGGCCGAATTCCTGGAGAGCTCCGCTAACGCGGAGCCTCCCATCCCCCAAGGGGAGGCTTCGCGCGAGCAAAGTCGCTCCCTTCGGTCGCTCGTTTGTCACTTCGGCCGGAGGCGCGAAGCCTCCCCGAAGGGGGACGCGGGCCATCGGGGGGCTAAGCACTTTGCGGCCCCCCACTCAGAGAGGGCATAAACTCCGCGGTTCCTTCGATGAACGCCCCTGTTTCCAAAGAGCCGTTGTTCACGGCTCCGTTCCTCACCATGTGGGCCTTCTCGTTCAGCGTGTTCGTCTCTCTGTTCATGCTCCTGCCCGTGGTGCCCTTCCAGGTGCTGGCCGAAGGCGGGACGGAAGCCGAGGCCGGCCTGTTCATGGGCCTGCTCACCTACTCATCCGGCCTCTCGGCTCTGTTCACCGGGGCCCTCTCCGACCACATCGGCCGACGCCGTCAACTCCTCATCTGCGCCTCTGCGATCACGGTCTGCGTCCTCCTCTACGGCGTCCTGCCGAACGTGCCGCGCCTCGTCTTCGTAACCCTTCACGGAATCTTCTGGTCGGGTCTGCTGCTCGCATCATCCGCGCACACCACCAGCGTGATCCCGGCCAGCCGCCGGGCCGAAGGCCTGGGTTACTGGGGCATGTCCTCGCTGCTCGCCGTGACCGTGGCGCCCTCCCTCGGCTTCGCCATCTACAAACACGGGTGGTTGACGCTCTGCCTCTCGGTGGCGGCGATGAACGTGGTGATGGGCCTCATCGCCTGGTCGATCCACGAAAGCCACCAGGGCGCTCCGGGTTGGCCCACCGCGCGGGAACTCACGGCCTCGCTGAACTTCAGCGTGCTCCGTATCTCGACCGCGCTCTTCCTCTACTCTTTCGCGTTTGGCGCCGTCACATCATTCGCGGCCCTCGCCGCCGACGAGCGTGGCATCGCGCCTCGTGAGATCTTCCTCACCACCATGGCTTTCACCACCTTTCTCTCCCGCCCCGTCTTGTCCCCGTTCCTCGACCGGCTGGGGCACGCCCGCATGTTCCGGTGGTTCGTGGCCCTGATTCCGGTGGGCCTCGCCTTGCTTTGTTTCGCCACCACCAAGATGATGATGGTGATCGCGGCCATGATTTTCGGACTCGCCTACGGCAACTGCCACCCCGCCTTCACTGCCTACATTATGAGTCGGGTGGACGAACGCGGCCGCGGTGGAGCCTTCGGAGGGATCCTCGCCGCTTTCGACGTGGGCATCGGCACGGGCTCCATCCTCTCCGGCGTTCTGGCCCACCGATTCGGATTTGGCGTGGCCTTTGGAACCGCCACCTTGTTGTCGGCGCTGTCGCTTCCCTATTTCAACTGGGCGCGCGCGAAGTTCGAGCGTGACAATCTCGTTCGGGGAGCGGCGCCGGCCTCCGCGGTGGCGGCGGCGATATGAGTACGCCCCGCCCTCTGGCCGTGGTGTGCCTCTCCGGCGGCATGGACTCCGCGGTCACCGCCGCCCTGGCTCTTAAAACCCACGACCTTGCCCTGCTCCACGCGAACTACGGGCAGCGCACCGAGTCGCGCGAACTCTCCTGTTTCGAGCTGCTGGCCGATCACTTCGCCGTGGCGCCCTCGCGGCGGCTGGTGGTGGACTTCACCTCGCTGCGCCAGATCGGCGGAAGCAGTCTCACCGACCGGAGTATCGCGGTGCGACATGGTGAGCCCGAGGAAGGTGTGGTGCCTTCATCCTACGTTCCCTTCAGGAACGCCCATCTGCTCGCCGCCTCCACCAGTTGGGCCGAAGTGCTCGGCGCGTCCGCCATCTTCGTGGGCGCGGTCGAGGCCGACTCCTCGGGCTACCCCGACTGCCGCCCCGCCTTCTTTACGGCCTTCGCCCAGGCCATCCGTCTGGGCACCCGGGCCGACACCACGATCGCCATCGAAACCCCGGTCATCGACTTGAACAAGGCCGAGATCATTCAGCGCGGCCTTGCCCTCAACGTGCCGTTCGGCCTCACCTGGTCCTGCTATGAGGCCAACGACGCCGCGTGTGGTGAATGCGAGAGTTGCCGCCTCCGCCTGCATGCTTTCGAGCGGGCCGGCACAAGGGACCCCATTCCCTACCGGACCGTCTGACCCCTTGGCGTCCGCCTAAAGTAGGCTTACCCCCGTCCAAAGAATCGAACAGGAGAATCCCCATGAAGCGTCCCCTTCTGGCCATTGCGGCCCTGCTTATCTCCGCCCCTCTGGTGTCGGCCCAAACCGGCGGTGTGCGCGGGAAAATTCTCGATGACAAGGGGAATCCCGTCGAAGCCGTCGCGGTGATGATGGAGTTCCAGGGCGGGGTCACGCTCAAGTTCGAGAACAAGACGAACAAGAAGGGCGAATTCATGCAGATCGGCCTTCGCCCCGGCAGCTGGAAGTTCACCTACACCAAGGAGGGTTTCCAGACCTTCGCCTCGCCTTACCGCGTGGCCCTCGGAGACGCCACGGTTCTGCCCGAAGTGAAACTGGTGTCGGCCCGGGCCGCCGCCGCGGCGGCCAGCGGAGGCAGCGACGAGCTCCAGAAGAACTTCGGCGAGGCGGTGGCGAAGCTGCAGGCCGGCGACTTTGACGGCGCCATCGCCGCCTTCGACGCCCTCATCCTCAAGAACCCGTCCCTCGCTGAGGCTCAGTACAACAAGGGCTTCGCGCAGTACCAGAAGAAGGACTACGCGGCGGCTGAAATCACGCTGAAGCGCGCACTCGAAGTGAAGAGCGACTACAGCGACGCGCGTGTCCTCCTCTCCAACATCTACTCCGCCCAGGGCCTCAAGGACAAAGCGGTCGAGGTGATGTCGGCTGACGCCGGCGGCTCCGACCCGAAGCAGCTCTTCAACCTCGGTCTCGCGCTCCTCAACAGCGGCAAGAACGCCGAGGCCGCCGAGGCCTTCGCCAAGGTGGAGAAGGCCGATCCCACCCACGTCGAGGTCCAGTACTACCTGGGCACCGCCGCCCTCAACGCGGGCAAGACCGACGAGTGTGTGGCCCGCCTCGAGAAGTACCTCTCCATGGATCCGAAGAGCGAGCAGAACAAGGCGACGGCTCAGGGCCTGATCGCCGCGCTCAAGAAGAAGTAGCCGTCGGCCGCACGTTTTGAACATCGCCGAGCGCCTGACCGCCATCCGCGGACGCATAGCGGACGCGGCCGGACGCGCCGGTCGCGGCGCCGAAGCGATCACCCTCGTCGCGGTGAGCAAGTTCCATCCTCCCCGCGCCATGGAGGAGGCCTATGCCGCGGGTCAGCGTTTCTTCGGCGAGAACCGGGTTCAGGAAGCCGAAGAGAAACGCCGTCTTCTCGCCCCGCTGATCGAAGGCCCGGATCCGCTGCGCCTCGAACTCATCGGCGCGCTTCAGTCGAACAAGGTGCGCAAGGCGGTGGCCGCGGTCTCGAGGATTCAGTCGGTCGACTCGGCGGAGCTGGGCGCGCGCGTGGGCCGCACCGCCACGGAGATGGGCCTCGTTGTTCCCGTCCTGATTCAGGTCGACCTCGCGGGCGAAACCACCAAGTCGGGCGTGCCCGAGGCCGGGCTTTTCGCCGTGCTCGAGTCGCTCAAGCGGGTGGCCGGTGTCCGCGTCGACGGCCTCATGGCGATTCCCCCGTTCCTCGACGATCCCAATGATGTCCGCCCCTATTTCGCGCGCCTCCGCGCCCTGCGTGACCAGGCCCGTGAACGTGGTCTGCTCGCCGGCGCTGAATTGTCCATGGGAATGAGCCACGACTTCGAAGCCGCCATCGAAGAAGGGGCCACGATCGTC
>JAGNNV010000199.1 GCA_017990495.1 Vicinamibacteria bacterium
TTCAACTACGCCTACACCGACGGCATCCTCACCCGCTTCCGCGAATTCGGCATCGTGGGCATCGACCCGCGCACGTTCCAACCCATCCAGGGCGTGCTCGACCGCTCGGGCAATGGCTCGCCCTTCGCCCCGAAACATCTCTTTTCCGCGCGAGTTCGTTTTGATCTGGGCAAGGGCGTGCTCGCCACCGCGGCCTTCCGCGCCAACTCCGAGCAGTTCATCTCCGAGGACAACGCGTTTGCCATTCCCTCCGCGCAGTTTGTCGATGCCGCCCTCTCCTACAACCGCGGGAACGCCCGGATCTCGGTTATCGGAGACAATCTGCTCGACGAGAAGACCTTCACCCGAGGGTACGCGTCCTATTCCGTGCTGCCCGTGCAGCCGCGCCGTCTGAGCGTCCGTCTCGACCTCCGGGTCGACCGGAAGCGTTAACCAGCAAACGAAAGGAAGAAGCCAGTGGTTTCCCCTGCCAGCCCGGAGTTCCAAGCGCGTCTCGATGCCCACGTCGTTGAAATGGTCGCTTTCCATTTCTCAGACGAGACGGGAAGTCCGTTCTGGCTGGACTTCAAGAAGAAACTCGACTTCGACCCGCGTGAGCGGATCAAGGGTTTCGCCGACCTGTCGGTCCTCGGCTTCTTTCAAGACGAATGGCTGCGATGCAAAGAGCCGCGGATCTTCGTGCCGAAGGCCTTCAAGGACAAGCCGATCTACGTCTTTGAAACGGGCGGCAGCACCGGCATTCCGAAGTCGCGCATCAACATCGAGGACTTCCGCCTCGACTATTCCGCCTTCAGCGAAACCCTTCCCGAGAAGTTCTTCCCCAAGGGGTCCGACTGGCTTGAGGTCGGGCCTTCCGGCCCGCGTCGCTTGAGGCTCGCCATCGAACACCTCGCCCAGGTGCGCGGCGGCATCTGCTACATGGTCGACCTCGATCCGCGTTTCGTCATCAAGCTCATCAAGTGGGGCGAGATGGCGATGATGGAGCGGTACAAGCAGCACGTCATCGACCAGGCCCTCACCCTGATCAAGGCGCACTCGTCGATCAAGTGCCTCTTCACCACGCCCAAGCTCCTCGAAGCCCTGTGCGAGAAGATCTCCCTCGAGAAGGCGGGGATCACCGGTGTCTTCTGCGGGGGCACGGAGATGACGCCGCAGTTCCATCGCTTTGCGGTCGAGGAGTTGTGCGGTCCGAACGTCCACTTCGCGCCGACTTATGGGAACACCCTTATGGGTCTGGCGGTGGGGAAGCCGCGAGTTCCCGAGGACAACTACGCGGTCATCTACTATCCGCCGGCCCCCCGCGCCGTCATCGAGGTTCTCGATCCCAAGGACACGTCCCGCACCGTGGGATACGGCGAGACCGGCCGCGTTTGCCTCACCACCATGACGAAGGAGTTCTTCATGCCGCGCTTCCTCGAGCGCGATCAGGGAGAACGCGAAGCCCCGAGCGCTGGTTTCCCGTACGACGGCGTCCGCAACGTCCGCCCGTTCTCCGAGATGAACCAGACCGTCGTGGAAGGGGTCTATTGATGATCCACCTTCCTCTGCTCCGCAAGGGCGAGCCCTACGTCAGTCTCGATACCGCGAAGGTTCCGCATTACCGAACCGGCGAGGCGGTGGCCGAACTGAGTCTCGCCAATCCCGGTCTCATCCGCCGCGACCTTTCGGCCGAATCGCAGAAGGAGATGAGCGATTCGCTCGCCTCGATCCCGGTGAAGGATCTCGTCGCCATGTCGTCGAAGGCCGCGGATCTTTTCCTGAACGCGACGCTGCCCTGCGGCGATGACGCGCAGAGCGTCGAGGAGTACGTGAAGGCCACATCGGGCACTACCGGCCTTCCCTTCGCCCTCGTGCGCCGCAACATGGCGAAGATCGCGGGCGTCATGGGGAACGTGAGCGACATCCTCGCCGGCCTGATGCGTGGCCTGCCCCTCGATGTTCTTGACACCGGTGTGTCCACGGCGGGTGGTTCGGCGGTCAGCTTCACCGCGCGCGGTTCGTCTCTCGGTGTCGTGCTTCCGAGCAACTCTCCCGGTGTGCACTCGCTGTGGGCGCCGGCGATCGCCCTCAAAACGCCTCTCCTCCTCAAGCCGGGCAGCGCCGAGCCGTTCACGCCGCTGCGCATCGTCCAGGCGTTCATCGCCGCGGGTGTGCCGAAGCAGGCCTTCGCCTACCTTCCCTCGTCACATGCGGGCGCTTCGGAAATCCTCACAAGGTGTGGTCGCGGGATGGTCTTCGGCGACACCGGCTCCACCGCGAAGTGGCTCACCGATTCGCGCATCGAAGTCCACGGCCCCGGCTACAGCAAAGTGGTCCTTGGCCCCGACGCGAGTGCGAACTTCGAGAAACACATCGACACCATCGTGGCCTCCATCGCCGAGAACTCGGGCCGATCCTGCGTGAACGCGTCGGGTGTCTGGGTTACGTCGCACGCGAAGGAGATCTCCAAAGCCATCGCGGAACGCCTCGCCCAGATCGTCCCGCGCCTCGAGGACGATCCCCAGGCGCAGTTGGCGCCCTTCGCCAACACGCGCGCGGCCGAGTACTTCTCGGGTGCGGTCGACAATGGCCTCGCCGAAGGCGGAGCCGAGGATGTGACCGCGTCGGTTCGCCCCGGGAAACGTCTCGTGGTCTTCGACGGCTCTACCTACCTCCTGCCCACGGTGGTCCGGTGCGATTCGTCGCAGCACGCTCTCGCCAACCGCGAGTTTCTTTTCCCGTTCGCGAGTGTGGTTGAAGTGAAGCCCGAACAGCTTCCCGAGATCCTCGGCCCGTCTCTCGCGGTGGCGCTCATCACCGACGACGAGGAACTCAAGAAGCGCTTCCTCACGAGGTCGCACGCGCATCGTCTGAATCTCGGCGCCATCCCCACGCCGCACATCGGCTGGGATCAGCCGCACGAGGGGAATCTCTTCGAGCACCTCTACTCCCGCCGCGCCATCCAGTTTCAGAAGGCGTCCTGAGATCGCCTCTTTAGGGCCATGAGGCTTCTGCAATTCAGCGCGGGCGCCGCGGGCATGTACTGCGGAAGCTGTCTGCACAGCAACACGCTGGCTCTTCATCTGGGCGCCCAGGGCGTCGACGTGACGCTGGTCCCGCTCTATACGCCCACCCGCACCGACGAGAAGAATGCCAGCACCGGGCATGTCTTCTTCGGCGGTGTCAGCGTCTACCTCGAACAGGCGATCCCGTTCCTGCGCAAGACGCCCAAGATCTTCGATGCCTTCTGGGACTCGAATGCCGCGTTGCACGCGGTGGGCCTGCTCAACACCAGCACCGACCCCGCCTCGCTCGGACCGCTGACGGTTTCGATGCTCAAGGGCGAAGCGGGCCACCAGAAGAAAGAGTTCGAGCACCTCTCGGCCTGGCTCGACAAACAACCGCCTTTCGACGTCGCCTTGATTCCCTACGCTCTTCTCCTCGGTCTTGCCCCCATGCTCAAGGCCCGCGGTTTGAAGGTCGCGTGTGAGTTGCAGGGTGAAGACCTTTTCCTCGATGGCCTCGTGGAGCCCTGGCGATCCGAGGCGAAGGAACTGATCGCGCAACGCGCGAAGGACGTTGAACTCTTCATCGCGGGCAGCCACTACTATGCCGACATGATGAGCGCCGATCTGAAGATCCCTCGGGACAAGATCGAGGTGGTCCACCACGGCATCGACATCGACGAGCGACTGATGACCCTCAAGTCCTCGCACTCGCCCGAGTTCACCGTGGGCTTCTTCGCGCGCATCGCCCCCGAGAAGGGCCTCCACGTCCTCGCTGACGCCTACGTCAAGTTCCGCGAACGTCGGCCCGAGCGCAAGGCCCGGCTTGCCGCGGGCGGATATCTCGCGGGCGAACACCGCTCCTACCTCCTCGGTATCGAAGACAAGCTCCGCGCCGCGGGCCGCGAACCTGAGTTCCACTACTACGGCTCACCCGACCGGCAAGGCAAGTTCGAGTTCCTCCGCAGTCTCGACTTGCTGGCGGCGCCGACGCCCTACCGTGAACCCAAAGGACTCTTCGCCATGGAGGCCATGGCCTGCGGCGTTCCGGTCGTGCTGCCCCGGCACGGAGCGTTCCCCGAGATCATCGAAACCACCGACGGCGGCTTGCTCCACACCGCGGGCGACGAGGTGGAACTGGTTGCGGCGCTCGAGCGGCTGGCCGACGACCACGAGACACGACAGGCCATGGGCACAAGAGGTGCGCGTGCCGTGCGCGAACACTTTGCCGCCCCCATGATGGCCGGCCGGACCAGAGACTTGCTGGAGGGACTCCGTGGCTGATTCGATCCTGCGCGCCGAAGCGGTTTCCAAGACCTACGGCGACGGTGGATCACGGGTCGAGGTGCTCCGCGACGTCTCGTTCGCAATCAAGGCCGAAGAGTCCTGCGCCGTTCTCGGTCCTTCGGGCAGCGGCAAGAGCACGCTGCTCTATACGCTGGCCGGTCTCGAGCCTCCGACCTCCGGTCGCGTGTGGCTTGGCGGCACAGAGATGTACAGCCTCGATGAGCAAGGCCGATCACGACTGAGGCTCAAGGAGATCGGCTTCGTCTTGCAGGACCACGGCCTGCTTCCATATCTGACCGCCCTCGAGAACGTCCAGATCGCGAACGCGGTGGGGCACGTTCATGACGCGGCCGCCGCCGACCGCCGAGCCCGTGAGCTGCTTGATCAGCTTGGCCTCAAGGACCGCGCCGATCACCTGCCTTCGGCACTTTCCGGCGGCGAGAAGCAGCGCGTCGCCATCGCACGCGCGATGTTCCTGAAGCCCCGGGTTCTTCTGTGTGACGAGCCCACCGGCAACCTCGACGCCACCAACGCCGCCTCGGTCCTCGGACTCCTGCTCGAACTCCACGCCGCCTCGAAGGGTGCCCTCGTGGTGGTCACCCACAACGCGGAGTCCGCCACGCGTTTTGGCCGGCGGCTGATGTTTGAGCGCGGCTCGCTCCGCGAGACCTGAGCCTGCCCGCGGCGTCGCGGCTAAACCAGCGTCCTCAGAGGCTCGATCGAAGGGGCGCGTGTGTTTTCTACCGCGGGCAAAAATACACGTGAGCTTTTTCGACTGGTCCAAAATGATCACGCCGTATGGCGACCCGGTCCGCGCTCGGATCTCGTCAGAGCGAGCGCGCCGCGATCGACGCGCCGCGATGACGCGCCGCGATGACGCGCCGCGATGACGGTCGCCTTGAGCCACGAGGTGTTCGCTTTCGCCAAGCTCTAGCTTGGCCTTGCCGCTTGCACATAGGAGTCGGCCGGGGCAGGATGGGCCGGATGGAAACCCGCGCTGAAGGGAAGCGAAGGGCGTGGATCGCGATAACGATGTGGGTGGCATCCGCCATGTCCCTTTATGCCTCGCCGCAGGAAAAAGCGCCTCGCGCGCGAACAGAGTCGACCCTCGGACTTCTGTTGAGCGTGTCCGATGCTGGCGACGGCTTCGACCGACACGCTTCTTACTGGATCGCAGTCCATCCTGAGCAGCGAGCTCGACCGGTTCGTCTTTTAGGTCTGATCGTTCCGACGGGGCGCACCTTTCGACGATTCGCTATCTCAAAAGAATGCATGGTCCTCTCTCGCGACGGGCGCGAAGCCCAACCACCCAAGCGGGCGGACCGCGACACCCCGGCTCAGGACCAAGAGTGCACTGAATCCTTGATCGAGTGGATACCCGGTTCGAAGGCCCCGACCTACATGAGCGAACCTTCCTCGGATGTTCCCTGTTCGTATAGGAGACTCGACATAACGTTTGCATCACCCGCCGTGATCTCTCTCAAGAGTCACAGCGGTCGATCCGAGGAGTGCGAACCACGCGGGTTTCATTGGTACGAGTACGCCTCCGTGCGGCGGCACCTCCAACCATCGCCGATATTGCTATCTGATTTTCTGGGACAGAAAGGCCGAGAGGCCTATGAGCGGGCCGCCGTTGAGGCACGCCGCGCGTGGCGAAGAGACTTTGAGATCGACGATGATTCGGATTCCTCGTGCCAAGCGAGCGGAGAGGAAGACTCGGGGTGGTACGTATCACGCCGTGATGGACGATGGGCGGCGGAGCTGAAGCAGCAAAACGGAGATGGTTCTTGCATCATGGAAGCACCAATTGATGCACAGCTTCCTCCATCCCTCCTCGGATTCCGAGAGCCGGCCGTTCCCTGGGAGCTCGTGCGCGCCCGATACCCCGACGCCGAGGATGCCCACGTGGCCCCCGGAGGGAAACACTGGCTGATTGTCGGACGGAACGGTCTGCTTCTGACCACGCCTGACGCGTTCGAGATCGCTCGCCTCCCCACTGGCGCGGTTATTCAAGTGCAGTGGGCCTCGGGTCGAAACGTCGCGATCTGGCAGACGGCGCTTGGGAGATTCGATCGGAGACCGTCAGACGCCCACTGAGCGTGGCGGCTTGGCACCTCGGTCAGCTCGCCCGCCCCAGCCAGGTAGCGGGCTACGGCCCGAGGCCAGGCGTCGACGGGACCTACGTCATTGGCGTATACTCTGATTGTGCTCTTCGTCGAGACGCCGGTCTTCACAGGTCTCGTACGCAAGCACCTGGACGACGATCATTATCGGGCGTTGCAGATTGCGCTCCTGTTGCGACCTGAGCAGGGAGCGCTGATCGCCGGATCGGGCG
>JAGNNV010000200.1:0-4081 GCA_017990495.1 Vicinamibacteria bacterium
CTACAGCGCCGACCTTGATGTCTTGACGCGCTCGGCCATCGAGGGGCGAGCCGTCGCGGCCACGAAGGCGGCGGAGGCGGCCTGCACGGTGACGCGTTGGGCGGCGAGCACCGGTCCCCGGTCGATGAGCAGACGCGCCACCTTCACCTCGGGCCGTAAGTAGACCTTGTCCTGTTCGGTGAACGCGACCAGCGCCACCGAGCCCTGGCCGAATGAGATCTTCGCGTCGAAGAGCTTCTGCTTCAGGAGCATGGTGTTGAGACGCGCGGCCGAGGCGCGGGTGTGGAAAGCGAAGAGAGACGCCCAGGCGATCTCTCTCGCCTCGTTTTCCGGGAAGGTGACGGGCACGAAGCGGGGACGGGCGTCGAGACCCACCCGGTCGGGCGTCCAGTTCCAGGTGTTGGAATGGAACGCGCCTGCCAGCGCGGCGAAGGCCTGATCGCCGGCCTCGGTGGTGAGAAGCCGCCACGCGGGAACGTAGACGTAGGGACCGTGAGGCGCGAAGCCCTTCACCGGACCCTGGGCGAACAAGGCGGCGGCGTACGCTTCGAGCGTTTTGAGGGGCGGGGCGCCGGCCAGTCTGATCTCGAAGGGGAAACGCCAGAAGGGAAGAAGGGCGGTTTCGCGCGAAGGTGTGGTTCCTTCCTCGCGGTCGTAGTTCACGAGCACCAGGCCCTTGCCGGTAGGCGAGACCCCGGCGTGGCAGTTGCCGCAGATCGACATCACCGCGTCCTCGGCCAGTTTCGGATCCATGCCGCAGTTCGGGCAGCGGGCGGGGGCCACCGAAATACTCCGGAATGAAGCGCCGCCGGTTCCGAGCGGATCGGTGTCCTTGCCGCGGGTGAAGGCGTTACGCTCCGTCTCGCTGAGGTAGCCGGCGATGGTGCCGAAGCCCGCGTCGAAGAGCAGCGTCTCGTCGCCGCGATCGAGGACGGCGCGGACAAGATAGTAGGGGCGGTAAACGGTGGCCTCGAAGGTCACCACCACCTGACCGTGTTTTGCCACCGACTCGAACCCGGCCTCGAGATTTTGCCCGCGCCACTTCTCGAGTTCCCGCCGCGAGGCATCGGCAGCCACCCGCGGCAGGAAGCGGCCCAGTTTCGGCACGTCGGCGCTGACCAGCGGCTTGAAGATGGCGCGCCCCAGACGGAGGCCCGCGTCGCGCAGGTTGAACCGCGCGGGGTCATAGGCGGGCGACGTCTGCTCCGCGACATAGGCGCGCACCCGCGTGATCTTTGGTCCGTCGCCATGCCGACCGAGGACGGTCTGCACCACCTTGGCCGCGGTGTGACGATAGGGAACCTGGATCAACCGACAATCGATCACTCGGGCGCCCGCTCGCAACCTGGTCTCGAACCGGCTGAGAAGGGTGTTCACCAGGATGTCGGGCGGCGGATTCCCCTCGGGGTCGGAGTGTTTGGCCACGAGGGCCGCGCGCTGCGCATCGACCCGAAACCGGATCAGGTTCTCGAGAATGGCCCCCTGATCCGACACCTGGGGCGGCTCAACGAAGATCTCCTCGCGGTCCGGCGCGTCGACGATCAGCAGGGAACGGCAGTGCTCGCACTGGTGAGACACCGTGACGTCGGTGGCCACGAACGGCCCCCCGCAGTGCGGGCACGAGAGTTGAACCTCGAACTCCCGCACCGGTACGGGCTGGGCTGGATGGGGAGTTTTTCTGGCCGTCATCTTGACGCCCGTTGGTCCGGCTTGCTGAACTACGGCCGCGCCTTGTAGCGGTCGTAGAGACGCTGATGTTTGTTGTCGAGGGAGGTTTCCCGCCCGTCGATGATGACGTGAGTGACGTTCGTCCGGTGGTCGAGGATGTCGCCGTTCGTGACGATCAACGTCGCCGCCTTGCCCACCTCGATGGAGCCGTGGCTCGCGGCCACACCGTAGATCTCTGCGGGAGCGAGGGTGATGGCGCGGATCGCGACCTCGCGAGGCAGGCCGAAGGCGTGAGCCATGGCCGCCTCGAAGGGCAGGTTGCGGGTGTTGGAGGCGTCATCGGTGACGATGGCGAAACGCACGCCCGCCCGATGCAGGGTGGCCGCGTTGGCGTAGGCGGCGTCGTAGGGATCCCCTTCGCGGGTCGGCAACTGATCGACCCCGATGAGAACCGGCACGTCGCTCTTCTTGAGGTCGTCGATGCAGCGCCACGCCTCGGCCGCGCCCGCGATGATGAGCTTCAGCTTGTTCTCGTTTGCGAACTTGATCGCGCCCTTGATGTCGGCCTCCGCGCTCGCGCGCATGACCACGGGGATCTTTCCCGAGGCGGCGAGGGCGAGGGCTTCCATGGGCAGGTCGACCTTCACGTCCGCGCCCGCGGCGACACCTTCACCATAAGCCCGGGCTTCCGCGAGAAGGTCCTTGAGCTTCAGGAGCTCCTTCTCCTGGTTCTTCTTTCGTTCCTGCACGCGCTGCTCGAAGGTCTTGGGCTCGATGTTCGGAAAACCCTGGGAGAAGTCGACCACCGGCGCGCCACTGGGGTAGCGCATGTGCATGGCGATGGCGGGCTTCACCGTGAGAGCGCTCGGCGTGTCGCCGTCGGTGCGGATGATGGCGCTCTGACCCGAGATCAAGCCGCCGCCGGGAGCGGAGAGGGCGGTGGTGATGCCGAAGGCCCGGGCCACCGGGATCAGCTCGCTGTCGGGATGAAGGGCCACCCACGACTTCGCGTGGGGATTCACGTCGCCCGTCTCGTTGGTGTCCACCGTGCCCGGCGCGCCCTGGGTGACTTCAGCGAGGCCCAGAGTGGTGAGGCCGTCGAAGAGGCCGGGGTAGACCGTTTTCCCGCGCCCGTCGATGACCTTCGCCCCGGGAGGCGCCGTGAGGCTTGTGCCCACGGAGGAGATCTTCCCGTTCTGGATGACAATCGAAGCGTTCTCGAGAATGGCGCCCGAGACCGTGACCACGCGAGCCCCGGTGATGACCAGAGGGGCGTCGGCCGCGACGGCGGAGCCGGCGAGAGTGGTGAAGAAGACGAGGGCGAGAGAGCCCACGCGACTCATGAGCGACGTGCGGTTGATTTTCATTTTCCACCTCCAAGCGACGCCGAAACCCCGGTGCGGGCGGCCACGTCCTTGCTGCGATCGAACATCACTTTGCCGTCCACGAGCGTCATCTCCACCCGCGTGTCAGCCGCGAAGGGATGGGCGCGGAAGATCGCGAGATCCGCGTCCTTGCCCACTTCGATCGACCCCACCCACTTGTCGATCCCCAGCTGCTTCGCGGGATTGATGGTGATCATCTTGAAGGCCTCGCCCTCGGACACGCCGCCGTAGCGGACGGCCTTGGCCGCTTCCCAGTAAAGACGCCGGGCCAGTTCGTCGGAGTCGGAGTTGAGCGACACGGAAACGCCGTGGCCGGCCATGATGGCCGCGTTGTAGGGGATGGCGTCGTAGGCCTCCATCTTGTAGGCCCACCAGTCGGAGAAGGTGGAAGCGCCCGCTCCGTGTTTCGCAATCTCCGTGGCTACCTTGTAGCCCTCGAGCACGTGCTGGAAGGTGGCGATCTTGAAGCCCATCTCGTTGGCCACATCGATGAGCATCAGGATCTCATCGGCGCGGTACGAGTGCGCGTGCACCAGCCGTTTGCCTTCGAGGATCTCGACCAGCGCCTCCATCTGCAGGTTTTTGCGAGGAGCGACAGGCGCCACCGGCGCCGATGCTCCCTTGACCGGCTTGCGCGCGCTCATCGCTTTCGTGGCCGCGCTATAGGCGTCCCACTCTTTCTTGTAGGCCTTGGCTTCGAGGAACGCGTCGCGGATCGAGACCTCCACACCCATGCGGGTGGCCGGGTACCGACGCGCGCCGCCCCCGAAGCTCGCGCGCTTCGGGTTCTCGCCGAGAGCGAACTTGATGCCGGGAGGCGCGCCTTTGAAGATCAGGGCGTCGCCCGAGTCAGCGCCCCAGCGCAGCTTGATGGTGGCGTTCTGGCCGCCGATGGAGTTGCACGAGCCATGCAGCACGTTGGCCGCGGTCACGCCGCCCGCGAGCTGGCGGTAGATGCTGATGTCCCGTGGGTCCAGGACATCGATCACCCGCACCTCCGCGGTGATGATGTTCGTGCACTCGTTGAC
>JAGNNV010000200.1:4181-6597 GCA_017990495.1 Vicinamibacteria bacterium
TGTGCAGGAGCCCCGGGTTCTTCTCCGCCTTGTCGATATCGGCGCGATCCTTGTCGTCGTCGCTGCCCCCGAAGAAACCGCCGACCCGCGGAGGATCGAAATTCACGCTCACCAGCAGCGAGGGCTTGCGCTCTTTGAGAAGGGCCGCCTCTTCGAAGGCCTGAGTGTTGCCCGCGAGGATCAGCCTGATTTTGAACTCGTCGCCCAGCGCGAAAGCCCGCCGCAGGTCGCCCACGCGCGACGTCTGAAGGAGCAGGGGCGTGGCGCCCGCGGCCACGTCGGCCCAAACGTCGAGGCCGGGATCGTAGGCCGGCCGCTTCCGTCCGCTCGGCGCTTTCTCGTAGGCCGCGACGTCGGCGCGGTGATGCGCGCCGTCCATCAGGGCCTGGCGGAAGAAGGTCATGGCCCCCATCAGGGATCCGGGATACCGCTGGCCGAGGGTGGTGAGGTTGGCGGCCAGGCCGACGTTCGCTTTCACCACCATGGTTCCGGGCTTGTCGCCGTTCAGGTTCATTACCGGGGCCGCGCCAAACACCAGTCCCTCACGGGGGATGGGCACGATGGTGGTGATGCCGGAGTCGCGCGCCTTCAGAGCCTCGCTCGCGCGCACCCGTTCATGGATGTTCGAGGCCGGATCGATGGGATTGGCGGGCGGGGTTGCCGGACCAGCACCGCCGCCGCCTCCGCCCGGGCCGCCCGCCGGTCGGGCCGCAGGCAAACCTGCGCCGGAGTAGGCGTCGATCAAGCCGGGAGTAAGAGTGAGGCCGGTTCCGTCGAAGATCCGCGCGTCCTTGGGAATGGCCACGTTCGCGCCCACGTCGACCACCAGGCCGTCGCGCAGGACCACCGTGGCGTTCTCGAGCACCGCTCCTGACACCGTGACCACGCGGGCCTTGGTGATGGCGTACGTGGGGGTTTTCGCGGCATCGGCCACCGCCGCCAGAGAAACAAGGGTGAGAGCCGCAAGGGCCCCATGCAATTTCATCGATCGGGTCTCCAATGACAAGGCGCCGAAGGCAAGACGAAGCCGCGGACGCCGACGTTTGGGAAGCTTAGGTTGCCCGCGAGTATAGGTGGCGAAGCGCGGCGCGGCCACCTCGAAGCGGCCTGCCCCGGCGAGGCTTTTCGCTAGACTGAAAGGATGTTCCTGCGAAGGGCTGTCGCCGTGGCCTCCGCTTGTTTTGTTCTTTCCGGCGCGGCCGCGCTTGTATACCAGGTCGCCTGGCAGCGCCTTCTCGCGCTCACCACCGGGGTGTCGATCCCTTCCGTGGCCGCCATCACCGCCGCCTTCATGGCCGGCCTTGGCATCGGCTCGCACGTTGGCGGCCTCTGGTCCGAACGCCTCTCCCCGCGCCGCGCGGTCAAGGCGTTCGCCATGGTCGAGTTGGGGGTGGCGGCCTTCGCGAGCGTCAGTGTCTGGATCTACTACCACGGCCTGTACCGGCAGATGCCCTGGCTCTACGAGCACGGCCCTGCGGTCACCTTCCTTGTGCATCTTCTTTCCCTGATCCTGCCCACCACGCTCATGGGCATGTCGCTGCCCCTGCTGGTGCGCGGGCTGGTCCTGGGACCGGAGGAAGCGCCCCGGACCATCGGCTTCCTGTACGCCGCGAACGCATTGGGCGCGGCGATGGGGGCGTTCGCCGCGCCCTGGCTGCTCCTGCGGTTCCTCGGGGTTGACGGCGCGGTGATGGCGGGGGCCTCGTTGAGCGCGCTCGCCGGGCTCGGGGCTCTTGTGCTCGCGCGGCGGGCCGACGCTTCGCCTTCGAGACTTACGCCCGTGGCCCCACTCGCGCCGAATCTTGAGGAAGCCCAGCCGCTGAACCTCTGGATCGCCCTTTACGCTCTCTCCGGCTTTGTTTCGCTCTCCCTCGAGATCGTCTGGTTCAGGGTTCTCGATGTGATGGCGAAGGGCGGGGCATTCACGTTCGGAACGCTGCTCGGCATGTATCTCGTGGGCCTCGCCGCCGGGTCGTTCTCGGGCACTCTGGCCACCCCGCTTATCCGCCGGCCGCTGAGAGTCTTCCTCGTATGCCAGGGCCTGATGCTTTTCTCCACGCTCCTGGCCCACGCTCTCCTCGTGAGCCTGCCCTTCGAGGGAAACCCGCTCGAGTGGATGGTGCGTTACGGCGGGCGTCTCGACGCCTTCCTCAACATGGAGACGATCACCGCGAGCCAGTTTCTCTACCTCTATGTCGGAATGCCCCTCGTCCTCTTCGGGCCGGCCACGTTCTGCATGGGCTTCGGCTTTCCCATCCTCCAGCGAGCGATTCAGGGCGATCCGGTGTCCGCGGGTCGCAAGGTGGGTTTGCTTCAAGCCGCCAACATCGCAGGCTGCACACTGGGCAGTCTCGTCACCGGGCTGTTCCTGCTCGATGCGCTGGGCTCCTCGGGGATCTTCCGGTTCCTTGGTCTT
>JAGNNV010000201.1 GCA_017990495.1 Vicinamibacteria bacterium
TGTTCACGGCGCCCGAGCTCGACAAGCTGGACACGATCGTCCGGCACCTGGAGACGCGGTTCCCCGAGGTCGTGGACGGGCGTTGGGGGTCGATCGCGGTCCCTGCGCGCCCACTGGAGCAGTGATGCACGAAGCGGACATCCTGACGCCGGACGAGCAGAAGGCGCTCGCGTTGCAGGGGGCGCGCGAGGCGGCGGTCGTCGCGCGGGAGCGGTACGGCATCGACCTGGCGAAGGTCGCGCGTGACCCGGCGGAACGCCTGGCTCTTGCTGCCGCCTTCGCCGCCGACAGGATGCTCGACCCGAGCACGCCTGCGAATATCCAGGGCGCCTTCTGCAAGCTCCTCATGGAGTCCGCGACCACTAAGATCGAAGGGCCAGCCACGAAGGGCGTGGCGGCCCCTGGGGAGGCTCCGGAGTACCGCGCCGAGCCCTCGGGCCGTTCGATCTTCCGAAAGGCGAACTAGCCCGTGGGCGAGATCGTCCAGAACATGGTCCGATTCGGCCGGGCCGAGAACCGACGCCGCGTCGAGGGGCTACGCTTCGACGAGGATGGGCGGTTCCTGGAAGGCCCGTTCCTCGGGCTGACGATCCCCGAAGCCGAGGCGCTCGAGGTCGAGTACGACGCCAGGGCCAGCGAGAAGGTCCGAGGCTCAGACGGGAAGGTGAAGCCCAACTCCAAGGCCGCCGAGGACGCGGCCAAGGAGTGGATGTTCTATCGGCTCTGCGAAGGGAAGACGCTCTCCCAGCTCTTCCGCATGTGGGCCTTCGCCAACACGAAGGACTACGGGGTGATCCTGCTGACGCCGACCTTCGCGCAGCAGGAGATCCTGGATCAGATCGCCAAGGCCGGGTGGGACGATGTGCCCCTCTACCTGATCGACCTGAAGGCCCGCCAGCTTGGGGCGAGCACCGGAATCCAAATCATCTGGTACCTGCTCGCAGCGACCCTCGACCACGAGAAGTTCCTGACGATCGCGGACAACGACGAGAACGCGACGGTCCTGTTCTCGATCCAGCAGACCATGCACGAGCTGATGCCGTTCCGGCCGGTCGTGAAGTTCGCGCCGTCCAAGGGCAACAGCAAGTGGGTGAAGACGGGCAGCACCAGCTTCATCTCGTCGGCCGAGGAGAGGAACCCTGGCCGCGGGCGCAGCTACAAGTTCATCCACGCGAGCGAGCACGCCTTCTGGGAAGACCCGGAGCGCGTAGAGGCCGGGGTGTCGTCCACGCTCCCCAACCGCCGCTTCTTCGTCTGGATCAAGGAGAGCACGGCCAACGGCGTCGCCAACCTGTTCTACGAGAACTGGATCGCCGCCGAGCAGGGCACCAGCGAGCTGATCCCGATGTTCCACCCCTGGTGGAAGCACGAGGAGTACGAGCTCGAGGACGGGGAGTTCGACGCCCGGAAGTTCCGCCGGAGCGAGCTTCCCGAGCCCATGCAGCGGATCGTGGACTACAACGGCTCGATCCGGGTCGGCCAACTTGCCTGGTACTACCGCGAGTGCATGACCGAGAAGAGCGGCGACTGGGACGTGATGGCCCAGGAGTACCCGACCTGGCCCGGCCAAGCGTTCCGGACGAGCGGCAATCCCGTGTTCGACGTGGACTGCTACGAGCGCCTCCTTCGTGCGACCAAGGGACTTGCACCTGAGTTCCAGGGCGATATCATCCTGGAAAGCCCTTCGGCTTCCCACCTCGGCGGGCAGCCGGGGTTCAATCACCGGCTGCCCGTTTTCCCTAGAGGATTCGGACCATGATGGACACGAACAGCTCCAGCGACCTTCCGGGCCAGCTCCACTGCGGCAAGACCGCGCGTCCGGGCCGGGTCAACATGTCGGACTCGGAGATGCAGGCGCTGAAGTCCAAGGACTTCAACGGCCCGCAGGGCAAGCGCAACCTCGAAGTGAAGGGCGCGACTCGGCCGGCGCACGGCCCGCAGTAGGCCCCCTTGCAGACGCGGCTGGTTCGAGATAGCGGAAGCCGCCCGCTCACGGTGTGGTTCCCCCCGGACCCCCAGGCGATCTACGTCATGGGTGTCGATACCGCATCGGGCAGCGCGGCGAAGGACGGGGATTCGAGTGCGGCGATCGTTCTGGAGGCTCAGACCCTCCAAGAGGTCGCCTCGTTCGTTTCATCGTCGATGATCCCCCAGGAATTTGCCGAAAAGGTGGCGGCCCTGGGGTACATGTACCGTGGTAGATCCCCAAGGGGATGCTTCGCGGTGGTCGAGAACGGGAAGCACGGCGACGTGCTGCTCGAGGTTCTCGGGAATCAGCTCCGCTACACGAACCTGTGGGCCGACCGGAAGCCTGGAGACTGGGGCCACTTCAAGCTCGATTGGGGCTGGAAGAGCACGCAGCTCAGCCGGAACAACCTGATCGACGCCGCGCGCGAGCGGTTCAAGCAGGTCAACACCCCAGAGTACCTGGAGAAGTACGGGCCAGCGATCCGCACCAAGGCGTTGATCGAGCAGCTCCCGAAGTTCGTCTACGACGACGCGGGCAAGGCGACGACCGCGAAGAAGCGCGGCCACGACGATCTCATTATTGCCTGGTGCCTGGCGAACCTTGGGAGAGACGAGGCGCTCCGGCGCGTGCAGCCAATGGACGCGCCGCCGAAGGAGCGCACCTACGAGCGCGCGGTGTGGGAAACCATCGAGGCGAAGCTCGACGACAAGTTCCGCTCGAAGGGCATCCACGACTGGAAGAACCACCGTAGCGAGATGGACGAACTGATCGCCGCTCGCAACTCGTGGGAGGATGGCCCTTGACCGCCGCAACCCCTGGTGGTTAGCGTTTCCTCATGGCCCAGGAACTGACCTCCAAGCAGAAGAAGGTCATGGAGCACGTCCGCGAACGTGTCTCCATCGAGGGCAACGCCACGATACGGATGCCGCTCGAGGCATTCTGGGACCGCTGCTCGGAAGCCTACGAGGGCTTGCCAGAGCTCCCTGGCGCCGTCCTGAGCCGGATGGAGTACGCTCGGCTCACGGGCAACGACCCGTACTCCGAGCTTCGCGAGAACCGCATCCTGCCTGCGGTGCAGCGCGCGGTGTCGCTGATCCTGAGCGGCAACCCGCAGGTCGTCCCCATCCCAGCCAGCGCCGACCGGAATGACCGGCAGAGTGCAACCTTCGCGGGCGCGGTGTGGGAGGAGTACGCCGAGCGGACGAACCAAGTCGAGAAGAACCGGCGCGCGGTCCTGCTGGCAGCGGTCACGGGCACAGCGGTGTTCCAGACCTGCTGGAACCCCAAGGCCGGGCCGAAGACCTCGACCGGAGGCGGCGAGTTCAGCTACGAGGGCGAGGTGGACGTGCAAGTCCTCTCGCCGTGGGAGTTCTGGCTCGACCCGTTCGCCGACTCCATCGACTCCGCGCAGTGGGCCGCGACCCGGCGGCTGGTGGGTCTGGAGCGTTTGGAGTCGCTCTACCCCGACCTGAAGAAGGAACTCCAAGCGGTCGCACTCACGAGTTCGGAGATCAGCACCCGTCGCACGCGCGCGTTCAGCGGCAGCGGGATGAACTTCGAGTCGATCGGCATGGAGGGGCGCGCTGACGGCCCGAAGTGCGTCCAGGTCATTGACTTCTGGAGCCGCCCGAGTCCGAAGTTCCCGAAGGGGTTGCGCGTCTACTGCGCGATGCACGGGAACACCTCGGTCCTGCTGCACCGCGAGTCGGTGGACAACCCCTACGTCGGCCTGCATCCCGACGGGTGGATGGAGTTGCCGTTCGATATCGTGTCCTGGGCTCCGGTGGTCGGCCACATCTGGTCGATCGGCTTGGTTGGCCCGGTGATGTCGATCCAGCGGGCGCTGAACAAGTCGAGCCAGGACATCGAGCACGTCCGTCACCTCTACGCGCACCCGCGCCCGCGCGTGAGCGAGGGCAGCCGTTACGCGAAGGGCTTGCCGCAGAACGTGGACGAGCCCCTCGTGATGGGGCCGAACGACGCGGTGGACTATCTGACGCCCGCGCCGATCAACGAGTACGTCTTCCGGCACCACGACAACCTGCTGGAAGCCTTCGGCACGATGATCGCGCAGAGCGACGCGAGCCAGGCGAAGGCCCCCGGCGAGGTTCGCACTGGCATCGCGATCGAGCTGCTCCAAGAGAAGGACGAGTCGGTCTACGGGCCGATCCGTGAGCGGTTCCTGCGCTCGCTCTCCAACGTCGCCAAGCGGTATCTCGCCTTCGCGCAGGCGTACTACACGACCACGCGCAAGATCACGACGGTCGGGGTGAACAAGGCCGTCAGCGTGCGCTCGTTCGACCGAGCGGATCTCGCGGGCGCCGCCGACCTGCGCTACATGATCGACACGGGCTACGGCATGAGCCGCGCCGCGCGTCGTTCGCGCATCATGGAAGACGTGCAGATGGGGCTCCTGAACCCGATGGACCCGATGCACATTCGGGAGATCGGGAAGGCGCTCGGGACGCACTACTACGACTTCCTCTCGGCCGACTTCCAAGCGGACTGGCAGAAGGCCGAGGACATCATCACGGCGATCGGCGAGCCGGGTACTGAGCCCCCGTCGCTAGAGCTCGACCCCTTCGCCGACCTCGCGGTCCACTACTCCGTGATGCGCGCGTTCACGCAGCGCCCGGAGTTCCTGGAGTGGGAGACCGACCAGCAGAACACGCTACGCGAGTACCTGATGCAGGTCGCCTTGGCGATGCAGGAGCAGGCGATGGCGGAAGCCGAGATGAACCCTGGCGATCCTGCGGAAGCTGCCGGCGGCAGCAAGCCGAAGGAGAAGGGCCAGGGTAGTCCTGCGAAGCCTGCGAAGACGCCGGGCCAGATCACCGAAGCGAAGCAGCAAGGCGGGATGCAGTGAGCGAAGAGCCGATCAAGCGCATGAACATGAAGACCCCGGTGATGAAGCCGGTAGGAACGGATGCGCCTGCTCCGAAGAGCGGGCCGGTCGTTCATGAAGACCCGGTGGAGCCGGACGCTGCGGCTCTGGATGCCGCGTGGAAGGAACACCGTCGCGTGAACGGGATGCGTGGATGTGGGACGCCGGTTGAGCGTCCGAAGGGGTGGAAGCCGTGAGCAACGAAGCTGAAGTCGAGATCGAAGAGCCGGAAGTCGAGACGGTGGAAGCCGCTGTCTCTGAGGAGCAGGAGTACCTCCAGGAGTTCCAGAAGATCGCGGAGGACCACCTCGGCGTGAAGCTCGGACCCGAAGAGGAAGTCTCCGACGAACCCGCCGAAGACCCGGACTCGCTCGAGTTCGAGTTCGAGGGCGCGAAGGTTCCCCTCAAGAGAGACCACCTCTTCCAGCTTGCCCGCCTTGGCGCGCAGTCGGCGAAGAAGGAACGCGAGATCGCGGCACGAGCGAAGCAGCTCGAAGAGCTCGCCGCGCAACTCGAGGACGTGAACAGCATCGCTGGCGGCGTCGCCAACTTCGTCGCGCAGGACCGCGAGGGCATCAAGTCCGCCATGATCGCGAACCTGATCTCGGGCAAGCCGATCACGGATGGTCTGGAAGACTACGACATCGAACGCTACCTCGGCCGCACGCCGCTCCCGGCAAAGCGCGTCACGCGGCAGCGCGAAGAGGAGCTGGACGAAGCGGACGACGATGAGGACGACGACCTCGAAGAGGAGCGCCCGCGTCGCAAGGCCCAGAAGAGCAAGCCCGATCCGCAGTTGGTCGGCGCTCTTCAGGGCGTCGCGAAGGCACTCCAGACCATCCAGGCGCGTCAGGACGCGCTGGAGAAGATCGAGAACGACCGTCGAGCAGCGGAACAGACCCGCGTGCAGCGCGAGCAGCAGCAGGCGTTCCGCGACAAGGTGGAGGCGGCGATCCTCAGGACGCCATCCCTCGCCGAACTCCCGCGCAAGGACGCGATGGAGATGATGGTCGCCAAGATGCAGTCCAGCGGTTCCCGCGACCCGATGCTGGTCGCGAACTACTGGGCGAAGACGCTGGGCAAGCGTGACCAGAAGGTCGCCAACAGCGCCATCCGCGAGCAGAACAAGGTGGTGAAGAAGAACGCGGCGATCCCTGCGGGCGGGACGCCTCCGACTGGCCGCGTTGCGGCAGCGGCGAAGGCGAAGGCGGCACCGCAAACCGAAGAAGAGCTCGTGATCCAACTCATGGGCGAACTGGAGGCACTCGGCGAAGGCCGGTGAGCTAAGACATGGCGATCGACAGCATCAGCGGCCAAACACTGACGGCCGCGACTTCCGCCTTGAAGACCGTCTACATCGGCGGCATGAAGGCGATCTTCCCCACCTACACCGACACCCTGAAGTGGCTGAAGATGCACACGGAAGGGTTCGAGGGCCTCGAGATCAAGGGCGCCAAGAACGTCGCCCGCAACCAGGGCTACGGAGCCTCGCACTCGTCCGAGGACGATCTGCGAATCGCGGACCCGCACCGCAACACCTACGCCAACCCGAAGAGCGGCGTCGGCAACTTCTCGATGCGCGGGAAGATCCCCGGCAAGCTCATGCAGCGCGTGAAGACCGACCGCGGCGGCTTCCTCAAGCTGCTCGTGGCCGACCAGGCGGCGCTCATGCGCGACGCGGCCAACGACCTCGACCGCCAGATGTACGGGGACGGCTCGGGGCGCGTGGCGAT
>JAGNNV010000028.1:0-16719 GCA_017990495.1 Vicinamibacteria bacterium
GCCTACCGTCTTCTTGTCAGCCATTAGTGAATGCTTTCGATAATCATGGCGATACCCTGACCGCCGCCGATGCACGCGGTTGCGAGGCCATACCGGGCCTTGCGACGTCGCAGTTCCATGGCCACGGCAAGCAGGATGCGCGTGCCCGAGGCTCCAAGCGGATGGCCGAGCGCGATGGCGCCGCCGTTCACGTTGACCTTGTTCCGGTCGAGGCCGAGTTCCTTCTCGACCGCGAGGTACTGGCCGGCAAAGGCCTCGTTGACCTCGATGAGATCGATGTCCGCCAGATTCAGTCCCGCGTCGGCCAGAGCCTTGCGCGATGCGGGGGCGGGGCCGATGCCCATGATGTCCGGTGACACTCCGGCCACACCCCAGGAGACCACGCGGGCCAGGGGCTTGCCGTGGCCGCGTGCGCTGGAGGTGGAGAGAACGAGAGCGGCCGCGCCGTCGACAATGCCGCTGGCGTTGCCCGCGGTCACCATGCCGTCCTTGCCGAAGGCCGGGCGAAGGCCGGCGAGCGACTCGAGGGTGGTGTCGGCGCGCATGTGGTCGTCGTCCTTGATGGCGACCATGTTCTTGCCCTTCTTCACCTCGACGGGCACGATCTCCTCGTCGAAGACACCGCGCGCCTTGGCCGCAGCGGCCGTCTGCTGAGAGCGCAGAGAGAACTCGTCCATGGCCTTGCGGTCGATGCCGTACTTGGCCGCGAGCTTCTCGGCGGTCTGGGCCATATAGAGGCCGCAATGGGTGTCGAGCAGGGCCACCATCAGGCTGTCCTCGAGCGCGCCCTGGCCCAGCTTGAAGCCGTCGCGCGCGCCGCGGATGACGTGGGGGGCCTGGGTCATGTTCTCCATGCCTCCCGCAACCGTGACCTCGGCTTCGCCGAGCAGCATGAGCTGGGCGGCGGAGATGACGGACTGGATGCCGGAGCCACACAGACGATTGACGGTCAGAGCCGGGGTCTCGATGGAAAGGCCGGCCTTGAGGGCCGAGTGCCGCGCCCCGTACATGGCGTCGGCAGACGTCTGCATGGCGTTGCCCATCACCACCTGCTCGATTTCGGCCGCTGGAACTCCCGACCGCTCGAGCGCCGCCTTGATGGCGTGGGCGCCGAGGGCGTTGGCGTTGATGTCCTTGAAGTTGCCGACGTACTCGGCCATGGCGGTTCGGGCCCCGCCCATGATGAAGATGTCTTTGGTGGCTTTGATGACTCGCTCCTTGGGGTTTTGGAGGCTCATTCTACCCCCCGCCCGCTTGACGCCTTCGAGAGCGCGGGCGTAGCGTGCAGGCCCAAGATGACCTTCAATTTCATTCGTCGCGCTCTCCCGCTGATTCCCATGGCGGCGCTCAGCGCAGCCTGCACGGCCGGGATCGAGCCCACCGTCGTCCCGACCTTCGTCAGCACCTCGGTCCCCGCGTCGGGCGACACCGTGTTCGTGGCCTCGGACGCGTGGGCCACCACCGCGGGCGCGAGTTTTGAACTGTTCTCGGTGGGCGGCAGCAGCCGACCGACCCAGCTCACTTTCTGCACCGGCTGCCAGGTTCTCTCCGCCGCGCCTTCGCGCGATCGCAACCGGGTGGCCCTGCGCCGGGTGGACAACGACACCAACCGCGACAACCGCCTGGACGATCTCGACCGGGTGAGCCTGGTCCTGCTCGACCTCGCCCGCCAGATCGAGGGGCCCTTCCTGCCCGATGGCTGGACCAACAGCAGCGTCGACTGGGCGTCCGATGGTTCATTCCTCATCCATACGTCCTCGCCGGACGGCGGCCCCGACGATTTGTACCAGATCGACGCCAACGCCCAGAACAACCAGGGCCTTCTCACCACTCCGGCCGTGCGCGAACGCGGCGCCCGGCTCGACGCCGCGATCAGTCGAGCGGTTTACGAGCGCATCGATGGAATCGGCGCCGGCCGCAGCGAGATCTGGGTGTTCGGCACGGGACAGGGGCAACTGACCAACAGCGGCATCACCGGAGAGTTGTTGCCTGGCACCTTCTACCTCGTGGGCTCGGACGCCGGCCCCTGCTTCTCCCCCGATGGCAACACGGTCGTGTTCCGCCGCTTGACCTCCACCGCGGCCCCGGGTGGGACGTGGGACATCCTGACCGTCCCCGCAGGTGGGGGCACCCCCACCGTCCTCACTACAGGCGCGCAGTTCCGCTCGGCGCCGGATTGGGGCCGTGACGGCATCGTGTTCTCCGAGTCGAATCCAGCCACGGGCGGAACCGATGTCGTGGTGATCGACCCGTCGACGCGAGCGAAGCGTGTCCTCCAGTCGTTCGGCCGCGGTTACCGCGCCGGCGCGCCGAGGTGGATTGCCGGCATCGCCGGCTAGACGAACATCCCCGGTTCGTAGGCCACGATCTTCCCCATCACCGCCGAGGCGGCGACGGTGAGCGGCGACGCGAGGTACAAGGCACCCGGGCCGGAGCGGTTCTGATAGTTGCGGTTGATGGCCGACACCGTGACCTGCTGCTTGTTGTCGGAGATGCCGGGGCCGCAGCCGATGCAGGCCCCGCACCCGGGCTTGATCACTTTCACGCCGGTCTTCGCGAACACGTCGAGGTAACCCTTCGCCGTGGCGTAGGCCTCCACCGACTCCGATCCGAACTGGATGAAGAAGTTCACATCGGGCGCCACACGCTTCCCGGCGGCAAGCGCCTGGCTCATCACTCGAGCGTACATGTCCAGGTCTTCTTCCTTCCCGGCGGTGCACGAGCCGCCGTAGGCGATGTCGATGCGCACATCGCCGATCTCCCGGATGAGCGCGCCGTTCGTGGGATCCGACGAGATGCCCTTCGCCGCATCGCCCGGGGTGGCGACCATCGGTTCGATGGACGACAGGTCGACGGTGAAGACACCGCCCGTGTATTCGGCCCCAGGGTCGGGGGCGACAATCTGCGCGCGCAGCTTCGCCGCATCGACATCGGGACGATGGGCGGCGATCCACTCGACCATCGAGTCGTCGCCCTCGAACACACCCGCCTTGGCCGCACACTCGGTGGCCATGTTGGCCATGGTGGCGCGCTCGTCGGGAGACAGGGCGGCAAGGCCCGGACCGCCGAACTCCATCACGAGGTCGAGTGTCTTCCCCGGCTTCGCGTACTCCTTCAGAATGAAGAGCATCACGTCCTTGGCGGTGACGCCGGGACGAAGCGCACCGGTCAAGTCAAAACGGATGGAACCCGGGGTCTCGATGAAAGTGATCCCGGAGAAGACGAGGGCCGCGTACTCGGTGGCGCCGACGCCATAAGCGAGGGAGTTGAGCGACCCGCCCATGCAGGTGTGCGAGTCGGTGGCCTGGATGAAGTCGCCCGGCTCGATCATCTTCTCGCGCGCGACGGTGTGACAGATGCCCGGTGACACGCCGTTGTTCGCGAGGAAGGCGCGCACGCCCGTCGCCTCCTGGAAGGCGCGCTGGCGCTCGCTCTGCTCGATCAGCTTGGACCGGAACTTCGCGTAGGTGGGCATGTCCTGCGCGTAGAGCATGTGGTCTTCGAACACCGCGAACTTCGAGGGGTTCTTGAGCTTGTAGCCCTCCCCGTACTCCTCGGTCAGGAAGTAGTGAACCTGGGCCGAGGTGAAGTCGTGGGAGAACCCGCCGTCCACGTTCACCGCCACCGCGTCGCCGGGCTTGATGGCCTCGGGTTTGGTGGGGGTGGCGATGCGGGAATGCAGAATCTTCTCGGCGATGGTCATGGGCCGCGCCGGGGTGGTGGGCAGCGGAAGCTGCGCCTCGCCCTTCGCGACTGCGCGTGTGAACGCGAACAATCCGCCAGCCTGGATGATGAGGCGCGTTACCGGGTCGCGACCGGTCATGAACGCATCGATCGGCACCTCGTCTCCGGCTTGCAGTTTCAGCAGCACATCGTGGCCCGCCATCAACACGCCGGAGTTGATGTTGTTGCGCGCATGGATGGGCGCGAAGCCGTCGGCAATGGCGATGCGGATCCCCGCGTACTTTTCGGCCTGCACCGCCTGTTCGCGCGACGAGCCCACGCCTTTGCGTTTGCCGGAAACGATGACCTCGAAGTTGCCATCGAGCAGGGCTCCGTCCCAGAACAGTCGCTCCCCGTTCACCGTGATTCCGGCGTAGGCGCTGCGGGCCTGGGCATCGGGCCGGTAGTCGAAGCAGGCCCACGCGGGGGCCATGGCGTCGGTGTTGATGTCGTCCATCAGATCGTCGACCGAGAGGTCCTTCATCTGCAGATTCAACTCCCCGCGGAGCTGCTTGCGGACGGTTTCCGGGTCCTTCGTGAGGAAGAGGATGCGCTTGCCCGGGGTCAAGCGAACGGTCTGGTCTGCCATGCCGGGAATGCTACTTGAGCGAGGGAGCCAAGCCGCTCGGTGTGTACCTTTGGGAGGACGAATGTTCGTTCAAAGTGGCCGATGCGCGGGCACACGGTTTGCTATGTTGAGCCACAACTTACCGGCCTCATTGAATCGGACCGGTTTCGTCCATATTTTTGGAGACACTGCATGCAAACACGAAGACACTTCTGTGGCGAAGTCTGCAAGGCGGCCGCGATCGGCGGCGCCCTCATGACCCTTCCCTCGTGCGGAGGAGGGGGTGGAGGCAGCAGCACCTCTCCCAGCGGCGCGTCTTCCCCGTCCCTGGCCCGACTGACCGGCACCGTGGCGGGCAACCAGTTGACGGTGACCATCTCCGACGGATCGGCTCTGGCCTCAACCGGCGGCATGGCCCTGGTTCAGGGCGGCACGACGGCCCTTCTGGTCACCCGCACCGGCGCGTCCACATTCTCGGCGCTGACCGCCACCTGTACCCACGAAGCGTGCACCATCACCAATGGGTCACCGGGGTCTTTCGAGTGTCCGTGCCACGGGTCGCGGTTCGACTCAACCGGCCGGGTCCTCAATGGTCCGGCGGTCACCGCGCTGCGCTCGTTCGCCACCGTCTTCGTCGGCACAACGCTCACCATCAGCCTGTGAACCTTCCCCTGCTGTCCACCCTTCTTCTTCTCGCTCTTTCAAACCCGGCCGCGGCCCAAGAGCGGTGGCGCGTCGATCGCGGCGATGTGCGTGTGGCCTGCCCGCTCACCGTCGGCGGGTCGTTCGAGGCCCGAAGTCAGGTCCTTTCCGGCAACCTCACCCTCAAGACACCACAGCCCGCGGCGTTCGAGGGAACGCTGACGGCGCCGCTCGACACCCTGGATACGGGCATCTCACTTCGGAACGACCACATGAAGAACAACTATCTCGAGATCGGACGCGGCGCCGGGTTCGACACCGCGGAACTCGGGGCCATTCGCCTGCCCGACCTCGATGCCGCAAAGCCCGAGGGCCGGTCGCGCTTCACCGGCGAACTGCGGCTTCACGGCGTGACACGTCCCGTCGAGGGCACGGCCGAGATCAAACGCACCGGTTCGTCGCTCAAGATCACGGCGCGTCTGCCCATTCGCCTGCCCGACTTCAGCATCGCGCCCCCCCGCTACCTCGGTGTGGGAGTGAAAGACGAGGTCCAGATCAACGTCTCCTTCGAAGCCGTGGCCGTGGCCGGGGATGCGCGATGAAGGCGCGGGTCCTCTTCGCCGCCGCTCTGATCGGCGCCGCTTTCGCGTCCAGCGCAGCCGCGGAGCCGATGTTCCTGAGCAAACAGTACGCGCGGTGCACGTCCTGCCACTTCTCTCCCACCGGTGGCGGATTGTTGACCGCCTACGGCCGGTCTCTTTCGAATGAGGAACTCTCCACCTTCAAGGCCGTGGCCGGCAAACGCGAGCACGAGTTCCTCTTCGGCGCGCTCGGGAACCGCCTCGGTTCACTCCAGCTCGGCATCACCTTTCGCCCCGCGCGCCTCGACGTCGACTTCACCGGCGGTTCTCTGTCGCGGAACTTCGTGATGAACGCGGATGTGACCGCGGCCTTCCAGAAGAACGCCTGGACGCTCTACGCGGAGCTGGGGCGCCAGGGGCGCGCGTCGGGGTCCGAGGTCGACTCTTTCGAACACTGGGTTTCGTACCAGTCGCCGAAGGGACTCGGATTCCGCGTCGGCCGCTTCCTTCCCGCCTATGGAGTCCGGGTCGCCGATCACACCACGTTCACGCGACGCGCGCTGGGTTTCGACACCCACGACCAGGTTTACGCGCTCGAAATCAGCCGCTCCTCCGACCGCGCCTTGTTTCAGGCCTCCATCGGCCCCGGCCGCGCCGCTTCACTCATCGATGACGACGGCGCCGCGGCCGTCACCACCACCGCCCGGGCGCAATTCGACCTGTCGGGATCAAAGTCGATCGTGCTGTCGGGGAGGCATCGCGCCGCCTCTGACCGGACCAACGCCGAAACCATGGGTGGTCTGGCCTTCGGCATCGCACCGTCGCGACGTTTGGCCATCTGGACCGAGGGCGACGTGCGCTCCGAGGATGGCGGCCGCGGGGCGGCGTACACCCTCGCCAACGAAACTTCCTTCGAGGCCCACCGCGGGCTCTGGCTCAAGCTGACGCCTCAAGTCCGGACTCTTCCGGGCGAAAGCTCAGCCGGGGTGGTTCGCCTCGGCGCCGCGGTCGACTGGCTGCCGCGCACCCATTTCAACCTCGGTGTTCTCTATTACCGGGACAAAGACCGGAAGAGCGACGCGGTGACGAAGACGCTCCTCGCCCAGTTACACCTGTATTTCTAGGGGCGCCAAAGCCTGGGCCAAGGAAATCCCTCGAAGGGCGGTCCCTGAGTGCCGACGAGGGAAATCCGTCGAAGGGTCCGCCCCCAAGGCCCAGCGGTCGCGTGGCCCAAGGCCGGCCGGGCGCGCGCCTACCGAAGACGCGAGATGATGGCGGCGGCGCACTCGCGGGTGCCGAGCGTGCCGCCCACGTCAACCGTGGTTTCGCCCGCGCGCACGGTGGCGCTCACCGCGGCGTCGATGCGCGCGGCCTCTTCCTTCCAGCCGAGGTGATCGAGCATCAGCGAAGCGGTGGCAATCGAGCCGATGGGGTTCGCGATGTTTTTTCCCGCGAGGGGTGGCGAAGAGCCGTGCACCGGTTCGAATAGAGAGATCTTCCCGGGGTGGATGTTCCCCGACGCCGCCATGCCCAGGCCGCCCTGCAGGCCGGCCGCGATATCAGTGACGATGTCGCCGAACATGTTCGAGGTCACGATCACTTCGAACTGCCTGGGGTCGCGCACCAGCTGCAGCGAGAGGTTGTCGACGTACAGGTGCGACGCCGCGATCTCCGGATACTCCGCCTTGACCGTCTTGAACACGCGCTGCCACAGGTCGTGAGCATGGATCAGGACGTTCGACTTGTCCGACATCACCAGTTTCTTCCGCCCCGTCGCGCGCGCGAACTCGAAGGCGTGGCGGATGATCCGCTCGACACCCTTGCGCGTGTTCAGGTCGATGTCGGTGGCGACTTCGTCGGGCGTGTCCTTCTTGAAGTTCCCGCCCATCATCACGTAGAGGCCTTCAGTGTTCTCGCGGAAGACCACGAAGTCCACGGCTTCGGGCTCGACGCCCTTCAACGGGCACAGCCGGGCATCAAGGAGCTTGACCGGCCGGTGGTTCACGTAGAGGTCGAGGCCGAACCGCATGCCGAGCAGAATGTCCACCGCATGCCGGTTGTCAGGCACGCGCGGATCGCCCATCGCGCCGAGGAGAATGGCGTCGAAGTGGTCAGCCAGCATCCTCAAGCCGTCCTTCGGCATGGACACACCGGTCTTGAGGTAGGCGTCCGCGCTCCAGTCGAAGGGAGTGAGAACGATCCGCTTCCCCGATGCCGTCGAGACCGACTCGAGAACAGCGCAGGCTTCGCGGATGACCTCGACGCCGATGCCGTCGCCCGGCACCACCGCGATTCGCAGGTCGGTCATGACCGACCCGCTACCGCACGAAGTGCATGATCCAGGCGCCGATCATGGTGGAGCCGACGAAGGCCGCGAACATCTTGGCCGAAGCGATGGCGCGCTCGCGTGGAGTGTTCTCGGACATCGTGCCCATGGCGACCGAAGTGAAACCCGAGAAGAGCAGGAGGGCCACGAGGTGCGAATCCAGAAAGCCCATGGCTACTTCTTCCGACCCGACGCGATATCGAAGGCGTCGAGGGCCACGAGGACATTCAGCAATCCCGCGACCTCGGTGAAGGTGCTGCCGTATTCAAAGGTGTCGCGGGTGATGAGCATGGCGTCCTGCCCCAGGCCCAGAAGGCGGGCGATGAAGTAGGGCGCGCCCACCACCACCTGAGCGGTGCTGCGAACCACGGCCAGAGGGTCGTCGAAACCGATGTGGAACTGCAGGCGGCTGCCGTAGAGCACACCGAAGCCGAAAAGGCCGAGGATGCAGGTGAAGTAGATGCCGGCGCGGCCCTTGCAGCGGGCCAGGGCATGGCCGGCGCCGGGCACGAGAAGGCCGGCGAGACCGGCGAACCATGGAAACATGAAGAGGGAGTCTCGAGCTTTTCGGTCGGCGAACTAGTCTTCGGGGTTCTCGTCGAGAGTCCCCATGTCGCCTTCCTTGTGCATGTACTTGATGGCGTGCTTCATGAGGAGGAGGTTCGGAGCGCCGCGACGATGCACCTTGATGGCGCCCTCGTCGTACCACTCGATCACGCCTTCGATCCGCTCGCCGTCCAGGGTCACGATGACCATGGGCGTCTTGCCCGCCATCTGTTTGACGTAATAGAAGGCTTCGGCTGCCGTCTCGACTGGGGGCGGCTTCTTGCGGCTGGCGGAAACCGCCTGGCGAGCCGCGGTGAGCTCGGGACGGATCAGTTTGCGATTGATCGACATGGCGCGACTAGTCTAGCAGCGGGGTCAGAGCTTCGCCGCGTGAACGGCTTTCGCGGCGTCGAGGATCGCGTTCGCGATCTTCTTCTTCGCGGCTTTCTCGACCTTCTCCACCCGTCCATCCGCGAACAGCAGATGGACTTCGTTCTCGTCGGCGGAGAAACCGATGTCCGAACGGGAGACATCGTTTGCCACAAAGAGATCGGCGTTCTTGCGCTTCAGCTTGTCCTGGCCATAAGCCACCACATCGTTCGTCTCGGCGGCGAAACCGACGAGCACCTGGCCCCTAGGTTTCGCTCGACCGAGGCCCGCGAGGATGTCGTCGTTGCGGACGAGACGAATCTCCAACTCCTCGTTGTCCTTCTTGATCTTCCGGTCCGCGGGCGCGGCCACGCGGTAGTCGGCCACCGCCGCGGCCATGATGAGCACGTCGGCCGTCGCCGCCACCTCGTCGAGCGCCGTTTTCATCTCCTCCGCGGACTCCACGGCGATCACGCGCACGCCCTCGGGCCGGGCCAAGGCCACCGGCCCCGACACGAGTGTGACCGAAGCACCGCGCGCGCGTGCGGCCTCGGCGAGGGCATAACCCATCTTCCCCGACGACCGGTTCGAGAGGTAGCGGACAGGGTCGATCTTCTCCTGGGTGGGACCGGCGCTCACCACCACGCGCAGGCGGGCAAGATCCTTGTGGAGGTCGAGAACCTTGAGCACGGCCTCGACGATCTCGGGTGGCTCGGCCAGGCGGCCTTCGCCGACCCAGCCGCAGGCAAGGTCGCCGCTCGACGGCTCGACTACGTGTAGTCCGCGCCCCCGGAGGATCGCGAGGTTGCCCCGCACCGAAGCGCTGTTCCACATGTTCACGTTCATGGCCGGGGCGATGAGCACCGGGCCGGTGAAAGCGAGCGCGGTGGTGGTGAGGGCGTCATCGGCGACACCTTGCGCGAGCTTGGCGATGACGTTCGCGGTGCAGGGCGCGATCACGAAGACGTCGGCCTCGTCGGCGTAGTCGATGTGCAGTATCGAACCCTGCTCGCCCAGCGGACGCGCGTCGGTGAGGACGGGCGCTTTCGACAACGTCTCGAAAGTCAGCGGACCGACGAACTCGGTGGCAGTCCGGGTCATCACGACCCGGACCCGATGAGAGGCCTTGTCGAAAAGCCTCAGGACCTCACAGGCCTTGTACGCCGCGATTCCACCGGTAACCCCGAGAAGAATGCTGGCCATGAAGCCCCCGAGAGCGACTTAGTCGATGTTGGTGACGCGGGGAACTTCGGCCTTCATCTCCCAGGACACGGCGCCGGCCAGGACCTCTTCGATGGCCACGCGGGTGGGCTTGTAGCTGGTGGTGAGGACGCGGGGCTTGGCCCCGGCCTGAAGCTGCTTCGCGCGCTGAGCGGCCACGATGATGAAGCGGAACTTGCTGTCGATTTCTTTAGGGAGAATGAGGTGCTTCATTGGCCTGTCGTTGTAGAGAGTCTTTGGCAATTGATTCTTTCGTTCGGGGAACCCATGCGGAGGAGGCGCAGGGTGAGCCCGCCCATGTTCACCGCGAAGTATAAGGGATCGAGGCGTTTGGAGCGGCGGGGGCCCGAAACTCGTCGGGTCGCCTGCTCAGGCCGGGGCGGGAATCTCGAGGGCAGTCCGGGCGCGGCGCGCCTCCGCGATGATCGCCTTGACCGCGTCCACCGCGTCGTCGAGCCGGTCGTTGACCACCACATGACGGAACTCCGAAGCGCGGTCCAGTTCCCCCTCGGCGTTGGCCAGTCGGGTGGCCAGAGACTCGGCTGACTCGGATCCCCGGCCCCTCAGGCGCTCCTTCAGGACCTCGAGCGATGGCGGACGGAGGAAAATGGAGAGCGCCTCCGGGTGGGCCTTCAGAATCTGGGCCGCCCCTTGAACATCGATGTCGAGGACGAGGTCGTTGCCGTCTCTGCGCGCCCGATCGAGTTCGGCACGCGCCGTTCCGTAGAGCCGGCCGTGCACCTCGGCCCACTCGAGGAACGCCCCCTCGGCAATCGACGCCCGGAACGTGTTTTCGTCAACGAAGAAGTACTCGCGGCCGTTCTGCTCCCCCGCTCGCGGCGCGCGCGTGGTGTGCGAAATCGAAAACTGAAGGGCCGGCACTTCTGCGAACACCCGCCGGAGCACGGTGGACTTCCCTCCCCCCGACGGCGCGGCGATGATGATGAGCAGCGGATCGCTCATACTGCGGGGTCCGATCGGAACTGAAGATCGTGGAGCCGCGCATAGATCCCGTTCCGCGCCAGCAACTCATCGTGAGCGCCCTCTTCCCGGATCTCGCCCTTTTCGAGAACCAGGATGCGGTCGGCGCGGCGCACGGTGGCCAGGCGATGCGCCACCACCAGAGTGGTCCGGCCCTTCATCAGGTTGAAGAGGGCCTGCTGGACCAGACTCTCGGACTCGGTGTCGAGGGCGGAGGTGGCTTCGTCGAGGATGAGGATGGGCGGATCCTTCAGGATGGCGCGGGCGATGGCGATGCGCTGCTTCTGGCCTCCGGACAGTCGCGACCCACGCTCCCCGATCACCGTGTCGTAGCGCCTGGGCAGGTCGAGGATGAAGTCGTGGGCGAAAGCCGCGCGGGCCGCACTTTCCACCACCGACCCCTCGACGCCGGAAAGGCCGTAGGCAATGTTCGCGCGAACGGTGTCGTTGAAGAGGATGGTCTCCTGTTTCACGAGGCCGATCTGACGGCGGAGACTCTCGAGAGTGACGTCGCGGATGTCGATGCCGTCCACGGTGATGGATCCGGCGGTGACGTTATAGAAACGCGGCAGCAGGTTGAGCAGCGACGTCTTTCCCGAGCCGCTCATGCCCACGATGGCCACCACTTCACCCCGGCGGGCCTTGAGCGAAGCACCGGAGAGAACCGGGCCCGACGTCTTGTCGTAGTGGAAAGAGACGTTGTGGTACTCGATCACGTCCTTGAAGGGCGGGAGGGTGCGGGCGGTCGGCTCATCCTTGATTTCGAAGTGGGTATCCAGAAGGGCGAAAGCGCGCTGACCGGCGGCAAGCGCTCCCTGCAGCGCCGCGTTGACCTTCGAAAGGCGCTTCACCGGCGTGTACAGCGCGAACAGGCCGGCGAGGAAGGCCGTGAACGAGCCGGCGGTCATGTAGCCGCGAGAGATCGCCCACGTGCCGTACCAGAGCACCACAACCACCGACACGCCGCCCACCGCCTCCATGAGCGGAGGAAGGAACGCGGTGGTCCGGGTCATGCGCAAGGTCACACCCTGCAGCCGCTCGAGCGCCTTCTCGAAGCGCGCCTTCTCGAACGCTTCCATGCCAAACGCCTTCACCACGCGGAAACCGGAGATGGTCTCCTGCAGGATGTTCGCGATGTCTTTCCAGCGCCGCATCGAACTCTCGTTCGACGAACGCAATCGTCGACCGAGGCGGATGAGGGGGGCGAAGGCCAGAGGCATCAGAACCAGGGCGATGATGGCGAGCCGCCAGTCGAGGAACAGGAGGAGCACCACCAGGCCGATCACGGTCAGGCCCTCCTTGAGAAGGTCGGCGGCGATTTCACTGAACGCGGTCTGGATTCGCTCCACATCGGTGGTGATGTGGCTCATGAGCGAGCCGGTGGTCCGCTTGGCGAAGAAGCCGAAGGACTGATCGAGGATATGGGCGTAGATGTCGCGGCGCAGGTCGAAGACGGCTTTCTGCCCGGCCTCGGAAAGCAGGGTGGTGGCGAAGTAGGCGCCCAGGCCCTTGAGCGCGTAGAGGGCGACGATGGCGGTGGCCACCTCGCCAAAACGCACGGTCTCGATCAGCACCTCGTCGAAGATGGGCTTGATCATGTAAACGAGCGCCGCGTTCGACAGCCCGTAGAAGACGGTGGCGACCCAGCCGAGACCGATCAGCGTCTTGTGGGCCTTCGCGTAGCCATAGAGGCGTCGCGCAATCTGCAGCGAGGTGCCGCGATAAGCGATCCCGAGCGATGGCGAACTCGCCGAGGCGCTTTCGGTCTTCGCGCTTCCTGGGGCGGCTCCGCCATCGGCGGACGACGGTCCGATGGTCACGTCCATGGACGCTCGAGGGATGGCTTCAGTCAATGGCAAGGGAGCCTGTAGTCCGGGGGAGTTTAGTGGGCGACCATGGTTTTCCTGCTACGATCTTTTCAAGGATGAAACACACCCGCCTCGGGGCCCTCGCCCTCGCGCTGGCCCTCCCCGCCTGCTACGACTTCCACTTCGTGGGGCCGGAGGATCCCCCGCCCTTGAAGGCTCCGGCCACCGTGGCGGTCACGATCTCCTATCTCCAGCCGGTGGGCTGCGTGAATACCGGGTCGCCGTGCGGCGGCCCCGTGACCTTCCAGGCCAGCTGGATGCCGCTCGGGACCTATATCAACCTCCAGCAAACCGCGAACCACACCTGGACCGCTACCATCCCGGATGTCCCCGTGAACTTCCCGGGCACAGATCCGTACCGCGTTTATGCCGTGGATCCCTTCCTCTTCGAAAGCCCCACGGGCGGCGTTTCGGCCGAAAGGCTGACCATCGGCGGCCAGCAGATCAAGAAGTTCGAGAACCAGGGCGGCACCCGCGAACAGGGCCTCATCTACATCGACGCCAGCGGCCGCGGCAGATCGCCTCTGTAGCCCCCTACCGACGCTGGCGTTTGAGGATCGCGATGGCGCGGGCGGCGCTCGCCGCCACCTGCGGATCGCGGTCGCGGGCCAGCGGCTCGATCGCGGAGAGCGCGTCCACCACCCCGGCGTTCGATAACGCGTCGCAGAGTCCGGCGCGGATCTTGGGATCCAGCTCGCGCAGATAGTCGAGAGACTCGGGCAGCGAGCGCGCTCCCAGTTCCTCGACATAACCGCGGGACTGGCGGGCCCGATCGCGAGACCCTGCGAGACCGAGGACGACGGTGTCGATAAAGGGCCGATCGTCGAACAAGAAGAGAGCGAAGGCGTAAGCCGCACGCAATTCCTCGTTCTGCTCACGCTGGAAGTCGCGCTTGAACCGGTCCTCGTGGCCCTTCTCCCCGAGCCGGGCCAGAGCCTCGATGGCCGGGCGCCGCCGGCGTGGATCCGCCTGGATGGCGAGGCGCTGGAACAGCGGCCGATCCTGAGCGAGCGCGACCTGGGCCAGCGAATTGAGGGCGAGGATTCCTTCCTCCGACTCCGGCGACTTCTCGAAGAGCGAGCGCAACACCGAGGCCGCATCGCCCACCTTCAGTCGACCGAGCCCGGAAATGGCGCGGCGCCGCACCGCCGACGACGGATCGCGAACAAGGGGAGAAAGAGCCTCGCCATCCGCCGAAGTCCCGGCCTTGACGAGTGCGGTCACCGCGGCCGCGCGAACATCGGAGACCGAATCGCCGAGCGCGGCGATCAGATCCACGGCAACCTCGGTGCCGCCAAGAATGCCGATTGCCTCCGCCGCCTTCTCGCGCACGCCCGCGTCCGAGTCCTTCAGCCGAGCGGCGAGAGAACGGTAGACCTCGAAGTCCACGGTCGCGACCAGCAGCGGCTCGGGTTTGTCCCGGCCGTCCGCCGAGAATATCGACAGGAAACTCGATGACCGCGGTCGATCGCGGTGGGTGTAGATCTCCACGAGACCGTCGATGGACTCGGATCGCGGCCGCACGTCGGGATCGGCCATGAAGACCAGCATGGAAGGCACGCCGGCGAGGTCGCGGAGCGAGGCGATGGCGCGAAGCACGGTGAGCCGCACGTCGACATCGGGATCGCGGACCAGTTCGGCCAGGCGAGGCAAGGCCTCAGGCCGCTTCGACTTGCCAAGGTCGCTCGCGGTCTTTCGCCTTACCGCGGGCTTGTCGCTGCGCAGACCGTCGATGGGGCCTTCCGCCTGGCCTTGCGGCGAAATCGCCGCCCGTGCGTCCAAAGGATGTAGCGACCCGATGACGAGCGACAGCAGGACTCCTCGGCCAAACCAGAGTCGATGGAGGGGATTCATAGAAGACCTCGCTTTCACCACTTGAGCACAGGATAGCGAAGGTCGGGCGCCCCCGGACCATCCGCAGGAACGCGGCACGTGTAGGAGAATGATGAACATGTTGAGACTCGCCGTCCTGGTCTGTGCCCTTGCCCTCATGGCAAGTGGCGTGAGTGCCCTCCCCGAAGACGCCGCCGTCCCTCTCGCCCGCATCCCTTCGAATGTCGCCATCTTTCCGTTGAGCGAGCTGAAGCCGGGCATGAAGGGGATCGGTCGCACCGTCTTCGCCAATCAGAAGATGGAGACCTTCGAGGTCGAGATCATCGGCTCGCTCGAGAACTCGGCTCCCAAGCAGACCATGGTGATGGCCCGCCTCAAGGGCGGCCCCCTCGCCAACACCGGAGTCATCGCGGGCATGAGCGGTTCTCCGGTCTACATCGATGGCCGGTTGCTCGGCGCGGTGGCCTTCGGGTTCGGCTTCTCCAAGGAAGCGATCGCCGGAATCACGCCCTACGTCGAGATGACCGGTTTCTCGCGCATGAACGACATTCTTCTGCGCGCCTCCACCACGCCCGCCGACGCGACCCTCCGGCCCATCCCCCTCCGCATGTCCGGCCTTCCCTTCCCCCTCGATCCAGACGCGCTGATCGCGAAGTTCACCGACTCCCTCGGCGCGGTGGGTAGTGAGAAGTCCGCCCCGGGCCTTGCCGGCATGTCGCCCCTGCCCATTCCACTCTCCATGTCCGGGCTGTCCACCAACGCGTTCGATGCGGCCAAGGGCCTATTCTCGAAGGTGGGTTTCGCGCCCTTACAGGTGCCCTCGAAGGGCGCCGCGCCCGCCGCCCTGCCGCCTCTTGAAGCGGGTGGCCCGGTCGCGGTGTCGCTGATCCAGGGCGACTTCGACTTCTCGGCCACCGGCACAGTCACCCACATCGATGGTGAGTCGGTGTACGCGTTCGGCCACCCGTTCTTCGGCATCGGCCCCATCGACTTCCCCATGCGCCAAGCCTGGGTTTACGACGTTTTCCCGAGCCTCAACCAGTCGTTCAAGATCTCGAGCGCGCACGAGACCATCGGCCGCTTCCAGCAGGACCGCGCGACCGGCATCTCCGGCAAACTCGGCCCCGGGCCGCGCATGATTCCGGTCAAGGTCATACTGCAGAACCGCCCGGGCATGAAGCAGGAATACTCGTTCAGTGTGGTCCAGGACGATCTCTTCACGCCGCTCACCGTGTACGCCAGCCTGCTGTCCGTGTTGCAGGGACAGGAGAGGGCCGCGGGACCCTCCACCGTGACCCTCGACGCCACCGTGAACTTCAGCAGCATCCCGGCCATGCGCCTGCAGAACCAGTTCGCGGAAGGGCAGCCGGGGGCCATGGCCGCCGGCCTCGTGGGCAGCGCCATCGCCTTCGTGATGAACAACGAATTCCGGCGGGTGAGCCTCGAGTCGGTGACCGTCAACCTGACCGCACGCGAGGCCCAGGAAACCGCGAACATCGATCGCGCCTGGCTGGAGCGCGACGGTCCGGTCCGGCCCGGCGATACCATCCCCATGAAGATCGCCCTGCGCACATTCCGCGGAGAGGAAGAGATCGTCTCGATCCCCATCGAAATCCCCGTTGGCGCCGCTCCCGGCCGCTACGTCGTTCTCGTTTCAGACGGCGCCGCGCTCTCCATGGCCGAGCAGCGCGAGATGCGACAGGCCTTCGTGCCCAAGAATCTCGACCACATCGTGCGCGCGGTCAACTCGATCCGCAAGAGCACCCAGATCTATGCCAGGCTCCAGCGCTTCGAAGAAGGCGCGGCGATCTCGGGCACCTTGCTCCCCGGCCTGCCGCCCTCGATGATGCAGGTGCTCGGCGGCAGCCAGGGCGGCGAACCCGTCGTCCGCACCCAGACCACGGTGGTATGGGATGGCGAACTTCCCGTGGAGTATTCCGTCAAAGGCACCCGTTTCCTGGCCCTTCAGATTGAGCGTTGATTAAAGGATTTCATGCCCTCTAGATTTGGCGCGTCCCTGCTTCTGGCCCTCGTCGCCGCCTCGACGTTCGCGGTCCAGCC
>JAGNNV010000028.1:16819-24833 GCA_017990495.1 Vicinamibacteria bacterium
GGACAACGTCCGCGTGCTTTACGACTCGAACTACCGTGAAGTGAAGGCCCTGCTGCCTCTTCCGAACGGTTCGGTCTACGCGGCACTCGTCGACGGCCGTTCCGAGATTCCGCTGCCCCGGCCCACACCCTCCCCTTCGCCCGGGGCGTCACCCGCGCAAGAGGGCGCCACCGCCGCCACTTCGATCGAAGTCTTCGCCTTCCCCACCGCCCCGAGGCCGGCAGACACCGCGCGCGCCGGATCCGGTCCGGCCCGCGGGGCGATCTTCCTCGTCACCGCGCTCGGGGATGCCGACCAGTTGTGGAGCGGCGACGAATCGCCGTTCTTCCTCTTCAAGCGCAACGACGCGGTGCTCTTCGGCACCGGATCAAAAGGACGGATCTACGAGGTGCGGGACGACCGCACCTACACCCTTGTGCGCACCATGCCCCAGGAGCAGCTCACAGCCGCGGTTCCCACCGCTTCGGGCGAGATGGCCATCGCCTCATCGAACCCCGGCAAACTGCAGTACCTGTCGACAAAGAGAGAAGTCCGGGGCGTCTTTACCTCAACGCCGAAGGACTTCGACAACGTCTCCCAGGTCGGTGCCCTCGAGGCGAGCGCCACCTCGGCCGCCCTCACGTATGAGATCCGCACCGGAAACTCCGCGGTGCCCGACACCACCTGGAGCAACTGGGAATCCGTCACCGCGGGCAAGGCCCCGGCGCGCGCGCCCCAGGCGCGGTTTGCGCAGATCCGGGCCACATTCAACGGCGGCGCCGAGAATCCCGCGCTGTCCTGGATGCAGTTGGCGTACGTCCAGCGCAACGTACGGCCTCTCATCCGCGAAATCACCCTCTACCCGGCAGGAGATGCTTTCCAGCGAAACCCGGGCGGCGCTCCGTCCGGTGAGCCGGAAATCGCCGGCCTCGAATCGGGAACGCCGGAGATCAAGCCCCCGGCCGCGCTGGGCGGGCGGTCCTCGGACGCGGCGAACCTCGGCCGCAAGCTCTTCTACCGTTCTCTGCGCACCATGAGCTGGCGCGCCGAAGACGTGAACGGCGACTCCTTGAAGTACGACGTGTCGTACCGCTCCGAAAGCGCGACCACCTTCACCCGGCTGCGCGATGGTCTTGACGAGCCGGTCTTCACCTGGGACACGGCGACGGTGCCGTCCGGACGCTACGTGTTGCGCGTCATCGCGCGCGATCAGGCCTCGAATCCCGAAGGTCGCGGTCTGTCGTACGAGAAGGACACCGAGGTGTTCGACGTCGACAACGACGCCCCCACCATCGAGATCGGCGCGGGCCTTGCTCCCGCGGGAGGCCTGAGCCGGGTCGTCATCAAGGATGCGATGAACGCGATCCGCAAGGCAGAGTGGGCGAAGGAAGCAGGGACCTGGGCCGACCTGACGCCCATCGATGGCGTCGCCGACTCGCGCGAAGAGACCTTCGAGTTCCGGGTCGATGGCGCGCCTTCCGCCATCGTCATTCGCGCGACCGACGCCTTCGGCAACGTGGCTCTCACCCGAATCCCGACCCGACGCTAGCCGGCCGTGGCCGACGGCGGGCGCGCTGATTCCGTCGCTCCGGAGGAGACCGCACTCCTGAGGGCCGCAGGCCTTCGGGACAAGAACGCGGCCGAACGTGCGTTCGCCGCCTATCGGGCACGCGTTCCCGAAGGAGGCGAGAGGCTGCCGGCCCGCCGCCTTCTTCCGGCGGTTGCGCGGAATCTCGCGCGCCTCGGAGCGCCCCGCGACCCGTTTCTGCTCCGTTCCTACGCCGAGAACTTCGGGGCGAACGCGCGCCTGCTCCGTTCGGCCGGCGAAGTTCTCCGGGCGCTCCACGAGGCGGACATCCCGGCCCTCGTGCTCAAGGGCGTGGCGCTCCTCATCGTTCACTACCGGGATCTCGGGGCCCGGCCGATGTCCGACGTCGACATCCTCGTGCCCGGGGCGTCGGTGGGTCGGGCACTGGACGTGCTCGAGGCCACGAACTGGCGCGGCGATCCGGATCGAACCTGGCTCCGGTCCGGGATGCACGCAGGTGTGCTGTCAAACGGCGGTGGATCAAGCCTCGACCTGCATCGGCACGCGCTCTATGAGGCCCGCTACGCGGCGGCCGACGAGGCCTTCTTCGCGGCGTCCATCCCGGTCGAGGCCGGGGGCGCTCCCGCCCGCGCCATGGCCGCTGACGATCAGCTCATCCACACCGTGGTCCATGGTCTGCGCTGGAGCATCGCGCCGTCGAGCATCTGGATCCTCGACGCGATCACCATCGCGCGGAACGGAGATCTCGATCCCGAGCGCGTGCGAGCCCGGGCCGAGGCCCTCGGCCTCGCTCTGCCCCTGCGTCGCGGACTGGAATTGACCCGCGACATCCTGGGCTCCGAACAAACCCTGGACGCGCTGCTCGCTCCACTCACGCGTCAACGCGACTCTCTGGCCGCGCGCGCCGAAGACTTCTTCCGGGTGCGCGAACCCGCGGGACTCTTCGGCGCACTGCCCAACTTGTGGTTCGCCCACCGGCGGGCCGCGGCTCCCGGCCGGATCGGACTCGCGGGCTTCCCGACGTTTCTGGCCCAGGCGTGGAGCCTGAAGTCACCGAACGAACTGCCACGAGTCTTGCTGGCGAAGTTGCTGCACACCCGACCTGCGCGTCGCTGAGGGGCATCGTCCCTCGGCAACACCGGATCGATTGAAGCCCGGGGCGCGTCGCGGACGAGCTACTCCACCAAGGCCGGCGAGGGCGCAGTGTGCGAAGCCGCCGCAGAAGCCAGGGCCCGCTGATGCGCGCGCCATCGACCTTCCGCCTCTCGAATACATCCCTCGCGGTCGCCCTTCCAGCGGTCCTCGAAAGGCCCCGCCTCCTTTACCCAGACCCACGGCAGCCGTTCCACGATCGCCTCCGCCAGGGGAAGGATCTGCTTGGGCTCGAGCCAGAGGGATGTCCGCCGGGCGCCATGCTTCGTCCATAAGCCGATGCCCGCACGCTTCAGCTCGTTCGTCTTGGAATCGACGTCCGCAATCGGTGCGGCGGCTACCACGCTGCCCGAAGGCGCCACGAGAATTTCCGGATCGAGGGTCACGATCCACTGCGGCGTCACCCACCATTTTCCAATCTGAGCCGTCGCGCCGAATCCGTTGATCTCCCGTTCGATCCGCTGGACCACCGCAGGGATAGGCCCCAGCGCCCGCAAATGAGCGAGTTGGACGCTCTGCGCGTAACCCCTCCGGATTCTCAACGAGATCCTGCCTGCCTTGTAGCCGGCCCAGCCCAGCAGAAGCAGCCCGACCGACGACCAGAATCCGGGGATCCGGTAATTCGAATCGACGTCGACCATCCACTGAATGTCACCCCAGTCCCCCGCCTTCTTCATCTCCGCCACGATCGTATCGGGGGCCTCGAAGAGTTCTCCCGAGAACCCCACGAGCATGGGCGCCTCCTCGTTCGACTTGACCAGCACCCATTGCTCGTCGATCCGTCCAACGTAGAAGTAGGTCTTCGTATCCGGCAGGGGCACCCCGATTCGCCCGAGCCCACGCCTCCGTCCTACCCGGACGCTGGTAGAGGACGTCTCCTCGATGGCAAGCAGAGCCGGCGTCTCTGACCGAACCGCGCGGGTGCCTCCGGGCGCCTGGAGAAGAGCCCCCGTGATGATTTGTGGTCCCCGCGCGACGTTGTAGAAGTACCTCCAATTGAGGCCCAGGATCAGCAGGGCCAGGACAAGGCCCGCCCGGGCCAGGAACAGCGAACCTTCGTCGTTGGCCTCCACGGCAGCTTTAATGGCGCCCGGGGGCAGGGCCGGGGGGCCGCTCTGCGCCGCACGGATCGCCGGTGCGGTGCGAGGGATCGTCTGAACCCTGGGCTCTCTTGACGCAGCGGATGCACCCTGCCCTGGCGCCTCCGAAGCCGGGGCCGAGCGGGCCGGCCTCGATCCGGCGCCTGACGACCTCTGAGTGGAAACCGGCCGCGCCGGAATGCGATCTGGCCTCACCTGACTCTGTGAGGCCTTCGGCTTGAGAGCGCCCCCGTCCTTGCGCGCCCAATGGACCCAGGAGAAACCCACTAACAACCCGATTGCGGATTGAACGACACCAGCCCAGATGACAAAAGGGTCCCCGACCTTTGTTGCCCCGCCCTCTCTCACGAGCGGAAAGTACAGCCACCCCAGGACCGACAGAATCGCCATGGCGCCGAGCTGGTAGGCCGGGAGGAGCAACAACCTCTTGTCGAGGCCGAGTGCCAGGACCTCTCGGGTCAGCAGCACTGCGAACAGAGCGACGCTGGCGCTGAAGAACTGGGTGACCGACATCAACAACGAAACGTCGCTGGCTCCCAGCAACAGGGGGCCGGTAAGGAGCCCCATCGTCTGGTCCAGGAAGAAGCCAACGATGTAGAAATCGAGCAACCAGTTCCGCTGAGCGCCGCCCACACTCGCCATAGTCTCGCCCTCCATGGTCGCGCGTCGCCGCGGACCGCTGCGGAGAGTACCAGCGAAAACGCGGGTCGAGCAGCCCGTGGTGAAAGTGCGCCGGCCTGCGGCGGACTTTCATCACGGACTGCTAGTGGAGCGTGCCGCCGGGTTCTCGTTCTGTGGCGGCCGAGGAGTCCTTGTCAGGCTTCTTCTCACGTTCGGCGGCGCGTGCCGCGACGGCGTCGTGCACCGAGCAGCCCACCGCCTCCTCGAACCTCTGCGAGTAGCTCACCACCGACCCCACGGAGCGGTCTTCCTCGAGACGCTCGATGCGCGGCAGCGGATAGAAGCTCGTGACCAGGCCCAGAAGCTCCTCTTCGTGCCGCGCTTCCTGGCGCATCCAGTCCTCGAAGGAGTCGAGGCGCAGGCCGCGCAGGACCACGCCCGCGGCGGACACCGAGATCACGAGACCCCAGATCTTCTCCTTGGGGTCGTTCAGATAGAGGACCGCGGCCGAGCCGTCCTGAAAGCCGATCATCAACGCCGCGCCGCCGCTCTGGGACGGGCCGAGGACGCCTCCAGGGACTGAACGAAGCTCGCGATCGCGGCCAGGCCGCGGCGCAGTTCGTCCTGCGAGCGGGCAAAGGAGATCCGGATGAAACCGGGACAACCGAAGCCCTCGCCCGCCACCACCGCCACACCCTTTTCATCGAGGAGGCGCGCCGCGAAGGTCAGAGCGTCGGGTACCTGCTTCGACAGCAACTTACGAACATCGGGGAAGGCGTAGAAGGCGCCCTGGGGCACCCGGCAGGAAACGCCGGGAATGGCCTCAAGTCCCGCGACCACGAGGTCGCGCCGCGTCCGGTACTCCGCGACCAGATCGGCCACGAAATCCTGGGGACCGGACAGCGCCTCGATCGCGCCGAACTGAGCGAAGGACGCGGCGCACTGGGTCTCATGGGAGATGAGCGCGGCCACGCCCTGGATCACCGACTTCGGCGCGAGCAGCCAGCCAATCCGCCATCCCGTCATGCAGTAGGTCTTCGACGCGGTGCCCGCGATCATGAAGCGGTCGCCAAGGATCTCGCGCACCCGCGGCAACATGCGCGGGCTCGCTTCGATGTAACGGAGGCGGGCGTAGGTGTCGTCGTAGATCAAGAACGCATCAGGCGCCTTGTCCTTCAAACCTCGCGCGATGTCGAGCAGCGCGCGCTCGGTGATGACGGCCCCAGTCGGATTCGAAGGCGAGTTGATGACGAGGGCGCGGGTCTTGCCCCGCACTTTCCTCAGGACCAGATCGGGGTTGAAGGCGAATCCTCTGGCGGCATCGAGGGGAGCGAAGACGGGCACGCCTCCGACCAGCCGTGGCGCCTCCGAAAACGTGGGCCAGAACGGTGTCGGGATCACGATCTCGTCGCCGGGATCGAGGATGGCCCCGCAGGCCAGGGCGTAGGCCTGCTTTCCGCCCAGGGTCACCGCCACCTCCGCGGGATCAAAGCGCACAGAGTCGTCAGCCAGGTACCGATCAGCCACCGCCTTGCGCAAGGCGGGCACACCGAGCGAGGGCACGTAGCGGGTCTCGCCGCGGTTCATGGCCTCGGCCGCCGCCTTGCGGATACGCTCCGGCGTTCCCTGGTCGGGCTCGCCGACCGAGAAGTCGAGGATCTCCCGGCCCATGGTCCGGAGCTGTGTGGCCCGGGCGGCCGTGGCCACCGTGGGCGACACCTCGACCGAGTCAACGCGCGCGGAGAGGTGAATCGGACTCAGATCCTTGGTCTTCATCAGCTTCCTCATTCCGACACCCCAGGCGTCTCGGCGTGGTCGGCGCGTCTTTCTTCGGCGCGGGTCTTCACCGCGGCCGCGATCTTGCGGGACACGAGCCCGTCCACCGGGCCACCGAGGAAGGCGATTTCCCGCACGAGCCGCGAGGCCACGTGCGCCAGGTGCGGCGACGAGGGCAGGAAGACGGTCTCGAGTCCGGGCCGCAGATGGCGGTTCATCCGGGCCATGACCGTCTCGTACTCGAGGTCGGACCCGCCCCGCACGCCCCGAACCACCACGTCGGCGCCTTCGCGCCCCGCCAGGTCGACGAGAAGTCCCGCGAACCGGACCACGCGGACGTTGCGCAACGTGATCAGTTCGCGCTGGGCCATCAGAACCCGTCCCTTGGCCGAGAACCAGGGCTTCTTCGAGGAGTTCTCGAGCACCGCCACCACGACTTCATCGAACAGCCCGGCGGTCCGGGTGATGAGGTCCAGATGGCCCAGGGTCATGGGGTCGAACGAACCTGGGATCAGGGCGACCCGCTTCGAATCCTTCTTGCTCACAACGACACCTCGTTCCTGTAGATAGTCAGCCGATGGTCCGAAACCTTCACCTCGCGGAAACGCACGAGGGTGAGGATAGTCTCGGGAAGTTCGCGCTTCTTGAAATGCTCGGCGGTCACGTACCCGCGCGGGGAGACGAGCCCGGTGGCGAGGAGCTCAAGGGCTTCTTCGTAGGGGCCCTCGTCGTAGGGGGGGTCGAGATAGACCACATCAAAGGTCCGCCCCTCCCCCCGCAGCTTGCGCAGGGTCCGAAGAAGGTCGCCCTGCAAGACCTCGACCAGACGGCTCTTCTCCCCCAGAACCTTGATGTTGGCGAGCGCGCTGGCCAGGGCCGCGTGTGAACGGTCGATCAGGGTGGCGTGGACCGCCCCCCGGGACACCGCCTCGATGCCGATCGCCCCAGACCCCGAGCAGGCATCGAGGAAGGTGGCCCCGTCGATGGCCGGACGCATGATGTCGAAGTAGGTCTGCTTCACCCGGGACGCCGTGGAGCGCGTCTCTCCGCCCTTGGGGACCTTGAGTTTCCGGCCGTGGCCCTCGCCCGCAATGATCCTCATGCCGGGTGGATATCACAAACGGGAGGGGAAGGCGAGAAACGCGAAAAACAGACTATCCTCGGACACTGAAATTCGTGAGGAGGGCACCTTTGGGGCACCCCTCCATCTGGAAACGAAGGCCGCCATTAATGCTCATCAACGATCTCCTCAAACTCGCGATTGAAAAGCGGGCCTCCGACCTGCACTTGAAGGTCGGGTCGCATCCCGTGCTGAGGGTCAACGGCGAACTGACCGCCGTGGTCGACCATCGCCGGTTGCAGACCGAAGACACCCTGAACATGGCGTTCTCGGTGATGAACAATCGCCAGAAGCAGAAGTTCAAGGACAGTTTCGACGTCGATGTGGCCTACTCCGTCCCCGGCCTCGGGCGCTTCCGCTGCAACGTCTTTCAACAGCGCGGTACCGTCGGCCTCGTCGTCCGTCTGATTCCCCTGAAGATCCAGACTATCCGCGAGCTGCTCCTGCCCCCCACCCTCACCAAGATCGCCGACGAGCAGCGCGGCCTGATCCTGTGCACCGGCGCCACCGGCTCGGGCAAATCCACCACCCTCGCCGCTCTCATCGACTACATCAACGCCGAGAAGACCTCGCACATCGTCACCGTCGAAGACCCCATCGAGTTCCTCCACCGCGACAAGCGGTCGATCGTGAACCAGCGCGAGATCGAGGTCGACGCCCTGAACTTCGCCGGAGCCATCCGCGCCGCCCTGCGCCAGGACCCGGACGTCATCCTGG
>JAGNNV010000202.1 GCA_017990495.1 Vicinamibacteria bacterium
AACGCTGCGAGAATGGCCCATGAGACAAGCGACGCTATTGATGGGCTTGTGGATGTTCAGCGTCGCCAAGGTCGAGGCTCAGGGAGGGGATGCGGTGTGGAATCGCCTCGAGGTCGTGACCCGGCTCGACAACGAGGGTCTGGCCAGGGTGGAGGAGAAACACGAACTCGCGATCCAGGGCGATGTCGCCGTCATCACACGCGGCTTCAATTTCGCGGCCGATCAGAGTGCCGTGGTTCACGGCATCTTTCGCGTCGGCCCGGATGGGTCGAAGCAGGCGCTGAAGGACGGGCCGCTTTCCGAAACGGACTCCTATCAGACCTACGCGTGGGGCGTTCAGTTTTCGCTTCGGGGCGACAACGACCCAACGTTTGAGCCCACGGTGAGGCGCTACGCGATCGAGTACACCCTCGTCGGCGCTATCACACCGGCCTGGGATGTGGCCGCAGGCCCGCTCCCGCTCGACGACCGCACGACGCCGCGGAATCCCCTCACCCGTGCCATGGAGGTCCTGACCGGCTGGCGCGAGGCCTGGCCCGAGCCGACGAAGAGCTATCGCCTCGAACACGATGTCTTATTGCCTTCCCGAAGCTCCACCGGGGACATGGCTCCGTTCGACTACCGGCTCGAATACGGCACGGCGTGGGTGCTCAAGGACAAGGACCGGCCGATCGGCGTGACCACCCCCGATGTCGACTATCGGGTGCAGCGTGTTCTTCAGTACCTGCCGCCAGGGCTCTCTGCCTGGCCTTCGTCGCCATCGACCGCCTTCGTAATCCACCACCGACAGGGAGCCGTGCGCTCTTCGAGTCCCGAGTCGCGAATCTCCCGCCCGAACTTATCGATACCCACCTCGGACACTGGCGAGGCGCCCGCGCCCCATCATTTGAACGCGTCCTGCTTCGGATGGCGGCGCGAAAGCAGATCGCCATCAACGTCGACACGCCCGAAAGAGAGGACAACGACGCACGGGTGACCCTGAGGCTCACCGCCGAGCGAGGGAAGCTCTCGCCTTTCGAACGCGCCATCGTCGATGAGGTCTTTTATCGCGGCGACATGATCTCGACCGACGACATCAAGGCGCGATTCAAGGGTCGCGAGTTCGTCGCGAACGACCTCGTGACGCAGGCCTTCGAAGGCCTGCTGCCGAAAAAGGTCGGGAGGAAGCGGCCCTTATGGGCGGCGCTCCACCTCGCCTTCATGGGAGCGGGCATCGGTTTGATGGTGAAGAGCCTCCTCGAACACTCGACTCCCGATCCCGCCGCCCTCTTCGCAAGCCTCGTGGCCGGAAATGCCATCGTCAGTATCTGGCCCGTCGGCTCGTCGAGTCGGCGCGCGCCGCCGGGCTCGATCCTCACCGTGGTGGCGCTGTTGGGCCTGCTCGGAACCGCCATCGCCCTGACCCCGAACACGCCGCTCGGGGGCATGGGCGCGCTTGGCCTCGCGATTCTCAGTGTGGGCCACGTCGCCGGGTATCTGACCCGGCTGCCGAAATCGCTGCCCGTCGATCTCGAATTCGAAGCGGCGAGGCACTGGGCCCTTGCCGAACTACGCCGCCCCCGTCCCGCGCTGCGCGACGCCTGGATTGAATCGCTCGAGGCTCTGGGTGCAAGCCGGGCCATCAAGAACTGGAAGAAGCGTCGGGAGGGCGCACTCTCGGCCGCCCCGGATATGTCGGAAGTAGGCGGCGGCGATGTCCTCACCGGGCCGCCGTTCACCGGCGAGGCGCCGCGCCCACCCGTGCTGCCTCCCGATTGGGTCGACGGCTTCAGCGTCTACGGCGACGAGGATGACGAAGGCTAGGAATGGCCCAGGCTGGGCGCTATGCGCGGCAGAAGCTTTGCGCCCGAAGAGGTCATAGGCCGGACGCCTCAAGTGGCTATTTCGCAGACCCGGTGGGGCTTCTAGTCTGTGTCTTCAACGCTGTTCAAAGCACTGGAGACTTGCAGACATGTTCGGAAAGTCCTACACGGAATATCTCCGTTTTCAGACCCCCTTCCTCATAGCCCTCGCTTTCATGGGCTTCGCGCGCCTCGCGCTGTCCATCGGCGGGGCGTCGAACGATGTCGTCAGGTACTTCTCCATGAATGTGGTCTTCCTCGTCGGGACCATCTACTACGGACTCCGGGTCGGCCGCTCGGGGTTTGGGACCTACCGCCATCTGCTTCCCCTCATCTTCAATCAGAGCCTGGTGATCCACATCATGGCCGTGCTGGGGATCGCCCTGTCCGCGAACGGCTTTCCGAATGTCTTCGATGCGCCCGAGTTCCGCGGCCCGGGTTCCACCGTAGAGACGACGGCTCTTCCCCACGCGCTTTCTCATGTGTTCATCGGCATGACTGTCGGTACCCTGGTGAGCTGGGCGGTGGGATCCCTGGTGATGCTCATTGCAGGCCGGCCGAGTCGGCAGGCGGTCGCCTCGGCTCCCAGGAGCTGAACACATCGATCACGACTGACCGAGGGACGGCCCGGACCGGACCGCCGTCTTGACGCGGGAGCCCTCGAGGGGCGAGGCTTCCCCGGTCCCATGCCTCCCATCTTCCACTTCGACCGCGCTCTGGTGCGGAATCCCGCACCCTCCGTGGTTCACGGCCTTCGAGCGATCGACCGGGGCAGTCCCACTCTCGAAGGGATCCGCCTCGAACTCGAGACCTACGTCGCGGCGCTGAGTGCGGCCGGAGTTGCCGTCGAGACCCTGCCCGCCCTCGAAGCGTTCCCCGACTCTGTTTTTCTCGAAGACCCCGCCCTCGTTTTTCCCGAGGGCGCCATCGTGCTGCGTCCCGGAGCGCCCTCGCGTCTTGGGGAAGCCATCGCCATCGGCCCCGAATTGCGCCGTCGTTTCGACCACGTTCTCGAACTCACCGACGGCTTCGCGGAAGGCGGCGATATCCTGAACACAAGGGACGCGGTGCTGATCGGCCTCTCCGCGCGCACGACCGAGGCGGGAGCCGCGGGCCTCATCGCCTTGCTCGACCAGATCGGCCGCCGCGGACGCATTGTGCAGACCCCGACCGGGGTGCTGCACTTCAAGACGGACTGCTCCCTTCTCGACGAGGAGACGATCCTCGCCACCGCACGGCTGGCCGCCTCGGGCGTGTTCGAGGGATATCGTGTGCTGCTCACCCCCGAAGGCGAGGAGGCGGCGGCCAACTCACTGCGCGTCAACGACCGGGTCTTCGTGGGCCGCGACTTTCCGCGCACTGCGGAATTGCTCACGAAAGAGGGTTACGCGGTGGTACCCCTGCCGAACGCGCAGATCGCGCTTCTCGACGCCGGCTTCTCCTGCCTTTCCCTGCGCTGGCGGGATGTGTCAGCGCGGTGACGAATCACCCCGGATGAACGCGGCCACCGCCTTCATCACCTCGGGTTCGCGAAGGATGCGGCGATGGCCGAGGCCGGTGGTGGTCAGAAGCGTTGATTCGGGCCACGCTTCGACATAGGTCTTGCCGTCCTGCCAGGGCACGTCGACGTCGTCCTCGTCATGCACCACCAGCAGGGGGGCGCTCATGCGCGGTGCGAGCAGGCCACCGCGCAGTTCGGCCATGGTGATGCCGAGCCGTCCCTCCACGGTGCGGCGCATGCGGTCGCTCAGGTGCCCGGACAGTCCAAGCCAGTGGCTGAAGACTCGCGGATAGTGGGCGAAGTCTTCGGACGGCGCGAGGTAGACAAGACGTCCCACGCGAAGCGGCTGGCGCAGGGCCACCGTCGTTCCCGCGGCCCCGAACGAGTGCGCCACGATTCCGGCCACGCCGCCGAGGAGATCGACCATCTCCGTCACCGCCTCCGCGAACTCGATCAGGTTGGTCTGGGCGCCCTTGCTTGAACCGTGGGCGGGCAGGTCGATGGTGATGGGCTGAAAGCCCTGCTCTGCCACCGCAAGGGCGAGACCACCCAGTTGAGATCCTCGTCCCTCCCATCCGTGGATCAGCAACACGGGGTCGCCGGTGCGACTCCAGCGATGACCGGCGAGGCGAAAGCGACCGGCCGCGAAGGTCTCGGGGCGCGCATGCTTCAACCACTCGGTCTCTCGCTCGGGCAGGCGGGCCCGGCGCGGAGTGAGGAAGACACGCGCGGCTACGTGGGCTCCAAGGCGCGGCGAGAGCCGGTCGACTCCCCGGATCACCGCGCCGAGCACGGCCATCGAACGGGTCTTTCGCAGGGTGGAATCGCTCTTCGACCGACCGGTCGTGCTTTTTTTGGATTCGCTGGGGACGCGGGCATTCATTGAAGGGGACCTTTCAGGCGCGGGCGGCGCGGATCAGGGATTCGAAAGCGTTCTGAGCCCGTTTCTCCGCGTCTTTCGACTGGAGGAGACGGGCCGAGTGGTGATAGCCGAGAACGAAGGCATCGAGTTGCCAGGCGAACTGTTCGGTGTCGAGACCCTTGCGGAAGTGACCTTCCTCCACCGCGACCCGCGCGGCCTGGGCGAGCACCCCGAGCCAGTCCTTCTGGGAAGCGAGGAGGAGGTCGCGCAAAGGCCCCGGTTGATCATCGAACTCGCTGGACGCGGCGATGAAGAAGCAGCCCCCGGGAAGTTCGCTGGCCCGCGACCAATAAAACCAGTTCTCGAAGAGCGCGCGCACCCGGGGTTCGCCCCGCGGTTTCTTCAGGGCCGGGCTGATGACCAGCTCCACGAAGGTGGCCATGGCCTTGCGCACCACTTCGATCTGGAGGTCCTCTTTGGAGGCGAAGTGGGCGAAGAGACCGCTTTTCGAAAGGCCCACTTCCTTGGCCAACTCACCGATGCTCAACGCGCCGAGTCCCACCTTGCTGGCGCGGGCGAGCGCCACCTCGAGAATGGTGTTTCGGGTGGCCTGACCCTTCGACATGGGTCAGATACTAGCACGATCGTTCTTTTTCGTTCAGCCCGGCGGCTGGGCCAGAACCTGCCGGGCGTCCTTCGATCCGAGCACGTTCTCGATGGGCGCCTGACCAAACTCGACCCACACGGACGAACCCACGCGAAGGAAGAACTTCGTGCGCACCGGCTTGAAGGTGGCATGCGTGAAGGCCGTCTCGGGCGGACCGACGAGGGAGTAGCGGGCATCCGAACTCATGGTGACGAGTACCTTCTGGCCCGGAGCCAGCGTTTTGCGTCCCTCGGTGAGCCGGAAGAAACCCGAGCCCCACGAGTCGACCGTGCCTTCGCGGAAGAACGATGCGGTGGCGTCGACGGCGAGGAGCGTCTCGGTCGAGATGTTCTCGACGCGAAAGCGCACGGCGGGAGCGAGGAAACGCGTGTCCGTTCGCGAGTAGTCGAGAACCCAGTAGGTCTCGAGGTCGGTCACCTTGAGAAGGGTCTTCGGTTCGGGGTCCGCGCAGGAGCCGGCAGCCATGGCCACGAAGGCGGCCAGCACAAAGGAGATGGCGCGGGTGGACCGACCGGACGGCGTCGAACCTCGTCGAAGGAGCGGCAGTTGTCTCATGAGGTTGTTTGTTACCATACCGGCACTCCGTAGGCCGTGTGTAGTCATTTCGAGAAAGGGATTCTCACGCATGATTGAAGTCGCGGACCTCCGCAAGAGCTACGGCCGTTTCGACGCCGTCTCCGGGGTTTCGTTCACCGTCGGCAAGGGCGAAATCCTGGGCTTCCTCGGCCCCAACGGCGCGGGCAAAACCACCACCATGCGGATCCTCACCGGCTTCATGCCCGCCACCTCGGGCCGAGCCAGCGTCGCGGGTTTCGACGTCTTCAAGTCGCCCCTCGAAGCCAAACGCAGCGTGGGCTACCTGCCGGAGACCCCGCCGGTCTATCCCGACCTCGACGTCACGTCCTATCTCGACTTCTGCGCGCGCATCAAAGGTGTGAAGTCGGCCGACCGCAAGGCCCGCATCGACCGCGCCATCGAAAAAGCCCGGTTGGGCGAGGTCCGCGGCAAGCTGATCGGTCGCCTGTCGAAGGGGTATCGCCAACGCGTGGGCATCGCGCAAGCCATCCTGGCCGACCCTCCCGTACTGATCCTCGACGAACCCACCGCCGGCCTCGATCCTCAGCAGATCATCGAGACCCGCGACCTCATCAAGAGCCTGGGCGGAGATCACACCATCATCCTGTCCACTCACATCCTCCCCGAAGTGTCGATGACCTGCGGACGTGTGGTCATCATCAGCAAGGGCCGGGTGGTAGCCGAGGACACTCCGGAAAACCTCACCGCGCGGCTCTCCAGCAAGGGCGCCGTGCGTCTCGAGGTCCGGGCCGAGACCCGAACCGCGTTCGATGCGCTCCGAGGGGTCGAGGGCATCCTCACCGTGAATCCGCGCAAGAACGGCTCGGGTAACGCCGTGCTCGAACTTCAGGCCGAAGAGGGCAAAGACATCCGGGCCGCGGCGGCGCGGGCCATTGTGGCCGCGAACATCGACCTGCTCTCGATGTCGCAGGTGTCATTGAGCCTCGAGGACGTGTTCCTCGAGTTGACCACCAAGGATGCGGCCGGCGTCACCGAGGTGGCGCCCTCCCACTCGGAGATCTTCTCCCCCATCGCGACCGCGCCCATGGCGGCCTCCTCACCCTCGCCTGAACCGGAGCCTTCCAGGGCCGAGTCGTCTGCGCTCGAAGGCCC
>JAGNNV010000029.1:0-3116 GCA_017990495.1 Vicinamibacteria bacterium
GAGATCGTCTTGATCGCCACCGTGCGACCAAGGACGGGATCCTGGGCGCGCCACACGACTCCCATGGCCCCGGAGCCGAGGTGGCTGATCGCCTCATACTTCCCGAATGTTTTCTTTGGGGTGTCGCTCAAAGCTCCCTCGACGGATTTCGAGCATAGCATCGGAGATTGCGGTTCATCCCCGTTCAGCGCCCTTCAAAATTCGATGAAATCAGAGACTTGGTGATCCGGGCCATCAGGGCATCGCTGTCCGCCTCTTTCTCGATCCCTCGGGTGAGCACCACCAGAACGCTCGGTCGCGCGCCATAGATGATGGCGGCGTCGTGATGGATCCTGGTGATGGTCCCTGTCTTGTGCGCCACCCTGGTTCCTGCAGGCAAGCCCTTGGGAATGCCGTCGTTGAACTTCTGCGCGGCGAGCACGTCGACCATGCGCGCGCTCTGAGCCGCCGAAACCGCCAGGCCGCGCGCAATCGCGTTCATCACCACGAACAGGCCTCGGGCCGTGGTTTCGTTGATGATGCCGAGGTCGAAGGCTTTCTGATCCTCGACCCCGCGGCGCACCTCCAGGCCCTGGCCGCCCAGAGAGGCCACGGTGGCCCGGATGTTCTCCACCCCCAGCCGATCGATCAGCAGGTTCGTGGCGAAGTTTGAGGAAACCGTGATCATCTGGAAGTTCAACGCTTCCAGGGTCATGGACTTCCCGACGTTCTTGTAGACGGTGTCGTCGGAGTCCTCGCCGAAATCCATGGCGTAGGGTGAGCCGTCGACCACGCTCTTGAACTCGTTGCGAATCTCGAGGGAATCCGAGAGCTTCAGCATTCCCGCGGATTCCTGGCGAAACAACTCCACCATCACCGGCACCTTCATGGTGCTGGCGGCGTGGAAACGGCGATCGGCCTCGTGCATCCACTCTTCGCTGCCATCCAGAGCCCGGTAGGCGATCGACACCTCGGCGCCGCTCTCCGCGATGATCTTCTCCGCGGCGAGCCGCCGGTCCGCGAAGGAGGCGCCCCCATCCCTGGCCTTCTCCGACGTCGCCGCCGCCTGAGGCAAAGCGCCCAAAGCCAGAGCCGCGACCGAAGCGAGGATGCTCATCACTGATGTGATCCTAGAACAGCGGGCCCGATGCCTGAAATCGGAATCTCGGATGGACGCTGCAGCCTGCGCAGATCGCCGGCCAGGCGGCGTCCACTCACGGCCAGTTAGCTGCGCTCAGGAAGCAGCCACGGTGGCGCACTCTGCCGTCGATTGAGGCTACTCTTCGCCGGCGAGCTCACGCAGAAGCAGGATGTTGCCTTCAGGGTCGCAGACGTTGCGCAGACGCATGCCTGGGCCGGGCCACAAAGGGCCATGCACGCTACCGCCGCAGGCCACGGCCGCGCGCTCAGCCTCGGCCAGAATTGCCACGGTGAAGAACGGCTTTATCGCCTGCTCCTCGCGCGGCTGTGGCGGTGATTCGATGCGAATCTCCGCGGCGATATGCGGCGGTATGGCGTGCAGAATCAACTCGGCGTCGACCGAGCGCAGCACGCGGTGCTGGGCGTCCGCGTGCACTTCGCGCGCGGCAAGCACGCGCTGGTAGAAGGCCGACATCGAGTCGAGCTGCTTCGCGTAGATCAGCACGCCGCTGCGCGCGGGGGTGGTCATCGGAATCTCAGCGGAGAACCTGAATCTCGAAGAGGGTGGCCGCCCATTCGCCCCCCGGTCGCGTGTAGACCTCGATCCGCTGGGCTACCGCCCCCTCAATCATCGCCGCGAACTCGAGGTCGGAGGTTCGAGGACCGAGAATCGCAAACACTCTCCCCTTCCGCGCCTCCACCACCATGGCCTCCCGAAAATCGGGAGACCCGAAATCGCCTTCCACGAGGCGCACCGAGGGCCACGCCCTCAGGAGGATGGAGAGGCTGGTGGGGAGAGTGCGGGTTCCCCCGGTATCGACGTGGACGGTGACAGAACCGGTGGCCGACTCACGTTCCAGCCGCTCCGCGGCTTCCCGAACCCCGTAACCGGCGGGCCAGCCGGAGACCAGTTGTCGGCGGTCGTCCACAGGAAACGGGGCCGTTGCAGGATCAAGGAGCAGATGCCGGTCGAAGGCGAGCCACTGAAGGGACAACAGAGCGGCGAGCGAGAGAGTCAACAGGCCTCGATGTGGCGGAGCCACCCTCTCCAAGAGGTGGACGAGTCCTCCAGAAAGGAGAATGAGCAGCGGGGGCAGGGTGGGCAGGATGTAGCGGGCAGACCACGGCTGTGAGAGCAGGGCGAAAAGGACGAAAGGCAGGATCACCGACCCGGCGAGCCAGAACGCGCGGCCATCACGCAGGAGGACGACGGAAAGAGCCGCGAATAGCAGAACGGGAATAGTGAAGTAGGAAAGCGCCCAGCCGCTCATATCCATCAACGTGGCCATGAGAACGCTCCCCGCCGACGAAGGATCCGCGACATGCTGAGCCGCGATCTCCCCACTGTTCACCGCGAACAGCCACAACATCGGAGCCGCCCCGATGAGGCCGATCAGGGCGCCCTTGCCCATCGATGCGAGTGCGGCCCGCTTCGCCCCCGAAACGGTCAGGACGCCGAGAGGAAGAGCGAGGAGAAACAGGAGCGCCGAAACCTTCGAGATCACGGCTAGAGCCAGCAGGACTCCGAACCGGATGCGCGCGCGCCATGAAGCCGGGTCATCCATGACGGCCAGAGTGGTGAGCATCAGGCCGGTGACAAAGGCGCTCAGGAATCCGTCGGAAAGAGCGAGGCGATCGTAGGTCAGAGCGAGCGGACTCACGAGGTAGAGGAAACCGGCCACCCGGGCGGCCAGGGGCCCGAAGAGACGATGGGCGATGAGCATGGCGCCCACCAGGGTGAAAGCGCCCGCGATGACGGCCAGGACGCGCGCGGCAAAAAGACGGTCGTCGAAAGGAAGGGCCAGACCGTAGGCGGCCACGGCGAGCAAACGTCCCGCTCCGATCGGCCGCAGAATCCGGCCTTCCGAGTAGAGGCGCTCGGCCCACTGAAGATGCACGGCCTCGTCGAGAAAGATGGGCAGTACGGAGAGGGTTGCCACCCGGGTCAGAAAGTACAGGGCAAGAAAAAGGCCGATCGCCCGGAAGGGCGACCGGCC
>JAGNNV010000029.1:3216-19389 GCA_017990495.1 Vicinamibacteria bacterium
CCGATGCGGATGGTGCGCCGCGGCTTCATGTCCTTGAGGATACGCATGACTTCCATGGCCACACCGGAACCAGCGGCGTTGTCGGTGGCTCCGGTCGCGGGGTGCCACGAGTCGAGATGAGCGCCCACCATCACGATCTCGTGCTTCTTCAGCGGATCGGACCCTGGAATCTCGGCGATGGTGTTGTATCCGTTGAGGTCTTCGTCGTGGAAACGCGCCTTGACGTCGACTTCAAGCTCGACATCGATCTTCTTGTCCATGAGGCGGGCGATGCGATTGAAGTGTTCGGCGGCCATGACCAGGGCCAGCGGGCCCGGCTCTTCACCCTTCTCCCGCGAGCCACCCCCGCCGATGCGGATCATGGCGGCGTCGAGGCCGGAGGCTTCGATGGTGGCGAGAACCTTCTCGCGGGCCATGAACTCGCGCAGCGTCTTCTGGAAAGCGAAGCGGCGGGCGAACGCGCCCGGATCGAAAGGCGCGCCTGGCGCTGCGCCCGGAGCCACGCGGGGACGGGGGAACTCGAACATCGTGGCCTTGCGCAGCTCGTCCTCGTCGTAGCGATCGAAGAGCATGGCGTCGGGGGCCTTCAGCTCACGGGCCTCGCCGATCAGGATGATGGCGCCCTCGAGTTTGCCCTTCCACTTTTCAAGGTCGGCCTCGGACTCGATGCGTCCGGGGCGGATCACCTTGCCTCGCACCGCGCCGTTCGTGCCCGGCGTCCACGCCTTGGGAAGCGCGATCAAGGGGGCCGCCTGGCCCTCCGGGGAGACCATGGTGACCGATGACTTGTCGAACGACCAGCCCCGCCCGAAGGGGCCCCACGACTCGAGATGGGCGTTCGAAAGACCCCAGTCCTCGAGCTGCTTGCGGGTCCAGTCGTTCGCCGTCTTCATCTGCGGCGAGCCGGTGAGGCGCGGCCCGATGACGTCGGTCAGGTGACGAATGGTGTCCATGACCCTGGAGTTGGCGCCCAAGGCTTCGTCCCGAATCTTCTGAACGGCGACGTAGTCGACCTTCTCTTGTGCGAAGGCCGGACTGGTGGCGGCTATGGCGACAAGCGTCGCGGTGGCCAGGAATCTCATTGAGTGTCTCCAGATGGGGTGATGATTTCTCGGGCGAACTCCGCGATTCCCTCCTGCCAGGGCGGCAGAACCATGCGGGGTTGCTGGATTGTACGCAAGACGGAATAGCGCGGACGGGGTGCGGGCCTGGGGAAGGCGCTCGCCGGCACCGGAGAGAGAGCCACGCTCATGCCGAGAACGCGGAACATCTCGGTAGCCAGATCGAACCACGAGGCGCCCTCACCGGCGCCGGCGAGGTGATGGGTGCCGTAGGCTCCGGTCTCGATCAGGGTGAGGATCGCCCGCGCCAGATGGGCCGCGGACGTGGGCGACCCTTTGACGTCGCTCACCACTCTCAGTTCCTTGTTCTTCTGCGCGAGGGCCAGCAGAGTCCGCGGGAAGTTGTTCCCGCGCGGCTCGTACACCCACGCGGTGCGCACGACGTAATGGCGCGGATTCAGCTGACGTACCGCCACCTCGCCCGCGAGCTTGCTGCGCCCGTAGTTCGACAGCGGCCTGGGCTGGTCGTACTCGTGATACGGCGTGGCCTGCTCTCCATCGAACACGTAGTCGGTGGAGACGTGGAGCATCGCCGCTCCGGTTTCCGCCGCGGCGAGGGCGAGATTTCGCGGACCCAGGGCGTTTCCGAGAAAGGCGGCGTCGGGATCCGACTCGGCGCGATCGACGTCGTTGAACGCCGCGGCATTCAATACAAGGTCGGGGCGAAAGGCGCTCACCGCTTCCCGGACGGCGGTGAGGCTGGTGATGTCGAGATCCTGGTGGGAAAGCGGCGTGATCGCGTTCGTTTGATTGCGCGCGCAGATCTGCCGGCCGAGTTGGCCCGACGCCCCGGCGAGGAGGACCTTCACTCCGCGCGGAACCTCGGGAGGCGGTCCATCAAATCCGAGAGCGGCCGGGCTTTCTGATCACGGGACGAAAGCACCGGCTCCTGCACCGGCCACTCGATGCCGATGACGGGGTCGTTCCACAGCACCGTCAGTTCATCCTGCGGGTCGTAGTAATCGGTGCACTTGTACTCGACATCGACCACGTCCGAAACCACCGCGAAACCGTGGGCGAAGCCGGGAGGGACATAGAGCTGTCGGAAGTTCTCGCCGGAAAGGAGCGCCGAGGTCCATCGTCCAAAGGTGGGAGACCCCACGCGGACGTCCACCGCGACGTCGAGCATCGAGCCCGACACCGCGCGCATGAGTTTGCCCTGGGGTTTCGTCACCTGAAGGTGCAGGCCGCGCACCGTCCCCTTGAGCGAGCGCGAATGGTTGTCCTGAACGAATGGCCCGGGCACCCCCGATTGTTCATAGCGGCTCGCGCTGAACGTTTCGAGAAAGAAACCGCGCGCGTCCTGAAACACCCGCGGCTCGATGATCAGAACCCCGGGGAGATCGGTGGGGGTGACCTTCAAACGCCTCTTTCCTCGGCCACCAGGCGGAGCAGGTACTGCCCGTATTCGTTCTTCGCCATCACCCGGCCCGCCTTCTCGACCTCATCAAGGCTCATGAAGCCCATCTTGAAGCCGACTTCCTCGGGACACGCCACCTTCAGGCCCTGGCGCTCCTCGATGGCCTGGATGAAGGTCGAGGCCTGCAAGAGGGATTCGTGGGTCCCGGTATCAAGCCAGGCCATGCCCCGGCCGAGGATCACCACATTCAGATCACCCGAGTCGAGATAGGCCCGGTTCACATCCGTGATCTCCAGCTCGCCGCGCGGCGAGGGCTTGAGGGAGGCCGCGATGTCGAGGACGCGGTTGTCATAGAAGTAGAGGCCGGTGACCGCGTAGTTCGACTTCGGCTCCTTTGGCTTCTCCTCGAGACTCGTGGCCCGGCCCTGGCCGTCGAAGGCCACCACGCCGTAACGCTCGGGGTCCTTCACCCGGTAGGCGAAGACCGTGGCGCCTGCATCACGCCGGGCCGCCGCTTGCAGATCGCGGGGCAGACCGTCGCCGTAAAAGATGTTGTCGCCCAGCGCCAGCGCCACCGAGGCGCCGCCCACGAACTCCCGGCCGATGATGAAGGCCTGGGCCAGACCGTCGGGGCTTGGCTGCACCGCGTACTCGATGCGGATGCCGAACTGCGACCCATCCTTGAGCAGGCGCTTGAAGCCTTCCTGATCCTCGGGCGTGGTGATGATCAGGACATCCTTGATGCCGGCGAGCATCAGGGTGGTGAGCGGGTAGTAGATCATCGGCTTGTCGTAGATGGGGACAAGCTGTTTGGAGACCGCGAGAGTCAGCGGGTAGAGCCGCGTGCCGGACCCGCCGGCGAGGATGATGCCTTTGATGATTGCGCTCCTATGCGGGGGTGTTTCCGAGGCGTTCGCGGTCGTACTTCCCGCGCGTCACCGCGCTCGTCCACTCCGCGTTGTCGAGATACCACTTGACCGTGAGCCTCAGGCCCGACTCGAAAGGATGAGCAGGGGCAAAGCCGAGTTCGCTGCGGATCTTCGAGGCGTCGATGGCGTAACGCCGATCATGGCCCGGCCGATCCTTCACGAAAGTCTTGAGGTCGGTATAGGCCGTAAATCCCTTCGCGCGCATGGCCTGATTCTCTTCAGCGGGACGCTCCGCCTCGATGGCCGCGCAAAGCGCGTCGACCACCTGGAGATTCGTCCGCTCGGAATTGCCGCCCACGTTGTATTTGTCACCCACCCGGCCCGACTTCAGCACCGCCAGGATGGCGTCGCAGTGATCGGTGACGAAGAGCCAGTCGCGGATGTTGCCGCCGTCGCCGTAGATGGGAAGGCTCTTTCCTTCGAGCGCGTTCATGATCATCAGAGGGATGAGCTTTTCGGGGAACTGGTAGGGCCCGTAGTTGTTCGAGCAGTTGGTGATCAGCGTGGGCAGGCCGTAGGTCTCGTGCCACGCGCGCACCAGATGGTCGGCCGAGGCCTTGGAAGCCGAATAGGGCGAGTTCGGCGCGTAGGGCGTGTCTTCGCGGAAGGCGCCGGTGTCGCCGAGTGAACCGTAAACCTCGTCGGTGGAGACGTGGAGGAAACGGAAGGCCTCGCGCTCTTCGCCTGAAAGCGTGGGCAGGAGAGCGCGGGACGCTTCGAGCAGCTCAAAGGTGCCGTTCACGTTGGTGCGGACGAAGTCGCCGGGACCATCGATCGAACGATCCACATGGCTCTCGGCCGCGAAGTTCACCACCGCCTGGGGACGATGTTCCGCGAACAGCGCGCGAACGGCGTCGCGGTCGGCGATATCGCCGCGCACGAAGAGAACCCGGTCGTCACCGAACAAGCCCTCGATGCTCTCGAGATGTCCGGCGTAGGTCAAGGCGTCGAAGACCACGAGACGGTTCATGGTGGTGGCGAGAGCCTGCCGGACGAAGTTGGAGCCGATGAAGCCCGCGCCTCCGGTGACGATCCAGGTGCTCACGCGCACACCGCAGAGGCAGGGAGTCGGTTCAGGGCGGCGGCCGAGAGGGCAGGAACACTCTTTCGAAAGGTCATTTTCGGGCCGAAGCTTAGCCGCCCGCAGGATCGGGTGACGATTCCCGCCGCCCGACATTCAAAAAATCGGCCATAGACTTCGCCCGAACCCTGAAGGCGACCGAACGGAGTCCATCCATGAATCAACTTCTTCTTGCCCTCCTCGCCGCGGCCCTGCCCGCGGACGTTTCGCAGTACAAGGAGCCGCCGGCGCCCATTCCCGCCCTGCTCGACGCCGCTCCCTCGCCCTCGGCCAGCCTCTCCCCGGATCGGAAGTGGCTGCTGGTGATGGAGCGTCCGGCGCTTCCCCCCATCTCCGAGGTCGCCGCACCCGAGCTCCGTCTTGCCGGACTGCGCATCGACCCTCGCACCTATGCGGGTTCGCGCGACACCTTCATGACCGGCCTCAAGCTGGTCGCCGTACCTCCGATGCCGAAGCCAGTCAAAGGCGGAAAGGCCGCGGGCGCGGCCACGCTCCCGGCGGCGACGGCCGTGCAGATCCCGGACGGCCTCCGGATCCTGCAGGCCTTCTTCTCCCCCGACTCGAAGTCCCTGGCCCTCATCCTGACTTCGGACGCCGGCCTGGAGCTCGCCGTGACCGATGTCGCCACCGGGGCCACCAAACGCCTCACCGCGCCGAAACTCTCGGGCGTTCTCACCTCGCCCTGCTCGTGGTCGACGAGCGCGGCCCTGGTGTGCCTGATGCGGGCCGAAGGAACCCCGCCTCAGAAGGCGGCGATCCCTACGGGACCGGCCATTCAGGAAACGAAAGGCGCCAGCACCGCCAATCCAACGTATCAGGACATGCTGCAGGACGCGGGAGACGAAGCGATCTTCGAGCACTATGCGACCTCACGTCCAGTGCGCATCACCCTGGACGGCGTGGCTGCGCCCATCGGTCCGTGGAACCTCTATCGACGTGTGTTGCCGTCGCCCGACGGGCGCTACGTGATGGTGCAGAAGATTTCGCGACCCTTCAGCTACGTCGTCCCCTTCACCCGCTTCGCGACCTCCACTGAAATCTGGAACTCCGAAGGAACCCTCGCGAGGCGCCTCGCCGAAACACCGCTGCAGGAAGGCGTGTCGATCGCCGCAGACGCGCGACCGGTCGGGCCGCGTGACCTCGAGTGGCGGGGTGGCGCGGCCTCCACCCTGCTATGGGCCGAAGCGAAGGACCAGGGTGATCCGAGAAATCCCGCGTCCCGTCGCGACGCGGTGATGATGTTGGGCGAGCCCTTCACGGGGACCCCGCTCACCTTCCTCGAGCTCGAGTATCGCCACGCCGGCACCGAGTTCACCGCGGACGGCACGGCCATGGTCACCGAACGCTGGAACAAGACGCGGCGAACCCGCACCTGGCGCACGCGGGCCGGGGCCGCTCCCGAACTTGTTTTCGATCTTTCCTCCGAGGACCGCTACGCCGCTCCGGGGAGTTTCCTGACCGTCTCTTCGACCTTCGGTTCGATCCTTCAAGCCTCCACTGATGGCAAGTCCCTCTACCTCGCGGGGCTCGGGGCTTCGTCCGAAGGCGATCGACCGTTCGTCGACCGATATGACCAGGCGACGAAGAAGACCACGCGGCTCTTCCACTCCACCGCTCCCCGTTACGAAGCTCCAGTGGCCCTGCTCGATGCCGGTCGCACCCTGCTCGTCCGTCGCGAGTCCGTCACCGAGCCACCGAACTACGTAGTCGTCGATCTCGCCAGCAAGGCGGAGACCCGACTCACGGACTTCAAGGATCCCTCTCCCGAACTCGGCGAACTCAAGCCCGAGGTTCTGCGCTATAAGCGGAACGATGGCGTCGAGCTGACCGCGAAGATGTATCTGCCGCGGGGCTACACCAAGGCGCAGGGGTCGCTTCCCTTCCTGCTCTGGGCTTATCCGCGCGAGTTCCAGTCGGCCCAGGCAGCGGCCCAGATAACGGGCTCGCCCTACCGCTTCCAGCGGCCGCAAGGCGCGTCGCACATGTTCCTGCTCACCCTCGGCTATGGAATCCTCGACGATCCGACCATGCCCATCGTGGGCGAAGGCGGCAAGGAGCCGAATGACGCCTACGTGCCCCAGCTCGTGGCCTCGGCGGAAGCCGCGGTCAAAGCCATCGTCGACCTGGGTGTGGCCGATCCGAAGCGGATCGCGGTGGGCGGCCACTCGTACGGCGCCTTCATGACCGCGAATCTCCTCGCCCACACCGACATCTTCGCGGCCGGCCTCGCGCGGAGCGGCGCGTACAACCGGACGCTCACCCCGTTCGGTTTCCAGGCCGAGGACCGCACGTTCTGGCAGGCCCGCGACACGTACATGGGAATGTCGCCCTTCACCTACGCCGACCGGATCAAGGAACCCATCCTGCTGATCCACGGCGCGGCCGACACCAATACCGGCACATTCCCCGTGCAATCCGAGCGGTTCTTCGCGGCTTTGAAAGGTCATGGCGCCACTGCCAAACTCGTGTTCCTTCCCGCCGAGGCTCACGGCTACCGAGCCCGCGAATCGGTGGGACACACCCTCTACGAGATGGCGGCCTGGCTCGATACCTACGTCAAGAATCGAAAATAGCGTCTGTTGATCAATCCAGGGGTCGGGCTTCTCATCGCCGCGCTGCCCTGGCTCGCTAGCGGCATCGTCTCAGCCGGAGATCTTCCGCCTCTTCTCGCGTACCTCCTCTTCCCGGGGCGCGGTCTCTTCGTCCTCCTCGGGGGGATGGTGGTCGCGTGGACGCTCCTGCGCGACCGCGTGGATGTTCCTCGTTGGATCGCTGCGTTCGAGTCGGTGACCACCCACCGCGCTTTCGGACTCGGGGCCCTCGCGGTGATCGCCGTTCTCGCCTTCGCCCGCGTGCCTCAGCAGGAAAAAGAGGCCGAGGCCTTCGGCGGCGACGAACCTAAATACCTGCGCATCGCCTTCAGCCTGCTGCGCGACACCGACGCCGACATCAGCGGCGGACGCACCCAAACCCCCGACCTGTCGACGCGCGCGCAACAGGTGCGACACCTCCTGCTTTCGGGAAGAGATTCCGTGGGCGATCTGTTCCGTCCCGTGGTCGTGCCCGCGGGTCACGTGTGGAACGCGGGCAACTGGACGGTGCGCGGCCTCGACGGGGGTCTCTATCACCTTCAACCGCCCGGCCTGCCCGCGCTGGTCGCGGTGGCCCTGGGTATCGGCGAGGTGGTATTGCCGGAGCGCGATCCGGGCCTCTACGTCTTCTTCCTGCTCGCGCTCATCTGGATCCTGGCCGCGCGTGAACTCTTCCACCTTGCCCTGGAGATCTCCTCCGACCGGTTGAGTTCCGCGGTGTTCGTGGGCCTCGTCTTCGCCTCCGCTCCGGTATGGGTGGGTGGCTACCAGCTCTTCCCCGAAAGCCTGGCTCTCTTCCTTTTTCCGTGGATGTTGCGGCGCCTGCGCGCCAGTGACCGTCCCTTCGATGCGCTCGTGGCCGTCGCATGCGGTCTGATGAACGGCTATCTGCTCTGGGTCCACCCCAAGCTCACGATCGTGGCCGGCCTCTTCGCCGCCATGGCCCTGCTCCGTCCGGCCACATCGACCCGCAGCAAGGTGTGGTTCACCGCCGCCTTCGGGCTCGTAGCGTTCACTTCGCTCCTCTACTGCTTCCAGATCTCCGGTCTCTTCCGGCCCGAGGGTCTCTACATCCGGCAAGCCGAGGAATACGTGGGTTCGCCCAACCCCCTCTCCCTGCGTTTCGCGGCCGGCCTGGTGAAAGCCCTCGTGGGCGGGCGTGACGGTCTGCTCATCTTCGCCCCCATTGTCGCCCTCGGATTGATGACCGTGCGCGTTCCCCCGCGGGCGGCGCGGACCACTCTGGAGATGGCGGCCCTGTTCGCCGTGGTCTGGCTCACGTCTGCCGTCCACGACGGCGCGTCCCTCGGCTCACCCTCGCGCCTGATGGCCCCTGTTCTCTTCATCCCCGCCTTTCTGCTCGTGCGCGCCCTGGGCGACCGGCCATCGGCCAACCTCAAGGCCGCGGCCTTCTTGTTGCTCATCTTCGGGTGCCTGGTCACCGAGACGATGTCGAGCGACTGGCGGCGGAATGTGAACCCGTATCGCACCATGTTCACGGATCCGGCCATGAACTTCGAACCCAGCCTTCCCGGCAATTCGTTTTCGGAAGAGGCTTACGGGGTGGACCTCGCGAAGGCCGCGCTCATCGTGGTGGTCCTCGCCGCGACCGCCGCGATGCTCCGACGCTCGGCCGGAAAACCCGCCACGCCGCTCGCCCCCGCGCGTTTCGGAGTCGGCGTACTCGCGGTGGTCGTGGCTCTGGCTTTCGGCTTGAACTGGCTGACCCCGGCGTGAGCGACGTGAAGCAGTCCATCGTCCACGTGGCCATCGTAGTGCGCGACTACGACGAGGCCATCGAGTTCTATACGAAGACGCTCGGCTTCACCCTGCTCGAAGACACCTACCAGCCGGCACAGGACAAACGCTGGGTGGTGGTCGCACCGCCTGGGTCTCATGGCACGAGCCTGCTGCTCGCCCGCGCGTCAACGCCGGAGCAGACACCGTTTGTCGGCAACCAGACGGGAGGGCGAGTGTTCCTGTTTCTCAACACCGACGATTTCCAGCGCGACTACGCCACCCTCGTCGCGCGCGGCGTTGTCTTCGTCAGAGAGCCCAAAACCGAGTCCTATGGCACGGTCGCCGTCTTCAAAGACCTCTACGGAAATCTCTGGGACCTGCTGGAGTTGAAGGACAAGGCTCCCCGGCCCGGATAGAAGGCTATCGCTCCGGCGCGGTCCCCTCGGCGGTGCGGCACCCCTCGGCCTTGCAGGCCTTGAGCGCGGCGACCCGCGTCGTCAACTTCTCGAGGAACGCGGGCGGAAGACTCGGGGCCGCATTCTTCATCTGATACGGGTCCTTGCCGAGGTCGTAGTACTCCCTCTCCCCGTTCGCGTACTCGATATACACATCGGTCTCCGAGCGGATTCCAGAGTACGAGCGCACACGGAACGGCGCGCCGCCCCCGAAATGCTCGATGAGCAGGGATTCCCGCCACGGCACGCGCGCGGGATCGGCGGCGCCCAGGAGCGGGACCAGGGACCGACCGTCGCCTGCCGATGCCAACGTCTTCGATGCGCCCGCGAGTTCGAGCAACGTGGGAGCCAGATCCACCAGGCCGGCTAAACGCCTGACCGTCCGCCCCGCGGGCACGCCCGGGCCGACCACGATCAGGGGCACCCGAATCGATTCTTCATAAGGCGCGTACTTCTCCGCAGGGATCCGGTGTTCTCCGCGAAACCATCCGTTGTCGGAAGTGAGAAAGACCCAGGTATTCGACAGCTCCGAAGTTTCGGCCAGTGTCTTGAGCATCGACTCCATGACATCCTCCACCGCGAGCATCGACTGGCGCATGCCGCGATACGTGGCGTCGATCTCGCGGCCGATGGCGGGAGTGAGTGGTGTCGCCTGTTCACGCAGGCGTTCCGGTTTGTCGCTCAGATCGGACTCGTCGTACGACGGTTTGCGCGGAGCCTTTTCGCCCGGGAAGGCCTCCCGATGCCGGGCCGCCGGCTCGGTCGGGACATGGGGGGTGCTGAGGGATAAGAAGGCGAAGAAGGGCTGATCGTCGCGGGCCTCGGACGCGCGGATGAAATCCTGCAGCCGAGCGCCGAGCAGATCGGTCTGATAGCCGCCGGTCTCAGCCTCGTAGAGCTTGAGCGCGCCGTTTTCGTTCAGAGTGAAACGATTGTTGCGAGCTTCGCGGTCGGACATGACGCCGCGGAAGTCGTCCCAACCCTTGGGCACAAAGGTCTCCTTGAGGCTCAGGGGGAAGTCGTTCATGTACTTCCCGAAGAGACCGGTGCGATACCCCGCCCCATGGAGCCATGGCCCGATATTGCGGTCGTCGTAACCGCCGGCGAGCCAGGGGGTGTAACCGCCCTCGGGGCCGTTGTTGTAGTAGACCTTGTTGTTGTGGGCATACTGCCCGGTGAGAAGCACGGCGCGCGCGGGCCCGCACAGCGGCGTGTTCGCGATATGCGCAGTGAAGCGGGTCCCCTTGTCGATCAGCAGCGACCGCAATCGGGGCATCGACTCCGTGATCTCGACATCGGCGTCGTCGAGCAGGACCACGATGATGTTGGGGCGGGGTGGCGCGGCAGCGGCGGTGAGCGCGGGCGGCGTTCCCGCTCCGCACCCCGCGAGCAGAAAGGCGCTCGCCAAAAACAGGGTCTGGCGGCGCATCGGTTCGACTACTTCAGGTACCGGGCGAGGAAGGTCAGGACTTCCTTGCGCGATTCCTTGGCCAGAGGCGTGTCGATGCGGTTGAAGTAGTGGCCGCCGGGGGCGTTGTCGTAGATGCGGTACTCGAACTTCTTGCCCGCGGCCTTGAGCGAATCGATGAGGTGCTCGACTTCGAGAACATTCACGTCCTCGTCGTTGGTGGTGGTGTGGATGAGCAGGGGCGTCTCGAGCCGCGCCGCATGGGCGTAGGGCGAGCGGCGTTTGTACTCGGCCACGTCCTGGTCGGCGGTCTTCCCGATGAAGCGCTCGAAGATGGCGCGATAGCTGTCGTCCTTGTAGCCCATCCGCGCGACGAGATCCGCCACCGGCACGCCCGCGTAGGCGGCCTGATAGGCCTTCGGCCACTGCATGATGTTCATCAGGGTGTGGTACCCGCCGTGACTCCACCCGAGGATGCCCACCTTCTGCGGATTCACGGGAAGGTTGGCAACCGCCCAGTTGCGCGCGGCGTAGGTGTCGTCGATCTCCGCCCCGCCGTAGTCGATCTGATCGTAGAAGAAACCGCCGTAGCCCGTGGAACCCCGATACTCCGGGGCCACGATCACGTACCCCTCGGCCAGAAGTTCCCGCGCCGAGACCAGGTTTTGCAGGGTGTCGAAACTGCTGTGAATTCCCTCGTGCACCATCACGATGAGGGGTGCGGTCTGGCCCGCCTTCAAGGTGTGCGGGATCAGAGTGTAGGCGGACATGATCAGCGGGTTGCCGTAGCCCTGCGACGTGGGATTCCCCGAACGCGCAGGTTTGGGCGAGGTGAAGCGCACCTTGTCGACCTTGGCCACGTCGGCCATCCGAGAGAACCACATCCAGTCGTCGATGTCCTTGCGGATCATGTGCCCCTGATGCATCTGCTGGGTCTGGAGACGGCGGATTTCCGCCTGCAGGCTCGCGATGGTGGCGTCGCGGTTGTCCCCCGAAGGCGACTGCGCGGCCGTCGGCCCCGCGGCCAGGAGCAGTGTGGCGAAGATCAGGGCGGTGGATCGCGCGGTCATGAGGGTCCTCTGAGGCAAGCTCGAAAGATGGCGGGGTCGCCGCTATGGATGTTAACGAACGCCCTGCTTCTGAAGCTCCTCGACCTGGGCCTTCTGGCCCTCGGGGGTGTCGAGCCAGCGCTTGAACTCGCGATTGCGTTTCCATCGCGCCACCGGATCCGTGGTTTGAAAGTTCGCGAGCAGCCCGACCTTGGCGCGTTGCGCGCCCGCGAGCAGGGTGCCGAGCCGGGTCACATCGGCGGGCAGATGGTTGAGCGAAGCGATATGCCTGACGTTCTCCGCGGCGCGGAGCGAACGCTCCTGGGCGAGGGTCACGATGATCAGGAACTTCCTTGAGGACGAGGCGACCGCCCAGAGTTCGCACTGCTCGATCACGGGAATGCGAAGAGAGAAGAGGATATCGCGCTGCAGTCGCAGGGTGTCGTCGCAGACCACGACCTCGAGATTCGGTGTGTACACGCGCTCACGGGCGATGTGGTCGATCAGTTCCGCGGTGGGCTGGGCGTTGCGATAAGCGGGAACGATGGCGCCGAAGAGAAAAAGCGCGGTGCCGAGAACCGAGACCGCGCACGCGGCCACCACCGTGCCCACCCGCGGACGGATGGCCGAGACGACGGTGGCAAGGCCGGCGAGAACGAGGAACGCGCGCATCGCCATCACGATCGAGGGCGCGGGTGCGTAGGGAGCAGGGAGCATTGGAAACGCGGCGGCGGCGAACATCAGGACCGCGGAAAGCCCGGCCACCGCCCTCAAGGTCCGCGACGACGGCGCCCCCAGGGCCAGATACGCGCCGATCACGATGGCGAGAGGCGGCAACAAGGGCAGCAGGTAATAGTCGATCTTGCCCCGCGACAACGAAAGAGGCACGAGCATCAGCGCCGACCACAGCAGGAGCACGCGGAGAATGCGCGGCGACTCCGGACGCCACGCGAAAGCGAGGGCGGGCACGGCCAGGACGGACCAGGGCAAACCCTCCGCCGCGTACACCGGCAGGTAGAACCAGAACGGCTCGGCCGCGTCGTAGGTGCGGGCGGCGAAGCGCTGGAAATTTTCGCGGAGGAAGAACCACTTCAAAGGCTCGATCCCTTCCCGCAGATAGACGAAGCCGAACCAGGCGAATCCCACCAAGAACGCGGCGAGGGTCCCGAGGAGCCCCATCGGGTTGAAGATCCGGGGAAGGCGTCGTTCGATCAAGGCGTTGGCCAGGAGCAGGGCCCCGAAGAAGATCCATGCGATCGGACCTTTGGTCATGAAACCGAGGCCGAGCACCGCGCCGCACAGGACGAGCAACCGTGGCCGGTTGGCAGTCTCGCTGCTCAGATAGAGGGCGCCCGCGACGAGAGTGAGCAGGGTGAGGAGCATGTCCGACATGGTGAGCCGGGCGAAGCTGACAAACGCGTAACTCGTGCCCAGAATGGTAGCGGCGAAGAACGCCGCGGCGTTCCCCGATTCCGAGGGCCGTCCATCGGGAAGGGGTGCGATCAACCGCCGGGCCGCGATCCAGGTGGCGAGGAGAGCGGACAGGGCCAGAAGCCCGGCCACGAGGCGACCCGCGAAAAGGCTGGGGCCGAAGAGGTCGAAACTCAGAGCCAGCAACCAGTAGGTGAGCGCCGGCTTGTCGTAGAAGGGCAGGCCCCGGTAATAGGGAACGAGCCAGTCGGAGCGCTCCACCATGCCACGCGCGGCGTCGAGGAAGTAGATCTCGGCCCGTTCAATCGGGGCATCACCAAGGCCGATGAAGTAGGCCGCGGTGGCCAGGCCCAGCAGCAGGCCGGGCCAAGGAAGTGAGCGGCCCGGGTTCGGAGAAGCGGTGGGATTCAAGGAATCGAGAGGTCAGGAGGCGGCGGGCGACGCTTTCTTGAGGTGCAGTTGACCACAGGCGGCGAGGACGTCCTGGCCCCGTGGTTTGCGCACCGAGACCGGCACACCCGCATCGAGGAGGATGCCTTCGAACCGGGCCACCTGGGCCTTGCGCGGCGCTTCGAAGGGAATGGGGCCGGCGGGATTGAGAGGAATGAGATTCACTTTCCCGTTGCGGCCCCGCAGCAAGCGCGCGAGGGCGTGAGCGTGTTCGTCCTTGTCGTTCACGTCGCGCAGCAGGACGTATTCGTAGGTCACCCGCCCCCCCCGCGGCGACGGATACGAGTCCGCGGCCGCGATGACATCCTTGAGGGCGTATTTGTTCTCGATCGGCATCAACTCCGCGCGCAGCTTGGAGGTCGGCGCGTGAAGGGAGATGGCGAGATTCGGGCGCACCGGCTCGAGCTTCAGTTTCTCGAGGGCGGGCAGGATGCCCACGGTGGAGAGAGTCAACTTCTTGGGTGTGATGGCGAAGGCGGCGGGGTCCATGAGGATGCGAAGAGCGGCCATGGTGTTCTCGTAGTTGAGGAGCGGCTCCCCCATACCCATGACCACCACGTTCCATGGCCGCTCATCCTTCGGCGAGGCGGCTTTGGCATCGGCCATGACATGGGCCACCTGGGAGAGGATCTCCGCCGCCTGCAGATTCCGCTTGTAGCCGCTGATGCCGGTGAGACAAAACGCGCACTTCACCGGACAGCCGGCCTGGGTGGAGATGCAGATGGTCTGGCGTTTCGTTTCGGGGATGTAGACGCTTTCGATGGTGGCGCCGTCATCGCAACGGAACAGCGACTTGATCGTGCCGTCCGTGGAGATCTGCCGGTCGGCCACGGTGATCCAGCGAACCTCATGTGTGCTCGCAAGCTTCGACCGGAAGTCCACCTTCAGATTGGTCATGGCCTCGATGCCGCGCACGCGCCGCGCATAAAGCCAGGAATAGATCTGGGCGGCCCGGAAGGCCGGCTCGCCCAGAGCCTTCATCAGGCCCTCGATTTCGGCCAGAGAAAGGCCGAAGAGGTTCTTCAAGGCAGCGTGGTTCACAGGTTCTTATACTCGACCGGAGCCTGGACTGCTTTCTTCGCGCAGCCGAGCGAGCAGCCGCTCACGACCCCAGGCCGCGTGTTCGCGCACAATCGGATCATCGTCTCGGAGCAGGCCGTCGAGCAGAGCCAGGTGCTCGCGGGAGCCGGCGTTGCCGATGGCCACCGCGACATTGCGCAGCAGGCCGCGGCGTTTCGATCGCTTGATCGGGTTCCGTCGAAATCGCTCCTGGAATGCCTCGGTCGAGATCGTGGCGAGTTCCTCGAACGAAGGCGCCACATTGCCTGGTCGTGGCTCGAAGGCCGGGCCGCCCGAGACCCGCCGTTTGCGATTCCAGGGACACACGTCCTGGCAGATGTCGCACCCGAACACATGTCGGCCCATCGATCCCCGAAGCACCGGATCGATGGTGTCCTTCACCTCGATGGTGAGGTAGCTGATGCAGCGGCGCGCATCGAGGACGTAGGGTTCGGGAAAGGCCTGGGTGGGACAGGCGTCGAGACAAGCCCGGCAGGATCCGCAAATGTCGGTGGTGGGTGCGTCCGGCTCGAGATCGAGATCCGTGATCAGCACTCCGATGAAGAACCATGACCCCAGGGTCTGGTTGAGCACGCAGGTGTTCTTGCCGTAGCTGCCGAGGCCCGCGGCCACCGCGTACGCCTTCTCCGCCACCGGGCCGGTATCGACATAGGCCCGCGATTCGAAAGTCCCGAAGACCTCCCCGAGCGATCGTCGCAAGGCCTCGAGACGCGCGCGCACCACATCGTGATAGTCATCGCCCCAGGCATAGCGGGCGATCCAGGCCGCCCCTTCGGGCGCGCTCGTCGAGTAGGCGTGGGGCGTGTCGTACTGAAGGGCGGCCACGATCACGGAACGGGCCCAGGGAAAAGCAGTCGTGAGATCGGAGCGGCGGTCGACCTGAAGGGTCAGGTAATCCATGGCCCCCGCGCGGCCGTCCTCTACCCAGCCTTTGAAATGGGCGAGAACGGGAGGGGCGGTAGCGCTCGCCACACGGGCCTCGTCGAACCCTGCGGCCAGGGCGTGACGCCTGGCCAGGTCACGGCGGGCGAGCGGCGTCTTCGGATCGTGAGTCAAGGGAGAGGGGGGGTTCAAAGTTAGAATTTCGACCTTCCCCTGCCCGCGAGCATACTGAAGGTCAGAAAAACCGCGGGCTCACGCAAGGACCCATCGATGAACTCCGTCTCTATCAAGCTCGCCGGCCGCCTCGTTCTGGCCCTGTTGTTCGTGTCGAGCCTGCCCGGGCTGTCTCTGGCTCAGGATCCGCAGACCTCGGCCACCCCGATGGACGAAAAGGCGCGACAACGCGCCGAACGGGAGGCGAAGAAGGCGGCCGAGCAGGAGGAGAAGGCACTGAAGGCCGCGGCGGAGAAGGAACGAAAAGAGGCTGAAGCGGCGGCCCGCGAGCGGGAGAAGGCCACGGCTCGCCTCGCGCGCGAAGAGGAAAAGCGCCGGGCGGAGGAGGGCGGCGCCGCGACGACCGGGCCAGCTGTTGCCGC
>JAGNNV010000029.1:19489-24730 GCA_017990495.1 Vicinamibacteria bacterium
GGCGCCGCCCTCGCCTTCGCCCCGCTGTCCGCAGCGCTCACCGACCCCGATCCCGCGGTGAAGAACGCGGCCCAGGCCGCACTCCTCGCCATCCAGGGCGGCCGCTAGAACTCCCGACGGCCCTCGAGCGCGCGCGACATCGTCGTCTCATCCGCCCATTCGAGGTCGGAGCCGGCGGGGATGCCGGTAGCGATCCGGGTGACCTTCACGCCGAGGTTGCGAAGCAGGCGGGCGAGATAGATGGCGGTGGCTTCGCCCTCGACCGTGGGCGAGGTGGCAAGGATCACTTCGGTGGCGAGCCCTTGCCGGACACGGTCGAGCAGACCCTGAATCCTCAGTTCGTCGGGGCCGATGCCCTGGATGGGCGACAAGGCTCCGTGCAGAACGTGATACCGGCCCCGATATCCCCCGCTCCGATCCACCGCCATGATGTTGCCCGGCTCTTCGACCACGCACACCACCGTGTCGACGCGGGTGGGGTCGGTGCAGATCGAGCACACCGCCCGGTCGGTGAAGGCGTTGCAGCGCTCGCACAGGCCGATGCTGTTCGACAAGGTCTCGATGGCGAGGGCGAGACGCTTGTTGTCGTCGGCCCGGCCCTTGAGGAGAAAGAACGCCACCCGTTGAGCCGACTTGGGCCCGAGCCCGGGCAGCCGACGCAGTTCTTCGATCAGGCGGGCGATGGGTTCGGGGTAGTCCATTTGGGGTTCGGGTTCATAAGTCTAAGGGGCAGGTGTATCCTTCAGGCCGGTCTCATGGCGCGGCTTCTGCCTCTTCCGGGGCGAGAGGCTCTTTTTTTCGTACCCGAATAGCGTTGCGAGCTTGAGTCTTTAAGGAGTATTGGATGGCTGGGCCCGATATTGTCATGTACGAGGTGGAGTTCAACCAGATCAAAACGATCCTGGCGAAACTCCGCACCGACAGCAACGCGCAAGTCGTATTTCTGGTCGACAAGAACGGTCAGCAGATCGCCACCGCCGGCGACGTCGAGAACATCGACGCCACGTCGCTCGCCTCTCTGACCGCCGGCAACGTGGCCGCCACCGACGGTCTCGCCAAACTGATCGGCGAGAGAGAGTTCTCGATCCTCTTCCACGAGGGCGAGAAGGACAACATCCATATTTCGATCGTGGCCTCGAGAGTCATCCTCGTGGTCATCTTCGACGAACGGTCTTCCCTGGGCCTGGTTCGGCTGCGGGTGAAGCGCGCCTCTGCTGAACTCGCCGAGGTCTTCGCGGGACTCCTGGCCAAGATGGAAGTCGAGAAGGCCAAAGGCGCCGCGTCGGAACACGCCACCCCGTTCTCCGAGATCACGGACGACGACATCGATGCTTTGTTCGGTTAAGCCCGCCCCCAAAACCGAATAGAGACCATTCGAAAAAACCCGCGATGACTTTCATCAACTACGCGTCTCGTGAGATCAACTGCAAGATCGTCTATTACGGTCCGGGCCTTTGCGGCAAGACCACGAATCTTCAGCACATCTACGACAAGAGCAACGTCGGCACCAAGGGCAAGCTCATCTCGCTGGCCACCGAAACCGACCGCACCTTGTTCTTCGACTTCCTGCCCCTCGAACTGGGCACGGTCCGCGGGTTCAAGACCCGCTTCCATCTCTACACGGTGCCCGGCCAGGTCTTCTACGACGCCTCCCGCAAACTCATCCTGAAAGGCGTCGACGGCGTCATCTTCGTGGCCGACTCCCAGGAAGAGCGCATGGACGCGAACGTGGAAGCGCTCGACAACCTGGTCACGAACCTCCAGGGCCAGGGCTACAACTTCAACACCATTCCCTACGTGCTCCAGTTCAACAAGCGCGACCTGCCCACGGCCATGCCGATCGAGGATATGAAGAAGATCCTCTGCCGGCGCAACGAGACCGTGGTCGAGGCCTGTGCGGCCAAGGGCATTGGCGTCTTCGAAACCCTGCGCGCGGTGGCCAAGGTCGTCCTGCAGGAACTGAACAAGGGTCAATAGGTCCGCTCTTCACGATCCAGAGCGCGGCCGGTCTTCACCCCGTCCGCAACCGTCAGGCCCACCAGGCCGGCTGCGGCCAGCCAGACCAGGGGCGAGAGCGTCGGCTGAAGTTCGGGCCAGATCAACACTGCGGTGTTGACCAAGGCCACCAGGATCCGGGCCTCCGTTCCTCCGACGCCCGCGAAGGCGATCTGGAACACCCGCGTGGTGTGGGCCTTGAGCGCGATGTGGATCTGCAGAAGCAGATAGGCGATCAGCAGTCCGAGGGCGGCGTACGTCGACACGAGGCCGGAAAACGCGAGACCTCCCAGCAGGAAGATGGCTCCGAAAGCGTCGACCAGGTGATCCACGTAGAAGCCGTAGCGCGGTCGCTCCCGGCCCCGCACCCGCGCGAGCGTCCCGTCGAGACTGTCGCCGAACCAGTTCAGAAACAGGAACAGGTTGACGCCTAGAAACGCGAGCGGCGAGATGGCGACCAACCGATAACACAGCCCGGCCCCCGCCATCGAGAGCACCCCGATCGCGGTCAGATGATCGGGACCGATCCAGGCGGGCAGGCGTTTGGCCAGGGCGACGAGGATCTTCTTCTCGGCCGAGGCGGTGAAGCTTCGCAAGTCCCGTCGCGAAAGGGGCTCGTGGGTGGCGGCGACTGAGGTAGTGGCGATTGGGGCGGACATGGTGTTCTCCTTGGAATCAGAAGGGATGTAGAAGAAACAAGAGTAGCGATCGCCGCGGAGGCGCGTCCCTAACAAAACCGTGGATTCCTCCAAAAGACTTCCAAAGACCTCATAATGGAATCCGCTCATGACTCTCCACGCTCTCGGTCCTTTCAGCCTTGACGCCCGGACCATGATCCTGCTGCGCGAGGGCGAGATGGCGCGGGTTCCCATGAAGACGGTGGAGGTTCTGCACGCCCTCCTCCTGCGCCGCGGAGAGATCGTCACCAAGGACGAGCTGATGAAGGCGGTGTGGCCCGACAGCATCGTGGAGGAAGGCAATCTCACCGTCCATGTCGCCCTGCTCCGGAAGGTCCTCGGCGCCGATGCGCCCATCGAGACCATCCCGAAGCGCGGCTACCGGCTGCTCAAGGAATCGGCTCCCGAGGTCCAGCGCACCGAGACGCAGCGACAGTCCCGGGAGGCCGTCCTGCGCGGCCGTTACTTCTGGAACAAGTTCACGAGGTCATCACTCGAGCGGGCGTCCGTGTCCTTCGAAGACGCTCTTCGTCTGGAGAGCGGCTCGGGCGAAGCCCACTCCGGACTCTGCGACACGCGGCTCATGCAGGGCTTGTTCGGATTCACGGCCGAGCGAAGCGTGTTCACCTCCGCCCATGAACACGGACAGGCGGCGGTTTCGGCGGCCCCCGAGTCCGCGGACGCTCAGGCGTCGCTCGCCTTCTCCGCCCTTTTTGATCGCTTCGACTTCGCGACCGCGGGAGCAGCCCTCGACAAGGCGCGCGCTCTGGCTCCCGCGCGGGTCGAACCTCACCTGTGGTCGGCCCTTTTTCACGCTCTACACGGCGACACCCTGAAAGCACTGGCCGCGGCCCGCGAGGCCACAGCCATCGATCCCATCTCTTTGAAGGCGGTGGTGGGGTCGGGATTCCATCTCTATCTGTCGCAGCAGTACGAGCCTGATCTTGAACCCCTCATCCGAGTCCTCGAATTGGAGCCTGAATTCGCGGTGGCCCATTGGGCCCTGGGCCTCGCCTGCGATCGCCTCGGCCTGTCCGAGCGCGCGGAGGCCGCGCACCGCGCTGCCGTGCTTCATTCGGGGGCCTCGCCGACCATGGAATCGAATCTGGCCCGCTCCCTCGCGCTCGCGGGAAAGACTTCGGATGCCCGCGCGCTCACCGAGCGCTTGAGCCATTCGGGCCTTGCGCCCTACCGGCTCGCCACGATCGAGGTCGCTTTGGGGGAGAATGCGCGTGCGATCGCTTTGCTCGAACGCGCCCTTTCCGCGCGGGATCCATGGCTGGTCGTGTTGGGAGTCGATCCCATGCTGGATGCGGTGCGTAACGACAAGCGGGTCCGGGCGATCGAGAAAGAGGTACGTCGTGGCTGAGGCGCGGTCTGGAAATATGAAGGCGATCGAAATCACCGCCCCCGGAGGACCGGATGCCCTGCATCTGGTGGAACGCGAAATCCCCAAGATCGGAGCCTCCGACGTTCTGATCCGGGTCTCCGCCGCCGGCGTGAATCGGCCCGATATCCTGCAGCGTGAAGGAAAGTACGCGCCGCCCACCGGCGTCACCGACATCCCCGGTCTCGAAGTGGCGGGCAAGGTGGTGGCGATCGGCGCGGAGGTTGCAAACCTGCAGGAGGGCGATCTGGTGATGGCCCTGGTGGCGGGTGGGGGCTATGCCGAATACTGCGCTGCGCCCTCGGGTTCCTGCCTCAGGATTCCCCAGGGGTTCTCGACCATCGACGCGGCCGCGGTGCCCGAGACGTTCTTCACGGTCTGGGCGAACGTCTTCGAGAGCGCGCACCTCCAGTCGGGAGAGACCTTTCTCGTCCACGGCGGGGGCAGCGGCATCGGCACCGCGGCCATTCAGATGGTGAAGGCACTGGGCGGCAAGCCCTACGCTACGGCACGCGGCCCGCGGAAATGCGCGGCCGTCGAGGCGCTCGGGGCCATCCGCTGCATGGATTCCACCACCCAGGATTTTGTTCCCGAAATGAAGGAACTGACCGAGGGGCGCGGAGTGGACGTCATTCTCGACATACTGGGCGGCGACGCCACCAACCGCAACCTGCAGACCCTAGCCTTCGAGGGCCGGCTCATCCAGATCGCCACCATCCTCGGAACCAAGGCCGAGATCAACCTGGCCATGATCATGCAGAAGCGGCTGATCCTCACGGGCTCGACCCTGCGCACAAGGCCCGACTTCGAGAAGGCCCGCATTGCCCGGGCCATCCAGGAGAAGGTGGTGCCCCACATGGAAACCGGGGCGGTGCGGCCGGTGGTGCACATGACCTTCCCCATCGAGGCGGCGGGGCGCGCGCACGCCCAACTCGAAGAAGGAAACGCGATCGGTAAGATCGTCCTCACCGTCGACTAGCTTCCTCTCTGAGTTGGGGGGCCGCAATGTGCTCAGCCCCCCAAGCCCCCGCGCTCCGGCCGAAGTGAATTCGGCCTGCGCTAGGGCCCAGACGCCGCACCCACGCCGATAGGAGTCTGCTCCCGCCTCTGCCGCGCAGACTCCTAGTGCGGCGCCGGCTCTTCGTCCTCGGGCTCGAGGCCGGGGATCGCGAGTTGCCGCGG